>JBEGVK010000209.1:0-5932 GCA_041178405.1 Actinomycetota bacterium | reverse complement strand
CCGATGGTCCCCGTGACAGGCGCAACTTTGTCATGACATACTGACAATCCGTGACCGATCTCGACCTCACACTCGACCGCACGAGCCCCGTGCCGCTGTACCACCAGCTGTCAGCGCAGCTCCGCGCCGCCGTCCACGACGGCCGGCTACCCCGCGGCTCGTTCCTCGACAACGAGATCGCGCTCTCGCATCAGTGGCATCTCTCACGCCCCACCGTCAGGCGCGCCATCCAAGACCTTGTCGACGCCGGCCTCCTCGTTCGCCGACGCGGCGTCGGCACGCAGGTCGTCGACGACCAGGTGCGCCGACGCTTCGCCCTCTCGAGCCTGTGGGACGACCTCGCCGCCGAGGGTCTCGAGCCCACCACCACGGTCGTCGAGCTCAGCCGGGTCGCAGCTGACGATGAATGCGCCGAGGCACTCCACTTGCAGCCCGGCGACGACATCGTGCAGATGGTGCGTGTACGCGCCGCCGCCGGCCAGCCGCTCGCCGTGTTGCGCAACTGGCTCATCCCCGAGGTCGCTAGCGACCTCACAGTGGCCCATCTGACGGCTCGTGGGCTCTACGACCTGCTGCGCGAGCGCGGGGTCCGGCCGCACCTCGCATTCCAGCGCCACGGCGCAAAGGCTGCCGATGCGTGGGAGGCCCAGCACCTCGACATTGCCGTCGGCGATCCACTCGTCACGATGCACCGCATCATGCAGGACGTCACCGGCCGACGCATCGAACTCACCCGCACCGTGTACCACGCCGAGCACTACACGGTGGAGACCACCGTCGTGGAGAACTGAAGGACACACCATGTCGAGCAATCTGCGCCCCAGCGCCACGCACCTCCGCCGCATCGATCCGACATCGGCCTCCGTGGCCGACCTCCGTGCCGCCGTCGAACTGCCGATGCCGCGCCCGGCACTCGCTGCCGACGTCCGCAGCGGAGTGCCCGTCTACGACGCTGCAGCGCTCCGGCAGCTCATTGCCTCGTCGAGTCCGCAGGCCCTGCTCGACGAGTGGGCCGATGTCCTCGCCCATGGTGCGGGCATCGTCGTCATCACCGGCGCTGTCGATGCCGACGTGCTCCGGCCCGTCACCGCAGCCTTCACGCACATGATCGACGAGCAGAATGCCGCCGGGTCTGCACAGGGCGACCACTTCGCGAAGCCAGGCACCAACGACCGAGTGTGGAACGCATTCGAGAAGCTCGCCGTCGCGGCACCCGCTGCATTCGTGCGCTACTACGCCAACGACATGATCGCACTCGGCTGTCGAGCCTGGCTCGGTCCCGGCTACCAGATCAGCTCACAGGTGAACCGGGTGAACCCGGGCGGGCAGGCGCAGATGCCGCACCGCGATTACCACCTGGGATTCATGACCGACGAGCGCGCCGCCGAGTACCCGCTTCACGTGCACCAGCTCTCGCCGGCGCTCACCCTGCAGGGCGCCATCGCCCACTGCGACATGCCCGTCGAGTCGGGTCCCACCATCTACTTGCCCGGCTCGCAGCGCTATCCGCTCGGCTATCTCGCCTGGCGAAATCCCGAGGTCATCGACTACTTCGACGCGCACCACGTACAGCTGGCACTGGCGGAGGGTGACCTGGTGTGGTTCAACCCAGCCCTGCTCCACGCCGCCGGCAGCAACCGCACCACCGACATCCTGCGCATGGCGAACCTGCTGCAGGTGTCGTCGTCGATGGGACGACCGATGGAGACCATCGACACCCGGCGCATTGCCGAAGCTGTCTATCCCGCACTGCTCGAGGCCGTCGGCGATCTCGACGCCGACTCGCTCGAGCATGTCCTCACTGCAGCGACCGAGTGCTACGCCTTCCCCACCAACCTCGACCGCGATCCCCCGGTCGGCGGCCTCACGCCACCCACCCAGCGCGACCTCGTCGGTGACGCACTCGCACGTAGCGCCTCACCATCAGAGCTCGCCGCAATCCTCGACGCCCACGACTGGCGACGCGCCAGCCACTGACGCGCCACGCCCAACCACCTCACAGATCTCTCATCACACAGGAGCACAACATGGCACTTCGCATCGGACTCTTGGGCGCCGGCCGCATCGGCAGGGTGCACGCCAGCGCGATCGGCGCCACGGAGGGCGCCGTGCTCACCGCCGTCGCCGACGCATTCCCCGACGCCGCTGCCGGTGTCGCCGCAGCACACGGCGCCGACGTGGCATCGATCGACGACATCCTCGCCGACCGCGACATCGACGCCGTCTTCATCACCACCCCCACCGACATGCATGCCGACCTCATCATCCGATCTGCGCACGCAGGCAAGGCGATCTTCTGCGAGAAGCCGATCGACCTCGATGTCGCGCGGGTGACCGAGTGTCTCAGCGCCGTGGCGACGACGTCGACAACGCTGATGGTCGGATTCAACCGCCGCTTCGACCCCAACTTCCGTGCCGTGCGCGACCGAATCGATGCCGGCGACATCGGCGCCGTTGAGATGGTCGTCGTCACCTCGCGCGATCCCGGTCCGCCGCCTCTCGAGTACATGGCACGGTCCGGAGGACTGCTGCGCGACATGACCATCCACGATCTCGACATGGCACGCTTCCTCCTCGGCGAGGAGCCCACCGAGGTGTTCGCCGTCGGCTCAGTACTCGTTGATCCGGCCATTGCATCGGTGCCCGACATCGACAGCGCAGCGGTCACGCTTCGAACCGCGTCGGGAAAGATGGCTCAGATCAACAACTCGCGGCGCGCCACCTACGGCTACGACCAGCGCATCGAGGTGCACGGATCGAAGGGCATGGCCCGCGCCGAGAACATCCACGAGACCACGGCTGAGGTTGCCGGCGACCACGGCTACACGCGCGCACCGCTGATGAACTTCTTCCTCGAGCGCTACATGCCCGCCTACCAGGCCGAGGTCGCCGAGTTCGTCGCTGCTGTCAGCGCCGGGCGCGAACCACTCGCCACCGGCCTCGACGGCCTACGTGCCCTGCAGCTCGCCGACGCCGCCTACCAGTCGCTCGGATCCGGCAGCCTCGTGCGGCTCGCGTGGTGACACCGTGACGCGACGCCACATTCCCGCCGGCACCGCCACGCACGGCCCCGACCCGCTGCGGGTCACCCCTGCCGATGCAGGGTGGACATTCTGCGGCCTTCACGTCGTCGCCCTCGGCGCAGGCGAGTCGCGCACGCTTCGCACGGGCGACTCCGAACTCATCGTGTTGCCGCTGTCGGCGACGGGCATCACGGTCACTGCCGCCGGGCAGTCGTTCGCCCTCGACGGCCGCTCGTCGGTGTTCGCCCGCGTCACCGACTTCGTCTACGTGGGCCGCGACACCGAGTACACGCTGAGCAGCACCAGCGGTGGCGAGATCGCCCTGCCGTCGGCCCGCTGCGACCGATCGCTCCCGCCGCGCTACGGCGCAGCCGGCGACGTGCGCATCGAGACACGAGGTGCTGGGCCGGCCACCCGCCAGGTCACCAACTTCGCCAGCCCCGAAGCCTGGCCCCATGCCGACCGTCTGATGTGCGTCGAACTGCTCACCCCCGACGGCAACTGGAGCAGCTACCCACCCCACAAGCACGACGACTCTCCCGAGTGCCCCGTGAACAACGAGGAGATCTACTACTTCCGCATCGGCAGGGCCGGCACGGCCGACTATGCACCAGAAGGGTTCGGCCTGCACCGCACCTACACCGGCGACTCGGTGAGCGCACCGCTGGCGATCGACGACCACGTCACCGTCGGCGACGGCGACATGTACGTGGTGCCACGCGGCTACCACGGGCCGTGCGTCGCCGCACCCGGCTACACCATGTACTACCTGAATGTGCTCGCCGGCCCCGGCGGCGAGCGGTCGATGGCCTTCTGCGACGACCCCGCCCACCACTGGATCCGGGCCACCTGGGACGACATGCCAGCCGACCCGCGCGTACCGATGGCAGACGCCGCAGGAATGAGGCGTTCATGAGCGCCGACCGCCCTCTCGAATTGCTCACCGTCGGACGGATCAGCGTCGACCTCTATGCCGAGCAGATCGGCGCGCATCTCAACGACGTGCGCACGTTCCGCAAGTCGGTTGGGGGCACTGCCACCAACGTCGCCGTCGCCACCGCCCGACTCGGACATCGCACCGCCGTCTTCACTCGACTCGGCAACGACCCGATGGGCGGCTACATCCGCCATGCACTCGAGCACACATTCGGCGTCGACACGACGTGGATCGCCGACGATCCCGCACTTCGCACGCCGCTGGCATTCGCCATCATGGAGGATCCAGGCGAGCCCCAGATCGTCTTCTACCGCGAGCCGAAGGGGCCCGACCTCAACATCGAGCCCGCCGACATCGATCCGTCGGTGGTGCGCGACGTGCCGATCTTCTGGTTCCCGACGTCGTGCCTGTCGGCTGAGCCGAGCCGCGGCACGATCCACCAGATGCTCGAGTGGCGCGACCGCCGCACGCACACCATCCTCGATCTCGACTGGCGCCCGCAGTTCTGGCAGCGGCCGTCGGATGCCACCGCCGAGCTGGCCCAGGTGCTGCCGCACGTGACGATGGCGATCGGAAATCGCACCGAGTGCGAGATCGCCGTCGGCGAGAGCGATCCCGACCGAGCCGCCGATGCCCTGCTGGAACTCGGACTGCAGGCAGCCGTGGTGAAGATGGGCGGCGACGGCGTGCTCGTCGCCTCGGCCGACGGGGTCCGCGAGCGCATCGCGCCCTATCCGGTCGAGGTCGTGTGCGGCCTCGGCGCCGGCGACGCGTTCGGCGGTGCGCTGTGCCACGGACTGCTGTCGGGCTGGGACCTCGCCAGGTGTGCCCGCGCCGGCAATGTCGCAGGTGCCCTCGTGGCTGCACGGCTGATGTGCGCCGACGACATGCCGTACCTCGAGGAGATCAATGCCGCACTTGGATGACGACCGCTGGACGTGGCTCATCGCCACCCGTGCCGAGCAGCCGAGACGTCCACTCGAGAAGCTCATGGCGCGGCGACGCCGCCCGCTCCTGCGCGACGGCCGCCTGTTCATCGTCGCTGCCGACCACACGGCACGCGGCGCGCTCGGCGTACCGGGCGATCCCTTCGCGATGGCCGACCGCCGCCGACTCCTCGAGGCACTGCTCACAGCCCTCGCCAATCCAGAGGTCGACGGTGTGCTGGCCAGCGCCGACATCGCCGAAGACCTTGCCATGCTCGACGCACTCGACGACCGGCTGGTGTTCGGCACGATGAACCGCGGCGGCATCATCGGCGCGCAGTGGGAGCTCGACGACAGGATGACGGCCTACAGCGCGGCGACGATTGCGTCGCACGGACTCGACGGCGGCAAGGTACTGCTGCGCATCGCCGACGACGACCACGGCACGGCACGCACCCTCGAGGCGTGTGCCCGCGCCGTCGACGAGTGCGCCGCACTCGGCCTGCCGATCATGGTCGAGCCCCTTCCGTATCACCACGATCCCGTCTCCGGAAGGGCCACGCTGCTCGCCGACGAGGATGCACTCCTGCGCGCCGTGGCCATCGGCAGCGGCCTCGGCTCGAGCACCACGAGCACATGGCTGAAGGTGCCGGCAAGCAGCAACCCGCAGCGCATGCTCTCGTGCACGACGCTTCCCGCGCTCATCCTTGGCGGCACCCCCGGCCCAGACCCCGACGCCACCTTCGCCTCGTGGGAGGCAGCGATGCAGGTGCCCAACGTCCGCGGCCTCGTCGTGGGCAGGGCGCTGCTCTATCCGTCCGATGGCGATGTCGCCGCCGCCATCGCCCGAGCGGCGCGCATCGTCCGCCCGGCGGGAGCAGCGACAGGTGGCGCCCACGGCGCAACCCCAGTGCCGGCACGCACTCCCTGACCGGCAGGCACGGCAGAATCAGCACGCACAACAAGAGGAGATCACCATGACCCGTCGTCTCGGCATCGGAGTAGTCGGCTTCGGCTGGATGGGCCAGGCCCACAGCCGGGGCTGC
>JBEGVK010000208.1:0-3234 GCA_041178405.1 Actinomycetota bacterium | reverse complement strand
TGCCGTCCTCTTCGGCGGGCTGGAACAACAGGTGCACCATGCCCGACGCAGGCCGGCGGGCAGCGAGTCGCTGCGCCAGTCCGCAGAGGATTGCCGTGTGGCCGTCGTGCCCGCACTTGTGGGAGACCCCGTGGCAGGTGGAGCCGTGCTCGTCGACGCCGACCTCGACGATGGGCAGCGCATCGAGTTCGCTGCGGAAGAGCAGTGCGGGCCCGGGCACGCCGCTGTCGAAGGTGGCGACGATGCCGGTGCCGCCGAGTCCGGAGATGATGCGGTCGGGCTGCAGCGGCGCGAGGAACTCGAGGACCCGCGCTGCGGTCTGGTGCTCGCGGCCCGACAGCTCGGGATGTGCGTGGAGGTGCCGGCGCAGCGCCACCACCGGTGCCAGTTCGTCGGAGGTGGGGATCGCTACAGCGGACGACATGCGCACGATGCTACGGCTGCGCGCCGAGGGCGAAGGGCGCTAGTCGAGGCGTGCGCCGGTGAGTGCCTGGGCGATGGCGGCGGCGTCGTACCAGGCGACGACGAGGTCGTAGCCCTCGGCAGCGGTGGTTCGCGCATAGTCGGCGGTGGTGGCGAAGATGCCCACCTTCTTGCCGTGACGGTGAGCCGAGTCGGCGATCGTGGCGAATGCCGAGGTGACAGCGGGGTCTGATCGGTTCTGGCCGGCGCCGATGCCGAGCGACAGGCCAAGGTCACCGGGGCCGATGAATACGCCGTCGACACCCTCGACCGCCACGATCTCGTCGACGTGGGCCAGACCCGCGGCACTCTCGACCATCGGCAGCACGATCACCGAGCGCGCATACTCGACGGTGTCGATGTCGTGGGGCCGCACGCGGAACACGCCGTACGAGCGGCTGCCCTCGGGCATGTGCCGCACTGACGCGGCGATCTGCCGGGCGGTGTCGGCCGACTCGCACATGGCAACGATGATGCCGTCGAGGCCCGCATCGAGGAGCCAGCCGATGAGATCGGGATCAGCCGACGGGATGCGTGCCATCACGGTGACCGGCCAGCGGCCGAGGCATCGCACCGCATCGAGCACCTCGCGCCGGTCGAATGCGCCGTGCTGCACGTCGAGGACGATGGCATCGAAGGCCCCGCTCGAGGCAGTGAGCTCGAGCAGCTGGCCGTCGGGTATCGACACCCAGGCGAGCCGCCCGTAGGTGCCGGCATTCCACCGCTGGCGGAGGGTCTCGACGGTCATGGCAGGGCTCCTTGGCGGTCGCGGCGACGGCGGATCAGCCGAAGTCGGGAGTGTCGGCGACCTCGACGCGGATGGGAGTGCACGTCGGGCCGTTGATGAAGCGCGGGCCGAGGTCCATCGAGCACGACGTGACGACCAGGTGCAGGTCGAGCTCGGCGCGTAGCACCACGTGGTCGCCCGCTGCGCTCACGCACGGGGCGCCCCCGATATCGGTGTTGTCGATCACCGGGGTGTTCTGGAACCAGTCGACGGGATCGGGCACCTCGGCGGGCGTCCAGCCGAATTGGTCGGCGCAGGTGCGGAAGTTCTCGTTGCAGCTCGGGTGGTAGCCCTCGACGCCGTAGCGCCGGTAGAGCAGCGGATCGCATGCCCGCCACAGCATGTCGTGCACGCCGGGACTGTGGTCGGCGACGAAGGTCATGATTGGCTCGAAGCGATTGGTGAAGAACTGCTGGCCGGGTGCGGGGAACAGGCGCCGATTCGCGCAGCGCGTGTGGCCGGCGCTGAGCCAGTGCGTCATGTCGGCCGATGACACGGCGAACATGTCGGCAATCTGGATGCCCTCGACGTCGGTGATGCGGATGTACTGGCCGCTGGCGACAGTGGTCCAGCCGCCGGAGTAGGCGGCGACCTCGATGGTGCGCACGGCTGGCCTCAGCGCTTGCCGGAGTAGCGGGGCTTGGCGAACACGGCGCGGACCTTCTGCTCGAAGTGCTCGAGGGGCAGCGTGTCGTACTGCGGGTCGAAGGCCTTCTGATCCCATTCGTCGGCGAAGCGACGGGCGAGCTCGTAGTGCGGATGCCCCTCGTGCTGACGGCGGGCATCGGGGTCCATGCCGAAGTGGTGGTAGTAGTGCTTGCCCTGGAAATCCTGGTGGGCGGCGATCATGAAGTGCACCTCGGGGCGCACGTAGGGCTTCAGGATTGCTGCGGCGATCTCGGGATGGTTGGGCACGCTGACGGCCTTGCCGACGTCGTGGCACAGGGCCGCGACGACGACCTCGTCGTCGGCACCGGCCCGCTCGGCGAGCGTGGCGGTCTGCAGGCAGTGGGTGAGCTGGTCGGTGGCGAAGCCGTCGACGATCTCGTTGAGCGAGCAGAGCATGGCGAGCACCCGATCGGCGACCCGTCCCTGGTTGGCGGCGGTCTGCCGGCCGATCTCGAGCCACTCCTCCTGTGTCGAGGTGTCCATCGAGGTGAACGAGGCCTGGGGCATGGGCGAAGCGTAGGGGAGGGGGTGAGACCCATCAACCGCGCTGTGCGATGCTGCCGACATGACCGCCTACGCCGTGTTCGAGGTGACGATCAATGCCGAGGCCGACGAGGCCGCCCGGCGCGACTACGAGCGCTACCGGGCGGAGGTGCCGGCGATCATCGAGCAGTACGGGGGCCGCTACCTGGCGAGGGCATGGGCCGGCTTCGATGTCGACGGCGGGCCTGCAGGCGATCGATTCCACCTGATCGAGTTCCCCGATGCCGAGCACGCCCGTGCCTTCTGGGCGTCGCCCGAGTACGCCGCCATCTCGCATCTCCGCCACGGGTCGGCCAACGTGCGAGCGGTGGTGCTGCACCCGCAGTGACGTCGGCCAAGTCTGACGTCACGCCAGGCCCGGGTGTGTGCGTCGTCGGCCGACCGGACTGGAACGAGGACACGACATGGGACTTCTGAGCGTGGTGTGGGCGTATCGGCGCGGGAAGCGCATGGCGCGACGGCGCGTCGAGGCCGAGCGCGAGGCCGAACTCGACGAGCTCACCGAGGTGTGCGACAACTGCGGCTACATGCGGATGCAGCACGACGACAGCGGCCGCTGCCCGTCGTACTGACCGTCTGCGCGGCTGCCGGTCGGCTGAGCGACCGGGCAGCGGTCAGCCGACGGCGGCTGCGACCCGGCCCTGGTAGTAGGCGACGGCCCGCTCGTGGCGGGGCGACAGCGGCCCTGGCGTGTAGGCGCCGGCTGCGAAGTTGCGCTGGATGTCGGCACACACGCCGACGTCCTCGTGCACGACGGCCACATTGCTGCTGAC
>JBEGVK010000207.1:0-30547 GCA_041178405.1 Actinomycetota bacterium | reverse complement strand
CCGCGCTCGGCGAGTGCCGACAGCACGGCAACCACGACGTGGCCTGCATCGATCTCGAAGAATCGCCGGAGTGCCTCGCGTGTGTCGCTGCGGCCCATGCCGTCGGTGCCGAGCGGCACGAACGGACGCTCGACGAACCGGGCAACCTGCTCGGGGACGATCTTCATGAAGTCGGTGACGGCGACAACGGGGGCGCTTCCGGAACCGAGCAGCGACGCCACCAGCGGCTGTCGACGCGGTTGCGAGGGGTGCAGTCGGTTCCAGCGCTCAGCGGCGAGGGCATCCTCGCGCAGCGCCTTGTATGACGTGGCCGACCACAGGTCGACCTGAATGCCGTGGGCCTCGGCCAGTTCGTCCGCAGCAGCGCGAGCGGCGCCCTGTGCGGACCCGCTGAACACGATGCTCGCTGCGGGCTCGCTGCCATCCGGTGTCGCCGACCAGCGGTAGAGGCCGCGAATGATGTCGTCACGGCCGAGTCCGTCGGGCATCGGCGGCATGGGGTAGTTCTCGTTGTACAGCGTGAGGTAATAGAAGACGTCGCGCTCGTCATCGGAGGCGCCGGGCCCGTACATCCGGTCGATACCGGCGTTCACGATCGCAGCGACCTCGTAGGCGAACGCAGGGTCGTATGCCTGGCAGGGAGGAACCGTGCTGGCCAGCACGAGCGAATGCCCGTCCTGGTGCTGGAGTCCTTCGCCGAGCAGCGTGGTGCGGCCGGCAGTGGCGCCCATCAGGAAGCCGCGGGTGCGAGCGTCGGCTGCCTGCCAGATGAGGTCACCGACACGCTGGAACCCGAACATCGAATAGAAGGTGTAGAAGGGGATCATCGGCACGCCGCGAGTGGCGTAGGCGGTTCCGGCAGCGATGAAGCTGGCCATCGACCCGGCCTCGGTGATGCCCTCTTCGAGGATCTGCCCCTTCGATGATTCGGCGTAGTTCAGCAGCAGGTCGTGGTCGACAGGCTCGTACTTCTGGCCCTGCGAGGCGTAGATCTTCAAGGCGGGGAACAGTGAGTCCATGCCGAAGGTACGACCCTCGTCGGGGATGATCGGGACGATGTGCTGGCCGACGCCTGGATCGCGGGCGAGGCTCCGCAGCAGCCGGGTGAAGCCCATCGTCGTGCTGACGGCCTGGTCGCCGGAGCCCTTCAGCAGCTCGTCGAACACCGACTGCTCCGGCATGACGAGGGGCCGTCGGGTGCGCACGATGCGCTTGGGAATCGATCCGCCGAGTGCCCGCCGGCGCTCGACCATGTACTGATACTCAATGGAGTCGTCACTCGGGCGGAAGTAGGGAGGGTGATCGCCGTCGAAGTCGGAGTCGGGGATCTCGTCGCCGAGGTGCAGTCGGTCGCGAAGGGCGATGAGCTGGTCCTTCGTCATCTTCTTGATCTGATGCGTGGCGTTTCGCGCCTCGATGTCGGGACCGAGGGTCCAGCCCTTGATGGTCTTGGCGAGGATCACGGTAGGACGGCCGGTGCCGAGGTTCTCCACGGCGGCCTTGTACGCCGCATACAGCTTGCGGTAGTCGTGGCCGCCGCGGGGGAGGGTCTGCAGGTCGTGGTCGGCGAGGTGGGCGACCATCTGGCGCAGTCGCGGGTCGGGGCCGAAGAAGTTGTCGCGGATGTACTGGCCATCCTCGGTGGCGAAGCGTTGAAACTCGCCGTCGACCGTGTTGTTCATCGTGTTGAGCAGCACGCCGTCCTTGTCCATTGCGAGCAGTTCGTCCCAGCGTGATCCCCAGATCACCTTGATGACGTTCCACCCTGCGCCGCGGAAGACGGCTTCGAGTTCCTGGATGATCTTGCCGTTGCCGCGCACGGGCCCATCGAGGCGCTGCAGGTTGCAGTTGACGACGAAGATGAGGTTGTCGAGCCGCTCGCGGCTGGCGAGCGAGAGTGCGCCGAGGGTCTCGGGCTCGTCGCACTCGCCATCGCCGATGAAGGCCCAGACGCGACTTGCGCTCGTGTCGTCGAGCTCGCGGTTCAGCAGGTAGCGGTTGAAGCGAGCGTGGTAGAGAGCGGTGAGCGGGCCGAGGCCCATCGACACAGTGGGAAATTCCCAGAACTCCGGCATCAGCCGCGGGTGCGGGTAGCTGGAGAGGCCGCGGCTGCCCCGTCCGATCTCGCGACGGAAGTGGTCGAGGTCGTCGGCATCGAGCCGTCGCTCGAGGAACGCGCGGGCGTACACGCCTGGCGCAGCGTGGCCCTGGATGTAGACGTGGTCGCCGGCAGTGCCGTCGTCCTTGCCGCGGAAGAAGTGGTTGAAGCCGAGCTCGTACAGGCTTGCCGAGCTGGCGAACGTGCTGAGGTGACCGCCGATGCCCTCGGCTGCCTTGTTGGCACGCACGACCATCATGGCGGCGTTCCAGCGGACAAAGCTTCGGATGCGTCGCTCGAGGTGCTCGTCGCCGGGGAACCACGGCTCGGAATCGCGCGGGATGGTGTTGACGTAGGGGGTGCTGACCGTGGCGGGGAAGCTCACCTGCGACTCGCGGGCGCGCTCGAGCAGCCGGCTGAGCAGATACTGGGCCCGCGTCTTGCCATGCACGTCGATGACGGCACCGAGGCTGTCGAGCCACTCGGCGGTCTCGACCGGGTCGGTGTCGGGAAGCTGGTTGACGTACCCGTCGAAGATCATGCACTGAGTCTGCCATCGACCCGTCGCGAGCGTGCGGCCCGTAGTGTCGCCGCGTGACTTCGCTGCCTGATCGAGTGTCCTCCCCGGCTCGCCAGCCGACTGTCGTCTACACCGACGGGGCCTGCTCGGGGAACCCGGGCCCGGGCGGATGGGCGTGGGCGGTGTCGCCAGAGGGCTCGCCGAGCGGCGCAGGTGGCGAGCGATCGACGACCAACCAGCGGATGGAGCTCCGTGCCGTCATCGAGGCGGTGCAGTCGCTGGAGGGACCACTCGTCGTGGTCAGCGACAGCACGTATGTGGTGCACTGCTTCCGCGATCGGTGGTGGGTGCGCTGGAAGGCGAACGGATGGAAGAACTCCAAGCGGGAGCCTGTGGCCAACACCGACCTGTGGATGCCGCTCGTCGAACTCGTCGCCGAGCGCCAGCCGGAGTTCAGGTGGGTGAAGGGGCACAGCGGCGATCCGATGAACGACTTGGTCGACCGCCTCGCCGTGGCTGCGGCGCAGGGGGCGTGATCGGCCGCTCGGCTTGGTGGTGCCGGGCGTCCGGCGCATAGGGTCGGCGCATGGACATCAACGGTGCAGTCGCAATCGTCACGGGCGGTGCCTCCGGCATCGGCGCCGCCTCGGCCCGCCTCCTCGCAGCGAGGGGAGCCAGGGTCGTCGTCGCCGACCTGCCCACCAGTCGGAGAAGGGCCAGGCGTTGGCCTCGGAGATCGGCGGCGCCTTCTGCGCGGTCGACGTCACGAGCACCGACGACATCGTGAACGCCGTGGAGATGGCCAAGAGCATGGGCCCGCTGCGGGTGCTCGTGAACTCTGCAGGCATCGGATGGGCCCAGCGCACCGTCGGCAAGGACGGCGCCTACGAGTCAGCCGCGAACCTCGATGCCTTCAAGAAGGTCATCGCCATCAACCTCATCGGCACGTTCGACTGCATCCGCATCGCTGCGACAGCGATGAGCACGACCGAGCCGATGGACAACGGCGAGCGCGGCGCCATCGTCAACATCGCCTCGGTGGCAGCGTTCGACGGCCAGATCGGGCAGGCGTCATATTCGGCGTCGAAGGGCGGCGTTGTCGGCATGACGCTGCCGATTGCACGCGACCTTGCGGCGGTGGGCGTCCGGGTGAACACGGTTGCGCCGGGGCTGATCGACACGCCGATCTACGGCCAGGGCGACGCGAGCGAGCAGTTCAAGGCGAATCTGCAGAAGGGGGTGCTGTTCCCGCAGCGTCTCGGCCATCCCGAGGAGCTCGCCTCGGTGGTCGTCGAGTGCGTCACGAACAGCTACCTCAACGCCGAGACGATCAGGGTCGACGGCGGCATCCGCATGCCGCCGAAATGACGACTAGGTCGTGTAGTCGGCGTTGATCCGCACATAGCCGTCGGTGAGGTCGCAGCCCCACACCGTGGCCGAGGCGCTTCCCTCGGGTGCGAGGGTGACATGGATGCGCACCTCGTCGCCGCGCATGTACCGGCTGAGCGCGGCGAGCCCTGCGTCGTCGAGCGAGGCGGGGTAGACCTCGAGGTCGCCGAAGCGGATGACGACGGCTGACTGGTCGACCTCGTCGGACGTCGTGCTCTTGCCGACTGCCATCGCCACCCTGCCCCAATTGGGATCGGCGCCGTGCACAGCGGTCTTGACGAGGGGTGAGTTCACGATTGCCTTGGCCACGCGGCGTGCCTGGGCAACGGACGCAGCACCATCGACGGTGACCTCGATGAGCGTCTCGGCGCCCTCGCCGTCGCGGGCGATCTGCCGGGTGAGCGACTCGCACACTGTGCCGAGCGCTGTCTCGAAGGCGGTGGGCTCGACTGGGCCAGCGTGCCCGCTTGCCAGGACGATCGCAGTGTCGCTGGTGGAGGTGTCGGAGTCGACGGACACGCAGTTGAACGTGCGGTCGACGACTCGCCGGAACACGTCGTTGAGCTCGGCTGGCGGCAGTGCTGCGTCAGTGAAGACCAGGGCGATCATCGTTGCCATGTCGGGTTCGATCATCCCGACGCCCTTGGCGACGCCCACTACACGTGCATCCGACCCGGCGATCGGCGATTCGGCCCACTTGCTCACCGTGTCGGTGGTCATGATGCCGCGGGCGACCGCGAGGGCATCGGTGGATGTCGGCGGGATCGGCACGAGGTCGATGCCGGCGAGGATTCGGTCCATCGGCAGGTGGCGCCCGATGACGCCAGTGCTGGCGATGAGGACCTCAGATGGCAGGCACCCGAGCCGCCGGGCGATGGCGATCGTGATGTCGTCGGCGTCACGCAGGCCCTGGTCGCCCGTGGCGACGTTCGCGTTCTTCGACACGACCACGACAGCGCGGGCGCGGCCGTCGGAGATATGGCGGCGGCTGACCTGCACGCTCGGCCCAGCGAAGGAGCTGCGCGTGAAGACGCCTGCTGCCGGGCACGATGCGCTGCAGACGACGACGGTGAGGTCGTCGGTGGAGTCCTTGATGCCGACATTGGCGACGTGTGCGGTGAAGCCGGACGGGAGCGACGTCATGTCGCTGCCCCGCGTCGATCGGCGAGCTGGCGTTCTCGAACCCTGCCCATGAGCATGCCCAGTTGCTCGACGCCCCTGGGTCCGAGCGGCTCGAGCAAGTGCCGGCGGACGCTGTCGACATGGTCGGGTGCTGCAGCGTCGAGCTTGCGCCTGCCGTCGGCGGTGAGCCGCGCAAAGGTGACGCGTCGGTCATGCGAGCACGCTGCACGTTCGACCCATCCGCTGCGGACGAGGCCGTCGAGGCGTCGGGTGAGCCCGCTGGGGGAGAGCTGCAGTTCGGCGGCGAGGTCGCACATTCGCAACTGTGAATCGGGCGCCTCGCTGAGCAGCACGAGGACGCCGTAGTCGCCGTTGGTGAGGCCATGTGGTGCGAGATCGGCCTCGAGGTCGGTCATCAGATCGGTCACGGCGTGGACGAACGTTCGCCACTGGGCCTGTTCGGTCTCGTCGAGCCAGTGGGTGCGCACCGGTGGTGATGCCATGCGCTGAGCGTAGCGAAGACTTGCGATAGTAAATAGTTGCGAGCACAAGTAAATCGGGATATGGTGACCCAGTCCGCACGACCGTGCGGCCGAACAAAGGAACCAGCAGCCATGTCGAACCTCTCCTCCCTCACTCCCGGCACCTGGAATGTCGATCCGACGCACAGCAGTCTCGAGTTCACCGTCCGCCACCTGATGATCTCGAAGGTCAACGGCCGGTTCACCGATTTCGCTGGCAGCGTCACCGTCGCAGCCGATCCGCTGCAGTCGTCGGTCGAGGCCACCGTGCAGACCGCATCGATCACCACCCACGACGACGGACGCGACGGGCATCTCCGCAGTGGCGACTTCTTCGCCGTCGACGAGCATCCGCAGATGCGCCTCGTGTCAACAGGCCTCGAGCCCGACGGCGACGACTACGTGCTCCACACGCAGCTCACCATTTGCGGCATCACGAAGCCGGTCGACTGGGAGCTCGAGTTCGAGGGCGTGGCGACCGATCCGTGGGGCGCCGTTCGGGCCGGATTCAGCGCCGAGGCCGAGGTGAGTCGCAAGGAGTGGGGGCTCGAGTGGAATGCTGCGCTCGAGACCGGCGGTGTCGTGGTCGGCGACAAGGTGAAGCTGTCGCTCGCCATCGAGGCTGTCAGGGCCTGACCGGTGCTGTCGGCCAGGCAGGTCGGGCCGGTTGGGTTGAACGACACGAGATCGACGTAGCGAGGAGACCGAGATGGGAATCGTCAGGCTGAACCATGCGGTGCTGTATGTCAGCGATGCGTCAGTGTCGGCGCGCTTCTATGCCGACACGCTCGACTTCGAGGTCGTGGGAGCGATCGGCGACGCAGCGATCTTCCTCCGTGCACCCGACAGCGACAATGACCACGACCTCGGGCTGTTCCATGTGGGTCTGTCCGCCGCGCCGTCGGCCGGCGGACAGATGTCACCTCGCCCCGGCCTCTATCACCTCGCATGGCAGGTACGGACGATCGAAGAACTCGCCGCAGCACGCGACCGACTGCGGCTGGCAGGTGCGTTGGTCGGTGAGAGCGACCACGGCGTGAGCAAGAGCCTTTACGCGCGCGATCCGGACGGCATCGAATTCGAGGTGATGTGGGCCGTGCCCCGCGATGAATGGCCAGCCGAGATCGGCACGTGGCGTCTCGATCTCGCCGGTGCGCTGGCACGCTGGCCGGGCGTCGACACGTCAGACCAGTAGGGCGTGGTGGCGCCGCCGCGACGACGACGTCTGCCCTCGTCAGCGGCCGAGCAGGGCCCTCAGCGCCACCTCGAGCGTGGGATGCTGAAACTGGTAGCCGGAGCGAGACAGCACGCCGGGCATGACACGCTGACCCGTGTAGAGCAGCGCATCAGCAAGGTCGCCGCCCAGCAACAGCGCCGGTCCGATCCGCGGCACCGGCAGCAGGGCGGGTCGGCGCATCACCGATGCCAGCACCTTGGTGAATTCGGCGTTCGTGAGTGGACTCGGTGCCGTGAGGTTTACGGGCCCGCTGACCTCGGTGGTGAGCAGATGGACGATGGCGCCGACCTCGTCGGGCAGGGAGATCCAGCTCTGCCACTGCCGTCCGCTGCCGAATCGGCCGCCGGCGCCGATGGTGAACAGCGGCAGGAGTTTCTTCAGCGCGCCACCGGCGGGTGACAGGACGATGCCCGTACGCAGGAACGCAACTCGGGCGCCGGCCTGCACCGCCGGTGCGGCGGCCGCCTCCCACTGGACGCAGACGTCGGCGAGGAACCCAGAGCCGGCGGGCGACGACTCGTCGAGCTGTTCGTCGCCGGTTGCGCCGTAGTAGCCGATGGCGCTGCCGCTGAGGAAGACTCGAGGACCGTCCTCGGTAGTGGCGACCGCATCGGCGAGCATCGATGTCGAGGCGGTGCGGCTCTCGAGGATCTCGCGCCGGTAACTGTCGGACCACCGCCGGTCGCCGATTCCGGCGCCAGCGAGATGCACCACCGCATCGGCGCCACTGAGAGCACCGGCTGGCATCGATCGCCTGGCCGGATCCCAGAGGATGTCATTCGCCGTGGCATTGCGGCGCACGAGACGGACGACGTCGTGGCCGGCGTCGGACAGGGTCGCACAGAGGGCGGTGCCGATGAGTCCAGTTGCACCCGAGATGACTACTCGCATACGGCCACCGTACGGCCCGCGGCGCGCTGCTGTCGTGCCGGACGGCGAGGCGACTGGCCACAGCGGGGGTGCCGGTGGGTACAGTCGTTGCCCGGGCCAGCACCGGTGGTGCGCCGAGGAGGTGTGTCGTGCACGTGGTGATCGTCGGGTGCGGCCGAGTGGGGTCGTCGCTCGGTCGGATCCTCGCCTCCGACCAGCACTCGGTAGCCGTCATTGACCGAAAGCCCTCGGCGTTCGCCCGACTCGGCGACGACTTCACCGGTTCGACCTTCGTCGGCGTCGGATTCGACCGCGAGTTGCTGCTCGAGGCAGGCATCGAGCGAGCCGACTCGGTGGCTGCAGTGACCAATGGCGACAACTCCAACATCCTCGTGGCGCGAGTGGCGCGCGAGACCTTCGGCATCGAGCGCGTCGTGGCCCGGATCTACGACCCGAACCGTGCCCACATCTACCAGCGTCTCGGAATTCCCACCGTGGCACCGGCGGTGTGGACAACTGAGCGCGTGCTCCGTCGCGTGCTGCCGGGTGCGTCGCGGCTCGAGTGGACCGATCAGAGTGGCCAGGTGTCCGTCGTCGAGCACCAGTTGTCGGAGGACTGGGCCAATCGCCCAGTCGACGACATCGAGCGCACCGGTCTGCGTCTTGTGTCGATGTGCCGAAGCGGTCGCGCCACGCTGCCCGCACCGGGCTCGACGCTCGAGTCGGGCGACATCGTCCACGTTGCAGTTCCCACCACGATGGTCGACCGCGTCGACCACCTGCTGGCGCAGCCGCCGGCAGCCACACGATGAGGAGCGCATGGTGAAGATCGTCATCGCCGGCGGCGGCAGCGTCGGAAGATTCATTGCCGAGCAGCTGGTTGCTGCGGGTCACGGAGTGTGCATCGTCGACAACGACGCGCAGGTCGTCGGCGCTCACCGCGATGACGTGCCCGGCGCGTCGTGGGTGCAGGGCGACGCCTGCGACCTCAACACGCTCGAGTCGGCGGGAATCCTGAAGGCCGAGGTGCTCGCTGCTGTCACCGGCGACGACGAGGACAACCTCGTGGTCTCGTTGCTCGCCAAGACGGAGTTCGCCGTGCCGAGGGTGCTGGCCCGCGTGAACAACCCGAAGAACGAGTGGATGTTCGACGAGGTGTGGGGCGTCGACATCGCGGTGAGCACCCCGCACGTCATCACCGGACTCCTGCAGGAGGCCGTGGTGGTGGGGTCGTTCGTGCGGCTGATGTCGTTCGAGCGGGGCCATACGCGGCTGGCCGAGGTGACGCTGGCTACCACCTCGCCGGCGGCCGATGCTCGCATCACCGACCTGTCGCTGCCCGCCGATGCCGCGATCGTCGCTGTCGTCCGCGACGAGTCGGTGATCGTGCCGACACCCGAGACTCTCCTGCGGGTGGGCGACGAGGTGCTGGTGCTGGTGACCGACGCCAGTGAGGGTGCCGCCCGAAGGGTGCTGGTGGGCTGAGCGACGCTCGCCGGGCGCTCAGGCGCCGAGTTCGGTGAGCACTGCGGTGAGTTCGTCGGCGTCGGTGGCCCCTGGCAGAAGGGTTGCCGTGCCAGCGGCATCGATGACGACGACGGCAGGCTGCGACGCCACGCCGAAGCGGGCGAAGACCTCGCCATCGGGGTCGCTCACCTGCGGGAAGGTGAGTCCGTACTCGTTGATGAACGCCTGGAAGTCGTCGTCGGAGCCGTACCACGCCACGCCGACGAACGCGGCCCGACCTGCCCAGGTGTTGCTTGCCTCCTCGACCGAGGGGGCTTCACGACGGCAGGTGCCTCAACCGGGCGCCCAGAACCACAGCACCACCGGCGTACCGGCGAACTGCGCGAAGTCGATGGTGGTGCCGCCCACGCCGGCAGCTGAGAATTGCAGCGCCTCGGGGGCGGCGGCCATGGCGGTCGTGCTCGAGGGGGCCGAGGGCGTGACGCCGCCGCCGCTCGAATCGGCGGTAGTGGTGGTCGACGCAGTCACGATCGTGGCCGGAGGAGCCACCTTCGCCGACCCGTCAGCGGCGCAGCCCGCGGCGGTCAGCATCAGGACGGCCGCGATCGCGGCGCTGCCAGTGGCACGGAACGGTCGCTGCACGTCCGTGACAGTACCGCCCGTAGCCTGCGGAGGCCATGCGGACGCGCACATTGCTCCTCCTGTCGGTTGCGTGCGGCCTCGCGATCCTGTTGGCGGGCGGAGCGCAGCTGCTGAGGATCACCGGCGGTGAGCCGTCGACGGCGCTCGGGATCGGTGACGAGGGCCGGGCAGGCGATGCGGTCGTGGTGGTGAACGGCTACGAGGAGGGGGTGGCGACGGCGATCGTCACGGTCGAACTCTCGGGTGTCGACGACGCCGACGGACTCGACGGGTTCTCGCTGCGGGCGCCGAACACCCGCGTGATGCCGCTGGAGTCGTCGACCTGCACCGGGTTCACGGTGCGGCCTGTCACCTGCACCCTCGTGTTTCCGTCGACGTCCCTCATCGCAACGGACCGCCAACTGGTGTTCGAGCGTGGCGAGGGACGCGCCCTGTGGAACCTGGCGTGAGCCGTCTGTCACGCTGACCCGCCGCAGTACCCAGAGGCTGGGTCGGTGCGCTGCCAAGCCGGTACCGTATCGCCGGCACCCGATGTGCCGACGAGAGCGGAGTCTGACTCGATGGATGCCCAGTACGACCTGGTGGTGATCGGCGGTGGCCCCGGTGGCTATGGGGCGGCGCTCTACGCGGTGTCGGCCGGGCTGAACGTCGCCATCGTCGAACGCGACTCGATGGGCGGCACATGCCTCAACAGGGGCTGCATTCCCGCCAAGGCCTTTCTCGAGACTGCAGCCGTGCAGCGCCACGTGGCCCACGCCGCAGAGTTCGGCATCGAGGCGGGGGCACCGGTCGTCAACTTCGCTGTTGCGCAGCAGCGCAAGCAGAAGATCGTCGACGGCATCGTGAAGAGCCTCACAGGATTCATGGTGTCGAAGAAGATCACCATCGTCAGGGGTGTCGGCTCGCTCGGTGCCGGTCGCACGGTCACGGTGCAGTTGCCCGAGGGCGGCACACAGGTGCTCACCGGCCGCAACGTCCTGCTTGCCTCCGGCTCCGTGCCACGCACCATCCCCGGCTTCGAACCCTCGGCGCCGGGCTCACCCGGCGTGGTGATGACGAGCGACGAGGTGCTGATGCTCGACCGTGTCCCCGCCCGGCTCGCCGTGATCGGCGGCGGCGCGATCGGCTGCGAGTTCGCCAGCACCTTCGCCGACCTTGGGGCGTCGGTCACCATTCTCGAAGGGCTTCCCAAGGTGCTGCCCGGCCTCGATGCCGACGTGGCCTCTGTCGTCGTGCGCAGCTTCAAGAAGAAGGGCATCGACATCCGCACCGGCGCCAAGGTGCTCGGCCACACGCCGTCGACGTCGCCGAGCGGGATGCCGGTCACCACGCTGCAGTACAGCACCGACGACGGGTCGACAGCCTCGCTCGAGGTCGATGCCGTGGTGGTGAGCATCGGCCGCCGTCCGTATGCCGACCTCCTCGGACTTGCCGGCACCGCAGTGTCGGTCGACGCCCGCGGGTTCGTCCAGGTGGACGAGTTCTGCCGCACCGGCGAGCCAGGCGTGTATGCGATCGGCGACCTCATCAACACGCCGGCGCTGGCGCACGTGGGATACGCCGAGGCGATCCTCGTGGTGAAGCACCTCTTGGGCGAGTCGCCGATGCCGATCGCCTACGACCGCGTGCCGTGGGCCATCTACTGCCATCCCGAGGTGGCATTCGCAGGCCCCTCCGAGGAGGCGGCGCTCGCCGCCGGCCACGACGTGGTGGTGGCGAAGCACCAGTTCCGGGCCAACAGCCGGGCACAGATCCTCGGCGAGGTCGATGGCCTGGTGAAGGTCATCGCCCGCAAGAATCCCGACGGTACGGCTGGCCAGGTGCTGGGCGTGCACATGGTGGGGCCCTGGGTTACCGAGCAGCTCAGCGGCGGCTATCTCGCCGTGAACTGGGAGGCGACCGTTGCAGAGGTGGCAGAGTTCATCCAGCCGCACCCGAGCCTGACCGAACTGTTCGGCGAGACGATGCTGTCGCTCACCGGCCGAAGCCTGAACGCCTGAGAGATCCGGAGGATCACTGCCATGACCGACGTCGCCCTGCCCCAGCTCGGTGAGACCGTCACCGAGGGCACGATCACCAAGTGGTTCAAGAAGGTCGGTGACACCGTCGCCGCCGACGAGGCGCTGTTCGAGGTGAGCACCGACAAGGTCGACACTGAGGTGCCGTCGCCAGTGTCCGGCGTGCTCGTCGAGATCCGCGCAGCGGAAGGCGACACCGTGCCGGTCGGCTCGGTCATCGCAGTCGTCGGTGCCGCCGGTGCCGTGGCCGCCGCTGCGCCGGCCCCTGCCCCTGCGGTCCCTGCCGCCGAACCTCCCGTTGTCGCTGCGCCAGCACCAGCGCCCGCTCCCGCACCGACTCCCGCGCCGACTCCGGCACCTGCGCCGGTCGCCGCGTCGACTCCGGCACCTGCGCCGGTCACCACCCCAGCCCCCGTTCCCGCTGCAGCGCCGGCCGAACCCGCCGCTGCCTCGGGCGACCGGCGACTGCTGTCACCCGTCGTGCGTCGCCTCGTCAACGAGCACGGACTCGACCCCGACGACGTGCCCGGTACCGGCCCCGGCGGGCGCATCACGCGCGACGACGTCCTCGACTACATCGACCGACGCAGCCAGTCGGGTGCTGCGCCGTCGGCCGCCCCGGTGCCTGCCGCCGTTCCCGCTGCGGTTGCCACTCCGGCGCCGACCCCTGCGCCTGCAACCGTTCCCGCTGCGGTGGCCGCTCCGGCGCCGACCCCTGCCCCGGCCGCCGCGCCCGTTGTCTCAGGCGAACGAGACACGGTGGTGCCGCTGTCGAAGATCCGCCGCGCTACAGCCGCCCACATGATCGCCAGCAAGGCCGTGAGCCCGCACGCGTTCAGCGTGGTCGAGGTCGACTTCGCCAGCGTCGATGCCGTCCGCTCGCGGGTGAAGGGCGAGTGGAAGGCCACTGAGGGCTTCAGCATCACCTATCTGCCGTTCATCACGAGGGCAGTCATCGACGCGCTCGGCGAGTTCCCGCACCTCAACGCAAGCGTGGGCGAACACGACCTTGTCGTGCACAACTACATCGACATCGGCATCGCCGTCGACCTCGACTACGAGGGGCTGCTCGTGCCCGTCGTGCGCGCCGCCGACTCGAAGCGCCTGCGGGCGATCGCCCGCGAGATCAACGATCTCGCTGCCCGAGCTCGCTCGCGTCGTCTCGGCCCGGACGAGATCAGCGGTGGCACGTTCACGATCACCAACAACGGGTCGGCGGGCAGCGTGCTGACGATGCCGATCATCAACCAGCCACAGGTGGCAATCCTCTCCACCGATGCAATCGTTCGCAGGCCGGTGGTCGTCGAGTTGCCGGGAGGCACCGAGGGGATCGCTGTCCATCCGGTGGGCAATCTCGCAATGGCATGGGATCACCGTGCGTTCGACGGCGCCTACGCAGCAGGATTCCTTGCCAGGATCAAGGACATCATCGAGACCCGCGACTGGGCACAGGAGCTCTGAGCTCGATGACGCTGCGGGCGCGCTGGCTCGGCCGGGTGCCCTACCGCGAGGCCCTCGCGCTGCAGACCGCGCTCTACGAGCACGGCAGCGGCAGCCATCTGCTGCTGCTCGAGCATCCGCACGTGTTCACCCATGGGCCGCGGGCCGACCTCGCAGCGAACCTGCATGTCGATCCCGCCGCCGTCGGGGCCGAGCTGGTTGCAGTGTCGCGAGGCGGCGACGTGACGTATCACGGACCGGGCCAGCTGGTGGGATACCCGATCGTCGACGTGCCGAATTCGCTTGGCGCCAGCGACCACGTGTGCTCGATCCAGCGGCTCATCGTGTCGGTGCTCGTGCGACTGGGAGTCGACGATGTCGGCTGCCTCGACGACTATCCGGGTGTCTGGGTGGGTGTCAGCACCCAGACGCCGCGCAAGATCTGCGCGATCGGCGTGAAGCTCGGCCAGCCGCGCTCGGCAGGTGGGCGGACAATGCACGGATTCGCGCTCAACGTCGACCCTGACCTGTCCTACATGCGCGATCACATCGTGCCGTGCGGCATCGGCCACCTACCAGTCACGTCCCTCGCCGAGGAGGGCGTGCAGGTCTCGATGCGCGAGGTGGTCGACCTGGTCGTGGAGCACGCTGCACAGGTATGGGGCAGCGGGGTCGTGGAACGGCAGGACGTGGCGTGGAAGCATCGCCCCGACGACCTGTCGCCGTTCTCCCGCGGAGACGGTGCCGGCAGCACCGTACGCAGCGCATCCGATCACATGGCTCCCGGCACGGTGGTGTCCGTCGGTGAGTCGCAGGTGCCGTCGCCGACGCGTGCGGCACGACGACTCGAGCAGGCAGGTGTCGTCGACGGCCTCGCTGCGGGTGAGCGCAAGCCGGCGTGGCTTCGCCCGCGCGTCGTCCGCGGGCCGGAAGTCCTCTCGCTGCAGCAGTCCATCCGGCGGCACGGGCTCGTCACGGTGTGCGAGGAAGCTGGCTGCCCCAACATCAGTGAGTGCTGGGCGGATGGCACCGCCACATTCATGGTGCTGGGCGAACGCTGTACGAGAGCATGTGGCTTCTGCCTCGTCGACACTCGTAAGCCGCAGGATCCCCAGGCCGACGAGCCGTCACGGGTCGCGGCGGCGATCGCCGAGATGCGGGTCAACCATGCGGTGCTCACCATGGTGGCGCGCGATGACCTCGACGACGGCGGGATGTCGCACGTTGCGGCGTGCGTGTCGGCCATCCGTGCGATGGTGCCCGATACAACCGTCGAGACGCTCATCAGCGATGCGAAGGGTGACGAGCGATCCCTGTCAGTGCTCGTCGACGCACGTCCCGATGTCCTCAACCACAACATCGAGACGGTGGCGCGCCTGCAGCGCGCCGTGCGTCCCAGCGCCGGCTACGCGCGAAGCCTCGGCGTCCTTGCACGGGCGAAGCGGGCTGGGCTGACGACGAAGTCGGGGTTCATGCTGGGCCTGGGCGAGGAGGCCGATGAGGTCGAGGGGTTGCTCGCCGACCTCGCAGCGGTCGGGGTCGACATCGTCACCATCGGCCAGTACCTGCGTCCGACAGGCAATCACCTGCCGGTTGCCCGATGGGCGGAGCCGGCCGAGTTCGACCACTGGAAGCAGGTGGGCCAGTCGTTCGGAATCGGCCACGTCGAGTCGAGTCCGCTCACGCGCAGCAGTTATCACGCGAAGCGAGCCGCCGAGGCCGTGACGCCGGTCGCGATCGGCACCCGCCAGCGATAGCGCAGTGCAGGTCCCGCCGACGCCTCAGGCTCGGAGTCGGGCGTTCGTGGGGTCGTAGAGCGGCTCGGCCCCGACGGTGGCGCCGACGCGAGTGCCGTAGACGTCGACGAACAACTTCGACCCTGCGGCCTCGAATGCCGGCCTGACGTAGGCCAGGGCAAGGCTGGCATTGAGCGTGAAGCTCCAGCCTCCCGACGTGACGAGGCCTACGCGCTCTCCAGCTGCATCGAAGACCGACGCAAGTGCGGGTGCATCGGCCTCGCCCGGCTCATCGAGCACGAGTGGCACCATCCGCCATGGCGAGCCGCTGGCCTTCTCGGCGACCAGGGCGTCCTTGCCGACGAAGTCCGCCTTGGTGAGGTCGACGAAGCGGTCGAGCGACGCGTCGAACGGCGAGAAGCCGATCTCGAGGTCGCCCTTCCAGCCGCGGTAGCACTTGTCGAGTCGCAGGCTGTCGACGGCGTAGATGCCGAAGTCGCGGATGCCGTAGTGCTCGCCCGCCGCCCAGAGTGCCTTGTAGAGCGGAACCAACTGGTCGTTTGCTGCATGCAGTTCCCAGCCGAGTTCGCCGACGTAGCCGACGCGAAGCGTGCGCACGGCGCCGACTGCGGTGTCGATGTCTCGGATGCTGAGCCAGGGGAAGCGTTCGTTGTCGAGCGGTGTCGACGTGACGGCAGCAAGAACCTCGCGAGCATGCGGTCCGACCAGTACGAGCGAGCCGTAGTCCTTGCTGATGTTCGTGAGTGTGACCGAGCCGTCGGCTGGAAGCGCGTGCTCGAGTACGTCGAGGTCGTGCCATTCGGCTCCAGCGGCACCGACGAGGTAGAAGTGCTCATCGGAGATCCGGGCGACGGTGAACTCGCTGAGGATCTTGCCGTCGGGCAGCAGCGCGTAGGCGAGCGTGATGCGGCCGGGCCGGGGCAGCCTGGTGCAGAGCAGTCGGTCGAGGTAGGCGGCTGCACCGCTGCCGCGCACCTCGATCTTGGTGAAGCCGGGCATATCGAGGATGCCGACGCGGTTGCGCACGGCGTCGCACTCTTCCGCAACCGGCTCGCGCCACGCCTGCGTGCGGAAGAACGAATAGTCGTCGACCGGGACGGTGCCGGTGGGATCGAACCACGTCGGCCGTTCCCATCCACCACGAGCGCCGAAGTGCGCTCCCTTCGCGGCGAGCGTGTCGTAGAGCGGCGAGGTCCATGACGGTCGGCCGGCCGGCCACTCCTTGTTCGGAAAGCCCATCGCGTACTCGTGCTGGTACAGCTCCTTGGCCTTGGCGATGGTGTACTCGGTCGTCGCGTAGTCCTTGTAGCGGCGACGGTCCCAGCCCCACACGTCGAACGACGGCCGGCCGTTCAGGATCCACTCGGCGGTGAGCAGTCCGGCGCCGCCGCCCTGGGCGATGCCGAAGCTGAACGTGTTGCAGTGGAAGAAGTTGCGCAGGCCGCGCTCGGGACCGAGGTACGGGTAGCCGTCTGGCGCATAGGGGATCGGGCCGTTCACGACCCTCGCGATGCCGGCGTCGGCGAGCACCGGCACACGTTCGCCGGCATCGATGATCTGCGGGGCGAGTCGTTCGAGGTCTTCGGGCCACAGCATGTTGGCGAACTCCTCGGGGATGCCATCGAGCCACATTGCGGTCGACTGCCACTCGTAGGGTCCGAGGATGAAGCTGCTGCGCTCCTGGCGCAGGTAGTAGCTGGTGTCGGGATCGCGCAGCAGCGGCAGCGGCTTGTCGCGCGCTGCAAGCTCCTTGATCTCGTCGGTGACGAGGTACTGGTGCGACATCTGGGCAATGGGGTGGTGGCGTCCGAGCAGTGCCATCACCTCGCCCGCGCGGTAGCCGGCTGCATTGACGACGATCTCGCAGTCGATGGCGTGCTCGGCGCCGTCCTTCGAGCGGCTGGTGACAGTCCAGTGGCTGTTGGCGTGCTGGACGAGACCGATGACGCGCTCGTAGCGTCGGATGCGGCCACCGAGATTGCGGGTGCGAGTGGCGAGCGCCTGCGTGACCTGCGACGGATCGATGTCGCCATCGAGCGGATCCCACAGCGCGCCGACGAGATCGTGGGTCTCGACGAGCGGGTACATCTCCTGCAGCTGGGCTGGCGTGAGCATGTCGTACCCCATGCCCTGCGCATTCGCCATGGACGTGACGTGACGGAACTCGGCGAAGCGCTCGCGGCTGTGCGCGAGGCGCACCGAGCCCGTGACGTGGTAATTGATCGGGAACTCCTCGGACAGTTCGCGGTAGAGCGCCGCCGTGTACGACTGGGCGCGCATGGCGCTCCACGAGGTCGAGTACGTGGGGACGTTGCCGGCGGCGTGCCATGTCGAGCCCGAGGTGAGTTCGTCGCGCTCGAGCAGCAGCACGTCGGTGCAGCCCATCAGCGCAAGGTGGTAGGCCGTGCTCACGCCGGCGATGCCGCCGCCGATGACGACGATCCGAGCTGTCTCCCTGTCTGCCATGGTTCCTCCGCTCCAGCGGGTGCTGTGAAATCTCGGGCAAAATTACACACCGCGCACTCTGCCGCGTGCACGGAGGGCCGCCGGGTGCCCGGACTCGCTGGCCGCCGGTGGCGCCGTGCGGCGGGCCGGCAGCACCGGGCCGCCGAAGCGTGTGAAATAATCACCAAAATTTCACCGCAGCGTCCAGGCTCGCCCCGGAGGAGCACATGTCGAACCTTCCCGCCCGCACCCGCGTCGTCGTCGTCGGCGGCGGCATCGTCGGATGCAGCATCGCCTACCACCTGTCGCTGCGCGGCGTGACCGAGGTCGTCGTGCTCGAGCGCAAGCAACTGACCTGCGGAACGACCTGGCATGCCGCAGGTCTCGTCGGCCAGCTGCGCGCCACGCACAACCTCACCCGTCTTGCGCAGTACACGACAAACCTGTTCGCCACGCTCGAGGCCGAGACCGGCCAGGCCACAGGCTTCCAGCAGCGAGGCTCGGTGAGCGTCGCGCCCAACGAGGAGCGTTTCGAAGAACTCAAGCGCGGTGCGTCGATGGCGCGGGTGTTCGGGCTTCCGGTCGACATCATCACCCCTGCCGACATCAAGGACCTCGTGCCGCTCGCACATGTCGACGATCTGGTGGGTGGCGTGCACCTGCCGGGCGACGGTGTGACGAATCCCATCGACACCACGCAGGCACTTGCCAAGGGCGCCCGCTCTCGTGGGTGCATCATCCGCGAGCACACTCGTGTCGACCGCATCATCGTGCGCGACGGCCGGGCAATCGGCGTTGCGTACACGGCCGAGGACGCCAATGGCCTGGTACTGGGCAGCGGCGAGATCATGGCCGACGCCATCGTCAACGCGGCCGGCATGTGGGGCCGCGAACTCGGCGACCAGGCGGGTGCCGTCGTCCCGCTGCATGCCGCCGAGCACTTCTACATCGTCACCGAGGGCATCGACGGAATCTCGCCGACGATGCCGGTGCTGCGCGACCCGGAGGGATGCGGCTACTTCAAGGAGGACGCTGGCAAACTGCTCATCGGATGGTTCGAGCCAGTCGCCAAGCCGTGGGGAATGACCCAGCGCGGCGGACGCAGCGGAATCCCCGACGACTTCTGCTTCACGGCACTGCCGGCCGACTACGACCACATCGCCCCGCTTGTCGAGTCGGCGACCAACCGTATGCCGGTGGTCGGCGAGACCGGCATCCGCTTGTTCTTCAACGGGCCGGAGAGCTTCACGCCTGACGATCGCTACCTGCTGGGCCCGTCGCCTGACGTGAAGAACCTCTTCATGGCGTGTGGGTTCAACAGCATCGGCATCCAGTCATCCGGTGGAGCGGGCAAGGTGCTCGCCGACTGGATCGTCGACGGCCGGCCGCCAATGGACCTCTGGGACGTCGACATCCGCCGAGTGATGCCCTTCCAGCGCAACCGGAACTACCTCCGCGACCGCACCGTCGAGTCACTCGGCCTGCTCTATGCGATGCACTGGCCCTTCCGACAGCCCGACACTGCGCGCGGCGTCCGCAAGTCGGTGCTGCACGACCGTCTCGCCGCGCGTGGCGCATGCTTCGGCGAGGTGGCCGGTTGGGAGCGTGCCAACTGGTTCGCGCCGGAAGGTGTGGAGCCCGTGTACGAGTACACCTACGGCAGGCAGAACTGGTTCCCGCATTCCGGTGCCGAGCACGATGCGGTGCGAACTGCGGTCGGCATGTTCGACCAGTCGTCGTTTGGCAAGTTCGTCGTCGAGGGCCCCGATGCAATGGCCGCCCTCAACCGCATCTGCTGCAACGACGTCGATGTGCCCGTCGGCAGGCTGGTCTACACGCAGTGGCTCAACGACCGCGGCACGATCGAGGCCGACCTCACCGTCACCCGCGAGGCCGCAGATCGATATCTCGTCGTCACTGCCGCTGCGACCCAGGTGCGTGACTTCCACTGGTTGAAGGACAACATTCCCGCAGACGCTCGATGTGTCGTTGTCGATGTCACCTCGGGCACCGCTGTACTCAATGTCCAGGGGCCCAACTCGCGTGATCTGCTGCAATCGCTCACCACCGACGATCTCTCGAATGAGGCCTTCCCGTTCGGTACGTCGAAGATCATCGACCTCGGCTATGCGCGGGTGCGAGCCAGCCGCGTGAGCTATGTGGGCGAGCTCGGCTTCGAGCTCTACATCCCCACCGAGCATGCGCAGGACGTCTTCGACACGATCATGGCGGCGGGTCCGTCGTTCGGGCTGCGGCTTGCCGGCTACCACGCCCTCAACTCGCTGCGGATGGAGAAGGGCTACCGGCACTGGGGGCACGACATCTCACCCGACGAGAACCCGATCGAGGCCGGCCTCGCATTCTGCGTGTCGTGGGACAAGCCAGGCGGCTTTATCGGCAGGGAGGCGCTGCTGGCCGCCAAGTCGGCGCCCGTGACCCAGCGTCTTGCCCAGTTCGCCCTGCTCGACGACCGGCATCTTCTGTACCACAACGAGCCGATCTGGCGCGACGGGGTCCTTGTCGGCCGGATCACCTCGGGAATGTTCGGCCATACGGTCGGCGTGTCGATCGGCATGGGCTATGTGTCGAACGATGGGGCCGCCGCTGATCGCGACTGGGTCATGGGCGGCTCGTATGAGATCGAGATTGCGGGCGAGCGGGTGCCCGCCCGGGTGTCGATGGCCCCGTTCTACGATCCGAAGAGCGAGCGCACGCGTGCGTAGGACAGACTGATCCCATGGCCATCAGGGCGCTCAGCTCAGCGCGGGAGGCGACGTCGGCCGATGCCGACGCCGCCGATCTGTCTGATGTCGATGGGGCACAGATCGGCGGGCGCATCCGCGAACTGCGCAAGGCGCAGGGCCGCACCCTGAGCGACGTGGCGTCGGCGGTCGGCATCTCCGTGAGCTATCTCAGCCAGATCGAGCGCGACGTGTCGCGTCTGCCCATTGGCGTGCTGAAGCGAATCGCCGATTCGCTGGGCGTGCACATGAACTGGTTCTTCCACGCCGCCGCACCTGGACCCGACGACGAGCGCGACATCATCGTGAGGGCGGCAAATCGCCGCAATCTCACCTTCACCGGTCTCGGCATCACCGAGGAACTGCTGTCGCCGAACCTGTCGGGACCGCTGGAGGTGTTGATCAGCACCATCCGGCCGGGCGCGGACAGCGAGTTCTACACACATGAGGGCGCCGAGGCCGGCCTCGTGATGGAGGGCACCCTCGACCTCTGGGTGGGCGAGCGCCACTTCGTGCTCTCGAAGGGCGACAGCTTTGCATTCCCGAGCACCGAGCCGCATCGGTGCATCAACCGCGGCCGTGTTCCCACCAAGGTGCTCTGGGTCATCACGCCGCCGCACTACTGAGCGGCCGGCCGACGGTCACGGCTGCTGGCCGAGCAGCCAGTCGCGGAAGGCGACCACGGGCGGCTGCCCTGCCCGCTCGCTGCGGCAGACCATGAACCACCGTCGTGCCTGGGGAAGCCTCGTGGCGAACGGAGCGGCGAGCCGTCCCGAGCGCAGGTCGGCGGCAACGAGGAACTCGGGTACCACGGCGACGCCCTGTGCGTCGATGGCCGACTCGATCGCGAGAAGGTACGAGTCGACGCTCATCGTGCTCGACGGGGCGTCGGCGAGGCCAGCGGCAGCGAGCCAGTCGTCGCACTCGTCGGGTGCCGTGTACAGCCTGACGAACGGCAGTGAGCCGTCGGTGGCGCGGGCAGCGACAGATGGAGCGCAGACGGCGACGAGCGAGGCGTCGAAGAGGTGCGTTGCGTGGTGGCCGTCTGGGGTCGGCTGCGAAGTGCACACAATCGCCACGTCACTCTCGCCGTCATCGAAGTCCCAGTCGAGTTGGCTCGTGTTGAGCCGCACCCTGATGCCGGGATGCTCGTCAGTGAACGAGTGCAGGCGCGGGATGAGCCAGCGAACGGCGACGGTGACGTAGACCTGTACGTCGAGTTCGCGCGTGGGAGCGCCCATCGTCACCAGTGCCGTGCCGGCAGCGAGTCGCTCGAATGCATCGCGCACGTACGGGTGATAGAGCGACCCGAGCGGCGTCAGGGCGACCCGTCGGCCGCTGCGGTCGAACAGGTCGACGCCGAGCCTCCGCTCGAGTTCGGCGATCTGGTGGCTGACTGCCGACTGCGTCACGCTCAGGTCGCTGGCGGCAGCGCGGAAACTGAGGTGCCGGGCAACGGCGTCGAAGGCGCGCAGGGCAGCCATGGGCGGCAGCGGCTCCATGTCCGCACCCTACATGAGCGGAATTCATCAATTGGTGAGACGGATTCGCCGAATCGGCCACAGTTTCCGATCCTCGGCCCACACGCCTTCGGCCGGACATGAGAGACTGTCACCTCGCAAGGCCCGCTCGAGGAGGACCAATGACCGATACCGCAGCACCCCCCGCCAATCGTCGCGGCGGTCGCGAAGCGCGTCGCGCTCTACGCGCGGCGCCGCTCGCCACCGAGATCAGGCCGGTCAACCCGGGCATGGAGAGCGGGCGCTACAAGGTGCTCACCGATGCAGAGGTGGTGCGGGTGCATGAGGCGGCGCTCGACGTGCTCGAGCACATCGGGCTTGCCGACGCGATTCCGTCGTGCATCGAGCTGCTGACGGCCAAGGGCTGCTGGATCTCGCCGGAGGGGCGTCTGTGCTTCCCGCGCTCGTTGATTGACGAGACACTTGCCATGGCGGGACGCCACTTCCCGCTGTACGGCCAGGATCCCCGCCACGACATGGAGCCATGGGGCAAGAAGGTGTACTACGGCACTGCAGGTGCGGCCGTCTACGTCGTCGACCCAGTCACCGGCGAGTACCGCGAGTCGCAGGCCCAGGACTGCTACGACATCGCCCGCCTCGTCGACACGATGGAGCACATCCACTTCTACCAGCGCACTGTGGTGCCCCGCGATCTCCCCGATCCCGAGGAGATGGACATCAACACCTGCTATCTCAGCGTGTCGGGCACCACGAAGCACGTGGGCACGTCGTGGGTGCATCCGACTCACCTCGAGAAGTCGCTGCAGATGCTGCACCACATCGCCGGCGGCGAGAAGCAATGGCGCGAGCGCCCCTTCGTCAGCCAGTCGAACTGCTTCGTCGTGCCGCCGCTCAAGTTCGCGGCCGATGCTTGCCGGTGCCTCGAGGTTGCCGTCCGAGGGGGGATGCCGGTGCTGCTGCTCTCGGCGGGCCAGGCTGGAGCCACGGCGCCGGCGGCACTTGCCGGCGCTCTCGTGCAGGAGGTGGCCGAGGTCCTGGCAGGCCTCGCCTACGTGAATGCGATCGTTCCCGGGCACCCGGCGATCTTCGGACTGTGGCCGTTCGTCAGCGACCTGCGGTCAGGCGCGATGTCGGGCGGCAGTCCAGAGCAGGCACTGCTGTCGTCGGCCTGTGCGCAGATGGCGCACTACTACGACCTCACCGGCGGGACATCGTCCGGCATCGCCGACGCGAAGATGCCCGACTACCAGTCGGGTGCCGAGAAGGGCTATAACCACGCGCTCGTCGGCAACGCCGGAGCCAACCTCATCTACGAGGCGGCAGGCATGCATGGCAGCCTGCTCGGGTTCTCGCTCGAGGGCGTCGTGCTCGATAACGACACCATCGGCGCCTGCCAGCGCACCATCCGCGGCATCGACGTCAACGACGAGTCGCTCTCGATCGACGTGATGCGCGATGCGGTCGTCGGCGGCCCCGGCCACTACCTCGGCAGCAAGCAGACCCTCGAGATCATGCAGACCGAGTACATCTATCCCGCCATCTGCGACCGTCTCAGCCCCAAGGAGTGGGCCGAGGTCGGGCGGCCGAAGGTGCTCGACCGCGCCGCGGCAAAGGTGCGCGACGTTCTCGCGACGCATTTCCCTGATCACGTCTCCGACGAGGTCGACGACCGGATCCGCGCTGAACTGCCGATCAGGCTCGACCGCTCGCGGATGCGCCCCAGCAACTGACACCCGTCAGGCGTCAGGCGACTCACGACTCGGCGCCGTCGATGCGGCAATCGCCGACGCTGCAGCGTGCTCGGCCTCGAGCTGCCGTGCCACCGGCGTGGTGACCACCAGGTAGATCGCCCCTGCCAGGCCGGCGGCGCACGCCGACACGGTGATGGTCCACTGTGCCCCGACGGCCTCCGACAGCCATCCCGCAAGCAGGCTGGTGATGCTGATCACCAGCGTCACGATGGCGAAGTCGCCGGCCATGACGCGACCGCGGATCGCGTCGGGGGTGCGCACCTGCAGGCCGAAGCTGCTCAGCGTCCACTGCGAGCCGCCGCCGAGGTGGCCGAGGGCGATGAAGATCGCCGCGACGGGGAGCAGCGGCACCCATGCAGCACCGAGATAGAAGGCGCTGTACGCGACGCCGGCGATACCGCACACGCGCAGCACACGAGACAACTGTCCCTTGGTGAACTGTGCGGCGATCAGCGGCCCGAGGCCGACACCGACGCCGCGGGCGCCCATCAGCAGACCTGTGCCGACATCGCCCCAGCCGAACGCGTCGCGTGCGAGGACCGGAAGCTGGCTCACGGTGCCGGCACCGATCGCAAACGTGGCCTTCGACCCGACGAGCGACATGACGACTCGATCTCGCCGCGCATACCGGATGGCCTCGCGCATGTCGGCGATCGGCCTGACTGGCGTGCGGTCCGATCGGTGCTGGGGTTCCTGCATCGGGCGGCGAACGAGTGAGAACAGGGCGAGCGCCACGACGAAGGTGATGGCGTCGGCGATGAAGGCGGCCTGCCTGCCGAACGCCTCGCTGAAGATGCCGCCGATACCTGCTCCGACGGCGAGCATCACTCCCCACATGCTGCCGAACATGGCGTTGGCTCGGCGCAATTCGTCGGGTGACCTGGCGAGATTCGGCACGCCGGCGTCGATCGCCGGCTTCACTACAGCGGCAAGCGAGCTGATGAGTCCCTGGAAGAGGAACAGCGGCCACACCCGGTCGTTCGATGCAGTCAGCAGTCCGAGCGCCGCCACTGCCTGGAGCGCAGACACCACCAGCAGCAGTCGGCGCCGGTCGAATCGATCGACAAGCGAGCCGGCGATCGGCGAGGCGAGAAACGACGGCAGCGAGAACGAGACGTAGGCGACGGCCACGAGGAACTCGCTGCCAGTCGCATCGAGCACCAGTGCGGCGATGGCGACAAAGGTGAACCAATCGCCGAGGAACGACACCACCTGGGCGAAGAAGAGCCAGCGGAGGTCGGCGTTCTCGCGCAGGAGCCTCACGGCTCGGACCGCCGAGCATGTGCACCGAGCAGCGCGGCGAGACACGACGTGAGCCGTCGCGCAGTGGGGAGGTGGAGGTACTCGTTCGGGCCATGGGCGTTTGCGCCCGGACCGAGGACGCCGGTGATGACGAACTGCGCTGACGGGAACATCTCGCCGAGCATTCCCATGAACGGGATCGATCCGCCTTCGCCGAATGCCGCATGCGGCGCGCCGAATGCGGCGATGCTGGCCTGGTCGAGGGCGGCCTCGAGCCACGGCTCGAACGACGGAGCATTCCACCCGGGCCCGGACTGCGCGTCGGTGAAGGACACGGCGGCGCCATAGGGGGGTTCGGCAGTGAGCGCGCCGCGCACTGCGTCGAGAGCAGCGACGTGATCGCACGTGGGCGGGATTCGCAGGCTGAGTCGCAGTGCGGTATGCGGCCGCAGCACGTTGCCAGCAGCTGCTGTCGCCGGCAGGCCGTCGGCGCCAGTGACCGACAGCGCAGGCCACCAGGTGCGCGCCAGCAGCATCTCGGCCGGATCGCCGACCGACGGACGTGCGCCCGAGACGAACGGGAAGTGGGTGGCGATGTCGAAGTCGTCGGCGGTGCGCCCGGCTTGGGCTCGTCGGTCGGCAGGAACGTCGACGTGGAGGTCGTCGAGCAGGATCCTGCCGGTCGCGCTGTCCTCGATGCGATCGAGCAACTGGCGGGCGATGCGGAACGACGACGGCACGACGCCGCTGGCCTCACCAGAGTGCACCCCCTCGTGGAGGATGTCGACGCGCAGGGTGCCGCCCACGAGTCCGCGCAGCGAGGTAGTCACCCACAGCCGCTCGTAGTCGAGGCACCCGGAGTCGAGGCACAGGACCAGCGACGGCGAGCCCAGTCGTGGCGCCAGTGCGTCGAGGTGCGCCGGCAGGTCGGGGCTGCCGCTCTCCTCACTTGCCTCGATGAGCACGAGACAGCGGGCGTGCGGCAGTCCGGCGAGCTGCGCTGACTCGATGGCGAGCAGTGAGGCGAAGGCGGCGTAGCCGTCGTCGGCACCGCCTCGCCCGTAGAGCCGGTCACCCTCGATGACGGGCGTCCATGGCCCGAGTCCGGGTCGCCATCCGGTCATCTCGGGCTGCTTGTCGAGGTGGCCGTAGAGCAGCACGGTGTCGTCGGCCGGCCCGCCGCCGAAGGCCGGCACCTCGAAGAGGATGATCGGCGTGCGGCCCTCCAGCTCGCACACCTCGACGCGAAGCCCCTCGATGCGGCGCTGCGCGCACCATCCGCGTACGAGCTCGACGGCAGCAGCGAGATGGCCATGAGCGCGCCAGTCGGGATCGAATGCCTCCGAGACGCACGGAATTGCGATGTAGTCGGCGATGGCAGGAACGATGTCATCGGCCCATACCCGCTCGACGTGAGCGTCGACAGCGCTCGCGGGGCTCACCGGCGCACCGCCGACATCTGCTCGATCGCCCGTTCTGCCTCGGCGACGAGCGCAGCGACGAGGTCGCCGGCCGGCACGAGTTCGTCAATGGCGCCGACACCCTGGCCGCACGGCATGAACTCTCGTGCAGCATCGACCACGGTGCCATCGGGAGCACCGAGGTGGTTGACGCCGGCACGCATCGACGCCACGGCCTGCGCGGGAAACGGTTCGAGTTCGTCGGGGTGATGCTCGAAGTGGTTCGTCCACTCGGTGCGCACGACTCGGCACGTCTTGCCGGTGTAGGCGCGGCTGATCACCGTCCCGTCCTCCGGCAGGCCGAGCAGGGTCTCCTTGTAGCCGCGCACGGCGCGGGCCTCGGGCGTGGCGATGAAGCGCGTACCGAGCCACACGCCATCGGCGCCGAGTGCGAGTGCAGCAGCGAGGCCGCGTCCGTCGAACAGGCCGCCAGCCGCGACAACCGGCACCGACGCGCCGACTGCATCGACGACCTGTGGCACGAGCGCCATCGTGGCCACCGTGCCGGTGTGGCCGCCTCCCTCGGTGCCCTGGGCGATGACGAGGTCGACACCGCTCGCCACGGCAGCGACAGCGTGGCGCACCTTGCCGCACATGCTCCCCACGAGCACGTTGTGGTGGTGCAGTTCGTCGATCACCTCGCGCGGCACGCCGAGGCCGGCAACGAACAGCGAGGCGCCTCCCTCGATGATGCTGGCGACTCCCCGCTCGAGCTGACCGGGTACGGCGGTGAGGAGATCGACGCCGAAGGGTCGATCGGTGGCATCGCGCACGTGGCGCATCTCGATCGGCAGTTCATCGGCCGACATGGTGCTGGCTCCCAGCGTGCCGATGCCGCCGGCGGCGCTGACTGCCGCGACGAGACGGTGATAGCTGACACCGCCCATGCCGGCGAGCATCACGGGGTGCTCGATGCCGAGCATGTCGGTGAGTCGTGTGCGCAGGGCCATGTGCCCGACGGTACCCGCAACCGGATGTCGCTGGCGGTGTCCAGGCGGCCCGGTGCGTCAGGGCAGGGGAGCGGGCTGGCGCAGGAATCGCCGGTGCCACCGGCGCGGGGTGAGGGCGATCGCTCGCGGCTCGTCCTCGAACATCCAGCGGACGAAGTTGCGGCGTGTGAAGTCGCTGGTGCCGACGATGCGGACCGCACCACGGGCCAGGAACGGGCTGGCAAGCATCCGGTTCAGCACCTTCGACATCCGGTGGTCGGCGAGCAGTTCGCGCCGAACTGAGCGCTCGTACATGCGGGTGACTGAGGTGGCATCGGCCATGCGGCGGGTGATGCCGTGCTCGATGGCCTCGGCCGCGAGTCGGCCGGTGAGCAGCGCCTGCCCGATGCCCTCGCCGGTCATGACGTCGGTGGCGCGCGCCGCATCGCCGACGAACAGCACGCGTCCGCTGGCCAGCACGGCACGGTCGATGGCGGCAGGGATGGGCCACGCCGCATGGCGCCCTTCGAGTTCGACCGCTGGTCCGAGTGCGGCAGCAATGTGCGGCCGCGTGATGAGCGTGTCCCACTGGGCGCGCAGGTCGGCGCCGCGGCGGGCGCTCGAGCGTGGCACGCCGTAGCCGAGGTTGACGCGCCCGCCGGGTAGCGGGAAGCTCCATGCGTAGCCAGGTAGCAGGTCCGGCTCGAACCACACATACAGCCGTTCGGCGGCGGGGCCCGTGACGCCTCGCGCGTACTGACGCACGGCGTGCCACTCGCCGAGGTATCCCTCCTCGCCGAGTCCGAGGAGTTTGCGAGTGGGCGACCACATCCCGTCGGCTGCGATGACAAAGCGAGCAGCGATGTCGGTGCGTGTCCCGGTGCCGGACTCGACGGTGACGACCACGTGATCGCCGAGGTCGTCGAGGCCGACCACGCTCGTGCGTTCCATGGTCGAAGCGCCAGCGCGGCGGGCGAGCTCGAACAGCGCAGCGTCGAGTTCGGCCCGTGGCGCGGTGGCGGCGAAGGTGCCGCCGTCTGGCATCTGGAGGTGCACCTCGCGCCCGGACGGAGAGCGAAGCCACACGTCGTGCACGGCGCGCCAGTTGGGAACTGACGACGGATCAAGCCCGAGTGGAGCGAGTTCGCGCACCGCCAGAGTGGTGAGGCCATCGCCACAGCACTTGTCGCGGGGAAACGCTGCCTTGTCGATGAGGGCGACGGACCGCCCGGCTCTCGCCAGTGCGATGGCGGCAGCGGTGCCCGACGGTCCGCCGCCCACAATCGCTGCGTCGATCATCGTCGAGACCACGTCGGAAGGCTAGGGGAGCGGCCTCGGGCGTCAGCCGTCGAGCCGCACTGCGGGACGGATGACACTCCGCCACGCGTCGGCCTGGAGTCGAGCCCTGCGTCGGACCTCGGGCATCAGCGGGTACAGCGCGTCGCCCGGACAGGCTGTGTACGACATGTCGCGGTGCGCTGCGATCGTGGGCGCGGTGACGACGGTGCCGGCCGGCCAGCGATTCGAGCCTCGCGAGACGAAGGTGGTGGTGGCGCCGTCGGCGAGTGAGACAAGGTCGCGGCCGGCGAGCCAGGCCAGCACTCTCGCGAGTGCAGAAAGTGCCGCTGGGGTGGGCACCGTCGCAGTGAAGTCGCCCAAGAGGCACACCAGCTGGGCCCAGCCTTGGTTGCCGCCGGTGGCATCGGCCCTGACCGGCCGGGTGAGTGCGCCGGCGCGTCCTTCCCAGACGTCGCCGTCGCGGCCGATGAAGAACCCGTAGCAGACATCGGGCCATCCCTTCGCCGGGCCGGTCTGGAAGGCGTAGGCGCTGCGGATGACATCGCGGGCACTGCGGTACGAGTTGGGCGACGCGGTGTGATGCACGAGGAGGAATCGGGTGGTCTCGCGGGCGATGTCGCCCTTGGGGGGCAGGTCGACTCCCCATGCATCGCGTGGAAGGATCGCCAGTCCCGGCATGACGGTGACGGGTGCTGTGGCCGCCGCTGCCGACAGCGGCGCTGGCTCGGGTGGCCCGTCAGCAGTGGTACCGAGGGTGCGGCCCGTCGCCGGGGCGATTCGGACTGCCCTGCCCGAGCGGGCGGCCCCGGCCGCCGCAACTCCGGCCGCCATCGCTGCTCCGCCGAGTGCCGCACCGCGCAGGAGGTCGCGCCGAGTCGGCTCGCAGTCGCACACCGCCGTCACTTTATGATCGTCTCGATCTCGAGGAGGAGACCCACATGAGCAGACTCTGCGAAGGGCGCATCGCCATCGTCACCGGCGCCGGCCGCGGCATCGGGCGCGAGCACGCGCTGATGCTGGCCGCCCACGGCGCGAAGGTGGTGGTGAACGATCTCGGTGGCAACGTCGACGGCACGGGTGGCGATGTCTCGCCGGCCGAGCAGGTGGCGCGTGAAATCCGCGAGATGGGCGGAGAGGCCATTGCCAATGGCGACAGCGTCTCGTCGTGGGAGGGAGCCCAGCGTCTCGTCAACTCGGCCATCGAGGCCTTCGGCGACCTCCATGCAGTGGTGAACAACGCCGGCATCCTCCGCGACCGCGTACTGGTGAACATGACCGAAGAGGAGTGGGACGCGGTCATCGACGTGCACCTCAAGGGAACGTTCGCGCCGAGTCGCTGGGCTGCTGCCTATTGGCGCGAGCAGCACAAGGCCGGCAAGACGGTCTCAGGCCGCATCATCAACACGACGTCGGTGAGCGGCATCTATGGCAACCCCGGCCAGACCAACTACGGCGCAGCGAAGGCCGGCATCGCCGCGTTCACCAACATCGCGGCACTCGAGCTGTCGAGGTACAACGTCACGGTCAACGCAGTCGGCCCGGTGGCCCTCACCCGCATGACCGAGGGCCTCGGCCCCGCGCCGGAGACCGACGAAGAGCGCGAGGCGCGCTCGCCGAGGTGGATTGCGCCGATCGTCACGTGGCTCGCCAGCGAGGAGTCTGCTGGCGTGTCGGGCCGCGTGTTTGAGGCGAGCGGTCAGGTGCTCGCCGTGGCCGAGGGCTGGGTGCGCGGGCCGCGGCATTCCCCGGTCGACGATCCGACGGCGATCGGGCCGATCGTGCACGACCTGCTGGCAGCTGCCCGCCCGAACAGCGGGATGAACGGCGAGCCCGGCGGCTGGCCGCAGTCGCCGCGACGCTGACCCGCACCCCAACGATGCCGTGCCCGGCGCGGGCACTACGGTGACGCCCCATGTCGTATCGATTCGCCACGCGTACGTCGCGGCTGCGCTCGTCGGCGATTCGCGACCTGCTGAAGGTCACCGAGATGCCCGACATGCTGTCGCTTGCGGGCGGGCTGCCCACCGCCGACAGCTTCCCGCTCGGCGACTTGCGGCGCGAGGCCGACCGTCTCCTCGGCGAGTTCGGACCCCGGGTCGTGCAGTACTCGGCCACCGA
>JBEGVK010000206.1:0-17000 GCA_041178405.1 Actinomycetota bacterium | reverse complement strand
GCCACGACTCGGACGGGAAGCTGGCCAGGGCCGTCGGCGTGTAGTTGAGGGCGCCGAGGTCGTAGTCGGGACCGGCGCCCAGGGTGCCGGTCTCGCCTTCGACGGTGACCGTCACCTCGTCGCCGATCGTCGCCTCGACGGAAGCGTCGGTGGCGACGCTCGTGACCTTGTTGGCACGGGCGGCGATCGTGTCGACCACCTGGGTGTAGGTGAAGGTGATGGCGCAGACAACCGACCCATATGCGGGCGGAGCGTCGTAGATGCGCACCGTGTGCGACTGGTCGGCGAGTGTCTCGCCCGTCGCCTCGAGGAGGAAGTAGTGCGTGGCCGAGTCGCCGCCGCCAAGCGAGCGGATGCTCTGTGCGCTCGGTTCGCCGTCGTTCAGCGAGATGACCCCGCCATTGAAGTCCGACAGTTCGATCCAGTAGCCGACGCTCTCGATTCCCGAGGCATCGATGGCGTAGCCGGCGTACTGCGCCAGCAGGTTGTCGCGGTCGACATCGACGTAGAAGTTCGGCGAGTGGAGCGCCATCACCTCGGGTCGGCCACCCCCGCCGTTGCAGGCCGGGTCTACGGCGCTGGCGAGCGAGCCGCCGAACGATGCGGGCACCACCACGGTGCCCGAGGCGACGACAGCCGCGACAGCGAGTCTCGACAATGTGCGCATGAGTGTGGTCCTCTCCCTCGACCGATGACTGCGGATCCGACAACCGGATACGCGCCGTTGGTTGCCATCTGGCCGCCAACCGCGCGCAGAAGTTACCAGTTCCCGCCTGCGCGGTGTACCGAAGATGCATCAAGAGTTCGGCGTGACTGCAGCGCAATTCGGCGACGTGACGACTCGTCGTGGCAAGCCCACCACTCGATGCGAGATTCGGGTCGGCAATGTCGTCGGGGTGTCAGCAATACACTCCCCCACGTGAGCACGGTCGAGGCCCGTCGGGCGACGCGCTCGTTCGGGTCACACGAGGCACTTGCACCGCTCGACCTTGTCATCCCATCCGGACAATTCGTCAGCGTGATCGGACCATCGGGGTGCGGCAAGTCGACACTGCTGCGGCTCATCGCCGGCCTCCTGGTTCCAGATGACGGCGAGATCCTCGTCGACGGCAGGCCCGCCGAGTCGGCCCGCCGGCTCAAGCGAATCGGCATGGTCCCCCAATCGCCCGGCCTGCTGCCGTGGCGGACCGTCGCCGAGAATGCCCGCCTCCTCGCCGACCTGAATCGCCCCGGCACAGGCCGGCGCACTGATGGCGCCGCCGACTCCGAGTCGCTCCTCGACGAGGTCGGCCTCGCCGACGTCGCCGACCTCATGCCCCACGAGCTCTCGGGCGGCATGCAGCAGCGAGTGGCACTCGTGCGGGCACTGGCGATCGACGCCCCGCTGCTGCTCATGGACGAGCCGTTCGCAGCACTCGACGAGATCACGCGCGCCGGGATGCGCGATCTCGTCGGGCGCCTCGTAGAACGCCGGAGCATCACGACGGTGCTCGTCACGCACAGCATCGCCGAGGCCGTCGCCCTGTCCGACCGGGTACTCGTGACGTCGGCACGGCCGGCTCGCATCGTCGCCGACATCGACATCGACCTACCGCGTCCGCGACCGCTCGAGATCGAGGACGACGGCCAGTTCGTCGGTCTGTGCGCAGCGGTGCGCCGCGCACTTCGTCGCGGCACAGGGGTCCCTGCGTGAGGCGTCGACTCATTGCACCCGCCGCAGGCGTTGCAGCGTTCCTCGCCGTCTGGGAGACCTTCGTCAGGGTGCTCGACGTCAGGCCGTTCGTCCTGCGCGCGCCGACGGCGGCCCTCGCTGCGCTCTGGAGGTTCCGCGACGACTTCGCAGGTGCAGCAGGTGTCACCATCCTGCACGCCTCGATCGGCCTGTCAATCGCCCTCGTCGCCGGGACTGCAGTCGGAGCAGCACTCGCATCGGTGCGATTCCTCGACGAGGCCGCACAGCCGATCCTCGTACTCGTCATGGTGACTCCCTGGTTCGCCTATGTCGCGTCGATCGTGCTGTGGCTGGGTGCAGGGACACCGCCGGCGCTCTTCATGGTGGGCCTCGTGTGCCTGCCCGCCGTGGTCTTCGCAGCCACCGACGGACTCCGCAGCACCGACCCTGCAGCAGTCGAACTCTTCCGCTCGGTACACGCCAGCAGGTGGGAGACCTTCTGGCGACTCCGGCTCCCCAGCGCGCTGCCATCGATCTTCATCGCCGTCCGCGTCGATCTCGGCCTTGCGCTCGCTGCCGCCTACTACGTGGAGGGTGCCAACTTCGCCAACGACGGCCTCGGCGCCATCGGCCGACGCGCCGCATCGCAGGCCGACGGTGCCGACACGCTCTGGGCAGCAGTCTTCGCCATGGCACTCATCGGCGCCACAGGGCTGCTGGCCATCTCACTCCTGCAGCGCCTCGTGCTCCACTGGCATCCGTCCGCACGGCGACCGATCCGCTGAGCCGTCGGACGGCAACCCGCTACCGTTCGGACCGTGCACCACTCAGGCCCGCGCGACGAAGGCGGACGGGAACCAGACCTCGCATCGCTCCGCATCCGGATCGATGCGCTCGACGCCGAACTCGTGCGCATCGTCGCCGAGCGCCTCGCCGTGTGCCGAGAGGTCGCCGCCGTGAAGGAGCGATCCGACACAGCCGTCATCCAACCAGGCCGGGTTCGCGACGTCGTCACCTCGCGACGGAGGCTGGCAATCGAGTCGGGGGTCGATCCCGACTTCATCGAACAGCTCTTCAGGGTGCTGCTCACCGAGACGCACCGCATCGAGGTGGCGGGCCGTCGGGACGACCCGGCACCCGACAAGGCCGCGTCAGGTGCGGGGTCGTCAGGAATCGACACGGTTGCAAGCCGAGTCGACCACGTCGTCGTCGCCGTGAACGACCTCGACGCAGCAGTGCAGTCGATGGTTGGCCGATTCGGCTTTCACGAAGTACCGCTGGCCGGCCCGCGTGCCGGCGTGCGCGCTGTCGCCGCAGGCGGCGTCTCATTCGTGCTGGTCGGCCGCGACGCCTCGACCGCAGTCGCCCGGTACCTCGACCATCACGGTGGCGGCGTGCAGCACGTCGCAGTCGAAGTGCTCAATGCCGGATACGCCCGCCAGTGCCTCGACGATGTCGGCGCACCCCTGCTCACCGACGTCGTCGTCGACTCCGACGGGCACGAGCAGTTCTTCGCCGCGCACGATCCCGCCACTGGACTTCAGCTCGGATTCATCTCGCGCACCGGACATCGCGTGGGCATCGGAGCCGCGAACGTCGTCGCACTCTTCGAGTCGCTCGAGCCCTGATCGACCACCGGCACAGGCAGCGCCGCCGTTGGTACCATCTGCGAGCCGCCTGCGGCCCTCCATCATGCCGACTCTCCGTGCCCGCCCCCTCCTGACGCTGCTGCCGTCGCTTGCGCTGTTCCTTGCGACGATCACGGCATGCGACAACGGTGGCACCGCCGCCGACAGCATCACCAGCGGCCCGGGTGAGCTGACGACGCTGCCAGCGGAGCCGACGACGACACTCTCAGCGACAACCACCTCACAGGGCAGCGGATCCCTCGAGGTGGTCGACGGCGAGCCCTTCCCCGAAGCCCGCTGTGCGGCGAATCGAGCTGCTGGCCCGATCGTCTACCTCTCCGGCTTCGACTTCGCCGCCACGGCATCGATCGTCGACGTACTCGTCGCCCACGAGCGCGGCTACTACGACGAACTGTGCCTCGAGGTCGACATCCGCCCGAGTTTTTCGGTCGACAACTATCCGCTCGTCGCCGCCAATGAGGCGCAGTTCGCATCGGCTGGGTCATTCAGCGAGATGGTCGACTTCGCCGGTGCGAACGACGCCGGCTTCGTTGCGCTGGGCGTCGAAGGGCGTACCGGCATCGATGCACTGCTCGTGAGGCGAGGCGTCGCGTCGACACTCGACGACCTCAAGGGTTCAACGATCGGCGTGAAGGGGGCGGTCACGACATCGGTGCGTGCCATGCTCGCTACCGCCGGACTCTACGAGGGCGACGGCTACGAGACCGTCCTGCTTGACGGCTTCGATCCGCTCGCGCACATTGCGGCACCTGGAATCGCCGGCTTTCCCGTCTACAAGAGCAACGAGCCGGCACGGCTGCGGGAAGCCGGCGTGGAGTTCGACCTCTTCGACCCATCTGACTACGGCATCCCGGGCTCGTTCGGGGTGCTGTACACGAACACGACCTTCCTGGCCGAGCACCCGACGGCGGCCCAGGACTTCATGCGCGCCACGTTGAAGGGACTTCGGCACGCCGTCGACAACCCCGATGATGCGTCGGCGGTCGCCGTCGAGGCCATCAACTCCGGCGACAACGCCCTGTTCCTCACCGCTGATGGCGAGGCTGCTCGGTGGGCCGTCGACGCCGAGCTCCTGTTAGAGCGCGTCTCCGACTCCGAGCCGCTCGGCCTGCCGATACTCGAACTCCTCACCGCCGAGGTGGCGGACTACGCCGCCGTCGGACTCTTCGGAGGCACTGCACCCGACATCGCGTCGATGGTCGATGCATCGGTCGTCGCTGGCGTCTACAACGACGACGGCACCATCATCTGGCCATCGGGCACCTGAGCGCCAGCGCTACTGGCGGGCCGCCAGCGCAGATCGGGCGTGGTCGATGTCGTACTTCAACTGCCGACTGAGTGACTCGATGCCGTCGAACTTTCGCTCGCTGCGGAGGAAGTCGGTGAACTGCACGCGGGCCGCCTCCGCGTACAGGTCGCCGGAGAAGTCGAGAAGGTGTGCTTCGAGCAGCGAGACCTCGGCGCGCTCATAGAACGTCGGACGGCGGCCGAGATTCATCGCACAACCGTGGCGAGTGCCGTCGGGGCGCACGTACCAGCCCGCATAGACCCCGTCGGCGGGAAGGCAGATCGATGCCGGCACTTCAACATTGGCCGTGGGGAATCCGATGGTGCGCCCGCGCTGGTCGCCCTGCACCACGGGGCCGCGGGCCTCGAAGGGTCGACCGAGCATGGTGGCGGCCAGTTCGACCTGGCCGCCTGCGAGGGCGCGACGGATCGCAGTCGAGCTGACCGGTTCATCAGGTCCGTCCTCACGTGGGAGCAGCGACATGGGAACGACCTCGAAGCCGGCCTCACCGCCGAGCTCGCGCAGCGTGGCGACATTTCCGCGCCGCCCCCGCCCGAAGTGGAAGTCGTCGCCCACCACGACTGACGATGCACGGAGGCAATCGACGACAACCCGCCGTGCGAAGTCGACCGGATCCTCACGCGACTGATCCTCATCGAAGTGGACCACGAGCGTGGCGTCGACTCCCGTCGCAGCGAGCAACTCGAGCTTCTGATCGAGATCCGTGAGCAATCGTGGTGCCGACTCGGGCCGCACCACCGACGCGGGATGGCGGTCGAAGGTGATGACGACACTGTGCGCACCTGCGCCGGCCGCACGTCGACGCACCTCACCGATCACCGACTGGTGGCCCCGGTGCACGCCGTCGTAGGCCCCGATGGTGACCACGCTGCGCTCGCCCGGCCACGGGCACGCTGTCTGGTCTCGGATCACGAGCACGTGAGAACGCTAGCCCTCGTCGGTCAGCCAGCCACTACCACGGACGGCTTCACGGTGTCCTCGCGGTGCGGCTCGTACATGGCGAGCAGGTCGCCCGTCTCGGACAGCACAGCCCACGGGCCCGGACCGGAGAAACTGCCGTCGACGACGCACACCACACCGTCTCGGGGCAGCACGACTCCCCGCCTGACGGCATCGGCGCCAGCGGCGTCGACGACCACACGGGCGTATTCGCGGACAGCCTCCGCCATCGACATCAGTTCGGCCTGGTCGGGTGGGAGCGCTCTGTCGACGGTGAACCCGCCGACGGCCACGCGACGCAGTGACCGCAGGTGCGCGCCACCACCGCACAGGCGGCCGAGGTCGTCGGCCAGCGACCTGATGTAGGTCCCCTTCGAGCACTCGACTTCGATGCGCATCACCATCGGATCGCCAGTCGGAGCAACGTCGAACCGGTGGACGGTCACCGGACGAGGCTCCCGGTCGACCTCGATGCCCTCACGAGCCATCTCGTGCAGCCGACGACCGCCAACCTTGAGTGCACTCACCATCGGTGGCACCTGCAGGATGTCGCCCATGAGATGCTCGGCGGCCGCAGCCCGCACGGCGCTGATCGAGAGGCCCGACATCTCGAATCTCGCCGTGACGTCTCCTGACGAGTCGAGCGTCGAGGTGCTGGTGCCGAAGACGATCTCGCCGGTGTAGGTCTTGCCGAGGTCGGTGAGAAACCTCACCAGACGGGTCGCCCGTCCGACGGCGACGAGCAGCACGCCGGTGGCGTCAGGGTCGAGTGTGCCGGCGTGGCCCACCTGCCGCTCGCCGACACGTCGTCTGAGCATGCCGACGACATCGTGGCTCGTGACACCGGCCGGCTTGTCGACGACAGCCACGCCGTGGGTGGTCGGCGGGCGCCTCGCCATCAGCCGTCCGACGGCTCGCCGTCGTCGTCGGACTCCGGCCGCGAGGGCAGGGTGTCGGCCTTGTGGAGGATGCCCTCGATCCGCTCTGCGGCACGGATCACCTCGTCGGGGCGGAACGACAGGATGGGCGTCTTCTTGGCGCGCACCTGCTTGCCCACGGCGGACTGGAGTCGGATGCGGTGCTCGCCAAGTGCTTCGAGGATCTCGGCGTCGCCTTCCTCGCCTGCGAGCGAGTCGTATCGCACGATGGCCCTGTTCATCTCGGGGTCGACCTCGATGTTGGTGATCGTGACGAGCGAGAGCCGCTCGTCGTCGATGCGAGTCAACTCGTCGGCAATCACCTCGCGCAGCGATTGACCGAGGCGCGCACTGCGCGGATATCGGTGCGGAGTCTGCGGACGGCGCTGCTTGCTCACGAGCAGCACCCTACCCATCGGTCAGTCGAAGCGCGGGCGAATGTCGAGCTTGCGCTTCAGCTCGATCATCGAGCTCGACAGCGCCAGCGTCTCGACGGCATCCCACAGTCGAGTGGCCTCGACACCGCGCGGAATCGACCCGATCACGGGCCCGAAGAAGCTCGCCTCGTCAGGCCCGCCGGGACGGAACGTGATGATCGGCGTGCCGAGATCGCGGCCGGCGCGCTGCAATGCGACCTCGGTGCTTGCGTAGATCGCGTCGTCGTGCGAGTCGTCGTGAACGTGCTCGGCCGCCTCCGCAGGAAGGTCGGCAGACGCCAGCATCTCGCGCATGAACTGGACGGGATCGCCAACGAGGTCGCGGCGGCCGTCGCGGTGGATGGCCTCGCCGAGCGCGGTGTACAACGCCCCGACAGCCTCATTGCCGTGTGTGACCGAGATGGCATCGCACACGCGGTGCGCCTGCAGGCCGGCGAGGTGATATGCCCGAAACTCGTCGGTGTACCAGGGTGCGTCCTGCCGCTCGTTGAGCTTCTTCAGCGAGATGAACTTCCAGCCCACCTCGTACTCGCGCAGCGACTGCACCTCGACGACCCAGCGCGACGTGATCCACGCAAACGGGCAGACGGGATCGAAGAAGAAGTCGAGATCGGCCATGGGTCGAACCTATCGCCGACGGCTCAGACGCGTGCGATCTCTCGCTCGTCGAACGTCTCGATGAGGTCACCCGGCTTCAGGTCCTGGAAGTCGCTGAGGCCGATACCGCACTCGAAGCCCTCGCGCACCTCGCGGGCATCGTCCTTGAAGCGCCTGAGCGACTGGATCGAACCCTTCCAGATGATCGTGCCATCACGGAGGAAGCGCACCTTGGAGCCGCGCGTGATGGTGCCACTGCGCACGTAGCAGCCGGCGATGGCACCGATCCGCGGAACTCGGAACACCTCGCGCACCTCGGCCTCGCCGGTCACCACTTCCTCGAACTCCGGCGCCAGCATGCCGACCATCGCCCGCTCGATGTCCTCGAGCAGCTTGTAGATGATCTCGTAGGTGCGGATCTCGACGCCCTCGGCCTCGGCGAGATCGCGGGCCTTGCGGTCGGGCCGGACATTGAACCCGATCAGCGTGGCATTCGTGGTGGCAGCAAGGCTGATGTCGTTCTCGGTGATCGCACCGACAGCACGATGGACAAAGGCAAGCTTCACGTCGTCGCGCTCGAGCCGGCGAAGGCTCTCGGTGACGGCTTCGAGCGAGCCCTGCACGTCGGCCTTGATGACGAGGTTGAGCGTCGCCACCTCGCCGGCCTGAATCTGGCTGAAGATGTCCTCGAGCTTCACTCCACGCTGCACGCGGGCATCACCGCGCTGGTTCTTCAGGCGCAGCCGCTGCTCGCGTGCCTCGCCGACCGTGCGCGCCGTCTTCTCGTTGTCGCTCGACCGGAACTCGTCGCCGGCATGCGGCACGCTCTGCAGGCCGAGCACCTGCACGGGCGTGCTCGGCCCGGCGGTGCGGACCTGCTGGCCCTTGTCGTCGATCATCGCCCTGACTCGCCCCCAGGCTGCACCGGCAACGATCGGATCGCCGACCTTCAACTCGCCCTTGTCGACGAGCACGGTGGCCACCGGGCCCCGACCCACATCGAGGTTTGCCTCGAGCACCACGCCCTTCGCGCGGCCCGTCGGATTGGCGGTGAGCTCCTCGAGTTCGGAGACGACCAGCAGCTGATCGAGCATCTCATCGACGCCGATCCCCTGGGCAGCAGCCATCTCGACGACGATCGTGTCGCCGCCCCACGACTCGGGAACGAGACCGTGCTCTGACAGCTGCGCGTACACGCGCTGCGGATCGGCATTCTCCTTGTCGATCTTGTTGAGCGCGACGACGATGGGCACCTCGGCCGCCTTGGCGTGGTTGATCGCCTCGATCGTCTGCGGCATCACACCGTCGTCGGCGGCGACCATCAGCACGACGATGTCGGTGACCTGTGCGCCACGGGCTCGCATCTTGGTGAACGCGGCGTGGCCGGGGGTGTCGAGGAACGTGATCTTCCGACCACTCTTCTCCACCTGATAGGCCCCGATGTGCTGGGTGATGCCGCCGGCCTCACCGGCGACCACGTTGGCATCGCGAATCCGGTCGAGCAGCGTGGTCTTGCCATGGTCGACGTGACCCATCACGGTGATCACCGGCGGACGGCCCTGCTGCAGCGTCTCATCGTCGTCATCGCTGTCGTCGAAGAGCGCCTGCAGTTCCATCTCTTCCTGCTGGCCCGCCTCGACGAGCAACAGGTCGGCGCCGACTTCGAGGGCGAAGAGCTCCATCTGCTCGTCGCTCAGCGTCATCGTCGCCGTGACCATCTCGCCGTTCTGGAGCAGGAATCGGATGACATCAGCCGCCGTGCGGTTCAGCTTGGGCGCGAACTCCTGGGCGGAGACACCCCGCTCGACGATGATCGTGCCCTCCGGCACCGGGGCCGAGTTGGGCGTGTACGAGGTGGCGTAGTTCGGCTGCAGTTCGTCGAAGTCGCGGCGGCGCCGGGCGCGGCTCTTCTTGCGCGGCGCACGTCGCTGCCCGTTGGGCCGGCCGCCAGGACCGCCGGTACCGGGGCCACCGGGACCGCCAGGGCCGCCGGGACGCGGACCGCCGAAGCCCCCACCAGGGCCGGGACGAGGACCGCCGAAGCCGCCGCCCGGACGAGGACCGCCGAAGCCGCCGCCAGGGCGCGGACCGCCGGGACCGCCGGGACGAGGACCGCCAGGGCCGCCCGGACGAGGACCGCCAGGGGCGCCGGGGCGAGCCGTATAAGTGCCGGGGCGCTGGCCAGTCGGACCGCCCGCTCGAGGGCCGCCGGGCGGCGGTGGGATCGGACGACCGGTCCCCGACATCGGCCTGCCCGCTCCGGGCGGCGGCGGGATCGGCCGACCGGTCGCCGACATGGGCCGCGGACCCGCAGGCGGGCGCGGCGGAGCGCTCTCTGTGCGCGCCGCCGGAGCCGCCGGAGACGTCGGCGCCGCAGGGACCGCCGGCGGACGTGCCGGTGGCGCGGTGGACACCGGCACTGATGGCGCTGCGGGCGGACGCGACGAGGTGACGCGCGGTGCCGTACCCGTGACGGGACGGCTCGAGATCTTCACTGCTGGCTCGCCGGAGACGACAGGCGTGTCGACAGGCGCCGCGACGGGCGTGTCGACGGGCGCAGCGGGCGTCTCCACCGCCGCAACCGGTGCGGGAGCGGGTTCGGGAGTCGTCTCGTCCGTGGAGGCTGCCTTCTTGGCGGCCTTCTTCACCGGCTTCGGAGCCGGCTCGCTGCCATCGTCGGCATCGGTCGATGCGGCGGACTTCTTGGCGGCCTTCTTGACCGGCTTGGGCTCCTCGGGCTGCTCAGCACGCGTCAGCCCTTCCTTCACGGCGCGACCACGGAGACGGTCGGCATGCTGCTCGATGAGCGTGCTGGAGTGGGTCTTCACCCCGACGCCCATGCGATCGCAGAGATCCATCATCTCCGAATTAGTCATCCCGAGCTCTTTGGCGAGCTCGTGCACCCTGATGTTCTTCGCCAAACCCTTGTCAGCCTTTCGTCGGCACCGACCGGCGGGGCAAGCCCCGGCGGCCAGTCATTCTTCCACTTCTGGTCGTACGCGTTCTCTCACTGTGGGGACGGCCTCGGCGAACGCCAACCTGCCCGGCCATTTCGACGTACGTCACGCAGGTCCGCCGGGCGACGTGGCCGACTCGGCACACCACGCTTCGAGACCGGCTCGGAGCCCTTCGAGCGAACCCCTGTCGGCACTGCGGCGCCACGCCCGGTCGAAGGCCCGCCGGCGGATCGCCTCGTCGAGGCACCTGGCCGAGCACAGCCATGCGCCACGTCCCGGTGCGGTCCGGTCGACCACCGGGCCGCCGGGGCCGAGCACACACCGAGCCAGTCGCCGTTGCGGGAACACCGTCCTGCAACCCACGCAGGTTCGATGCGGGCCGGGATGCGTCACCGGGTCAGGCGCCGTCACCACCGTCCTCTCCGCTCACCGGCGCTGCGGCGTCGCCGCCCGTCTCGCCGGCCTCGTACTGCTGCTGGGTGAGCACCGTGCCGTCGGCGGCATGCCACTCCATCTCGCCCGTCTCGGCGTTCTGCACCCACTCGCCCTCTTCGTAGTCGGTGTCGTCGTAGCCACCCACCGGCTCGGTCTCGCCCCTGATGTCGATGCGCACGCCGGTGAGGCGCGCCGCCAGCCGGGCGTTCTGGCCTTCCTTGCCGATCGCCAGGCTGAGCTGGTTGTCGGGCACGATGACATCGGCCTGGGTGAGGTCGTCGCTGATGATGACCTCCTTCACCTTGGCCGGCGACAGGGCCTTGGCGACGAAGTCGGCGAGGTCCTCGCTGTAGGGGACGATGTCGATCTTCTCGCCGCGCAGCTCGTTGACGACCATCCGCACCCGGCCGCCGCGGGCGCCCACGCAGGCACCGACGGGATCGATGTTGTGGTCGTTGCTCCAGACGGCGATCTTCGTGCGATGGCCTGGCTCGCGGGCACAGCCCTTGATCTCGACGATGCCGTCGGCGATCTCGGGCACCTCGAGCTCGAAGAGGCGCTTGATGAGGCCCGGGTGCGTGCGGCTGACGACGATCTGCGGGCCCTTCATCGTCTTGCGAACCTCGACGATGTACGCCTTGACCCGGTCGCCCGGCACGGGCCGCTCGAAGGGAACCTGCTCGGCCTTCGGCATCAGGCTCTCGACTCGACCGAGATCGAGCAGTGTGTAGCGGTCGTCGGCCTGCTGGATGATGCCGGTGACGATGTCGCCCTCGCGGTTGGCGTACTCCTCGAACTTGCGGTCACGCTCGGCCTCGCGGATGCGCTGGCCCATCACCTGACGGAATGTCTGCGCAGCGATGCGCCCGAGCTCTTCCTTCTTCGGCGTGTCGTCGCGCTCGTTGACCCAGTTGCCATCGTCGTCGATGTCATAGGCCGTGAACGTGAACTGATAGGTGTCGGGGTTCACCGACACCTCCACCTCGGGTGCCGCACCGGGGCGGCGCTTGTACGCCATCGCCAGCGCGTCAACCAGCACCTGCAGGAGCGTGTCGACGGAGATGTTCTTCTCGTTGGCGATCATCCGGATGGCCTCGCCCATGTCGAGGTTGCTCATCGCGTGTCCTTTCTGTGATCGGTAGAAGGGCTGTGATCGATGGACGGTGCAGCGGGCTTCTTCGCGGCCTTCTTGGCCAGCGAGGGCTTCGGCGACGGGCCCCACTCGAACACGGTGCGAGCACGGTCGACCTGGTCGATGCGGACGACCTGGTCGGCGTTTCCGTCGGCGCCGGGTTCGTCGAGGCGGACGGTGGCCGTGGTGTCGTCGGCGGCCACCAGTACGCCATGAACTCGGCGCGCCTCGCCGGACGCATCGCGCAGGCGGATGGCCACCTTCTTGCCGAGTTCGCGCCGAAAGTGAGCCGCCGTCCGGAGCGTGCGCTCAAGACCCGGGCTGGACACCTCGAGCGTGTAGTGGCCGGCGATCGGATCGTGGTGGTCGAGTTCGCGCGACACCAGCCTCGTCGCAAGGGCGATCATCTCCAGATCGACGCCGCCGGTGCTGCCGGGAGGAGTGTCGATCGTGACGCGCAGGGTGCCACCGCGGAATTCGAGGTCGTAGAGGTCGAGGTGCAGGTCGGCGACGATGGGCGCCACGAGGGCGCGGACCCGCTCGGTGGTGGCATCGCTCGCGGTCATCGTGATCACCTGCCTCTCGCTTCCCGGCACCCGGCTCCTCGGCCGAAACCTGCCCCTACTAGTACAGAAGGCGTGGGCCGTGAGACCCACGCCTTCGGTTCGTCGAACGTCAAAGGACCCTCCGACTATATCGGTGACGGGTAGCCTTCGGGCTGGGCCGGACCTGTCGGCTCCGGCGCCGCGGCCGCCCCAGACCGCAGGCCGCCGCTCCCACCACCGCCTGGCGCTCACTGGCCGGCGCCCGTCCAACGAGGTCAACCGTGCTGCGAATGTCGACGCTCTTCCTGCGGACACTGCGCGAGGACCCCGCCGACGCCGAGGTCGCCAGCCACCGACTGCTCGTCCGGGCGGGCTACATCCGTCGGGCCGCTCCGGGAGGATTCACGTGGCTCCCGCTCGGGTGGATCGTGTACCGACGCGTCGAGGAGATCGTTAGGGCCGAGATGGACCGCGAGGGCTTCCAGGAGGTTCACTTCCCCGCCCTGCTGCCGAGGGAGCCCTACGAGGCAACCGGCCGATGGACCGACTACGGCGACAGCCTGTTCCGGCTGAAGGACCGCCGCGGTGCCGACTTCCTGCTGGCGCCCACGCACGAGGAGATGTTCACGCTGCTCGTGAAGGACCTCTACAGCAGCTACCGCGACCTGCCACTCGTGATCTACCAGATCCAGAACAAGTTCCGCGACGAGGCCCGTCCCCGAGCAGGACTGCTGCGCGGCCGCGAATTCTCGATGAAGGACTCGTACAGCTTCGACATCGACGAGGCCGGCCTGCAGGCGAGCTACGACAAGCACCGCGCCGCCTACCAGCGGACCTTCGACCGCCTCGGGCTGCCGTACGTGATCGTGTCGGCGATGAGCGGCGCCATGGGCGGCTCCGCCAGCGAGGAGTTCCTCGCACCGCTCGCCGTCGGCGAAGACACCTACGTGCGCTGCTCGTCGTGCGACTATGCGGCCAACACCGAGGCGGTGCAGGTGCATCCGCCCGCACCGCTGCCGGTCGAGGGCCAGTCGCCCGCCGTCATCGTCGACACGCCCGATACGCCCACCATCCAGACCCTCGTCGATCTCTTCAATGCACGTAATGATCTCCGCCGCCCCGACCGGGAATGGACCGCCGCCGACACGCTCAAGAACCTCGTCGTCAGGCTGAAGCACCCCGACGGCACCACCACCGCTCTCGCCATCGGCGTGCCCGGCGACCGCGAGGTCGACATGAAGCGTCTCGAGGCGCACGTCGCGCCGGCCGAGATCGAGCCGTTCTCCGAAGCCGATTTCGCCGCCAATCCGCACCTGGCCAAGGGCTACATCGGACCAGGCGCGCTCGGCGAGGGCAAGGCGGCCGGCGTTCGCTACGTGGTCGATCCGCGCATCGTCGCCGGCACGGCGTGGATCACCGGAGCCGACCAGACCGGCAAGCACGTGCACGGCCTCGTGTGCGGCCGCGACTTCTATCCCGACGGCGTGATCGAGGCAGCGGAGGTGCTCGGCGGTGATCCGTGCCCCCGCTGCGGGTCGGCACTCGAGATTGCCCGCGGCATCGAGATCGGCCACATCTTCCAGCTCGGACGCAAGTATGCCGAGGCGCTCGGACTCACAGTCCTCGACGAGCACGGCGAGACCCGGACTGTCACGATGGGCTCATACGGCATCGGCGTGTCGCGCGCCATGGCAGCGATCGCCGAGATGAACTGCGACGACAAGGGGCTGATCTGGCCGCGTGAAGTGTCGCCAGCCGACGTGCACATCGTCGCCACCGGCAAGCCCACCGACCCGCAGCTGCCCGCCGCCGAGCAGCTTGCTGCCGACTGCGAGGCCGCCGGGCTTCGGGTGCTCCTCGACGACCGCACCGGGGTCTCTCCGGGCGTCAAGTTCAACGATGCCGAGCTCATCGGCGTGCCGACGATCGTCATCGTCGGACGAGGCCTTGCCGACGGCATGGTCGAGGTGAAGGACCGCCGCACCGGCGAGCGAGTCGACGTGCCCCTGGGCGAGGCGGTCGCTGCGCTGCGCGCACACTGACGCAGCAGCGCCGACTCCGGTCCCACGCAAAAGTGGCGCCGCGGAGCATGATGTGAGGGTGAGTGACAGCGGGCCCTCAACGCCGATCGACGGGCGGTGCATGTGCGGCGGCGTGCACTTCACGGTCGAGCCACCGCTCGGCCCGGTGAACAACTGCCACTGCTACCGCTGCCGCCAGTTCACCGGCCACCATCTGGCGACGACATCGTGCGCCCCGTCACAGGTCGACCTCCACGCGTCTGAGTCGCTGCGGTGGTACGCACCGGTGCCAGGTATCGAGTACGGGTTCTGCGGCACGTGCGGATCGTCGCTGTTCTGGCGGGCTGACGATCTCGGCGACTTCGTCGCCATCTGCGCCGGCGTGCTCGACCAGCCCACTGGGCTGCGCACCACCGTCGCCGTCTGGATGGCCCAGCACGGCGACTACCACACGCCCGAGCCCGACGTCGCCGAGTTCGACTACGGCGACTGAGGCAGTGCGGCTGCCCGCCGGTTCACGCGAAGCAGGCGCAGCCCTGGTCGATCACCACACGGTCGCCCACCGACGTGGTGAACACGGCGCTCGTGGCGGATGTCCGCCAGATTCGCACCGTCAGCGTGTCGCCGGGCAGCACCGGTGCCGAGAAGCGGCCCTCGATGTGCTCGAACCGGGCGACATCGTTCGCGCACAGCTCTGCCAGCAGCGCACGACCAGTGAAGCCGTACGTGCAGAGCCCGTGCAGGATGGGCCGGTCGAAGCCGCCCAGTGCGGCGAATGCCGGATCGGTGTGCAGCGGATTGCGGTCGCCCGAGAGCCGGTAGACGAAGGCCTGATCGGGCGAGGTCTGCATCGTGACCACGGCATCTGGCGCCGCTCCGGCAGGCGGCTCGTGCTGCGTGCCGCTCGGCCCCCGCTCGCCGCCCCATCCACCCTCGCCGCGGATGAACAGCGCCGACCGAGTGTCGAAGAGCGGTGCGCCGTCGGAGGTGGTGACGTTGTTCTCGAGGACGACGACGCCGGCCTTGCCCTTGTCGTACATCGCGACGATGCGGTCGCGGACGACTGCCTGGCACTCGACGGGTATCGGCCGGTGCAGCGTGACCGACTGTGAGCCGTGCACGAGCATGGCCCAGTTGACGGATCCGATCTTCGACATCGCGCTTGCGCCAGCCGAGTGGGTACCCGAGCCGGCGACGACTGCGAATGTCGGGAAGACGACCTGCGGCGTGTCCTTCGTGTTCTCGGTGGAGAACTGGAGGTCGTCCTGGCCGGCACCGATGCCGACGGCATAGAGGAGGGCGTCTTTCGACGTCCATGAGATCGTTCGTGCATCGCCGGTCTCGCCGACGGCGTCTGGGTTCAGCGGCATAGGAACTCCGTGCTAGTCGTTGGAGGCTCGTCGATCGAGACTCGTGCCGACACCGTATGCGTCCCGGCCGTGAGGCGACGACGCCGGGGAGGTCGCTCAGCCTCCAGCGGCATCGTGCGCAGCAAGACCTGCGGCGAGGCGGCGCACCGCCTCGCCGAGGCGGTCGGGGGCGAGCGTCGAGTACGAGAACCGCGCTCGCGGACCAGGCATCTGGTCGATGGTGAAGGCCGAGCCAGGCACGAAGGCCACGCCTGCATCGACGGCGTGGCGAAGCAGCACCGACGTGTCTGGCACATCGTCGAACTCGCTCCAGAGGAACATGCCTCCCTCCGGACGGTGGAATCTGATGCGGTTGCCGATGACCGACTCGAGGGCGTCCGCGAGTGCATGGCAGCGGTCGCGGTACATCGGGACGATCCGAGCCCTCTGCTCGTCGAGCCAGCCGGGACGATCGACCACGTTCGCCAGCAGCAACTGGGCGAATGTCGACGTGTGCAGGTCGGCCGCCTGCTTTGCCCTCGTCACCCACGACATCACCTCGGGTGGGCCGATCATCCAGCCGACCCTGAAGCCCGGTGCGACGATCTTCGAGAATGTGCTGAGGTGCACGACACGCTCGCTGAAGGCCGCCACTGGAGGCAGCGGCTCACCGGCGAAGCGAATCGCTCCGTACGGGTCGTCCTCCACGACGAGCAGCTCGTACTCGTCGGCGAGCTGGGCGAGGAGCCGCCGCCGATCGAGCGACATGGTGGCACCCGATGGATTGTGGAAGTTCGGCACGACATACACGAGCCGTGGCCGCAGCCCACCGGCGAGCCGTTCGGCGAGCAGCTCGACACGCATGCCGTGCTCGTCGCCCGGTACGACCTCGAAGCGGGGTTCGAACAGCTCGAGAGCCTGGACTGCGCCCAGATACGCAGGCGACTCGCTCACCACCACGTCGCCCGGGTCGACCAGCACCTTGGCCACCAGGTCGAGCGCCTGCTGTGAGCCGTGGGTGACGACCACCTCTCCGTCGAC
>JBEGVK010000205.1:0-13871 GCA_041178405.1 Actinomycetota bacterium | reverse complement strand
CCCACGATCCGCCAACGTCTTCGAAATCGCCGCCGTCAACGTCGTCTTCCCATGGTCAATATGACCCATCGTGCCGATATTCACATGCGGCTTCGTACGCTCGAACTTCGCCTTGCTCATGGGAGACCGTCTCCTGTGTGGTGCCTGTGGTTGTTGTGTTGTGGACTTGTAGCGGCGATCGGGATCGAACCGATGACCTTCCGATTATGAGCCGGATGCTCTGACCAACTGAGCTACGCCGCCAGGGCTTTGCCGCGGCCGGTGGACCCGACCGTGTGGTCGAGCCCTCTGTCGGAATCGAACCGACGACCTACGCCTTACCATGGCGTTGCTCTGCCGACTGAGCTAAGAGGGCTTTGGGGCGCGCGAGCCATCCCGCAAGCCGGACGGCGAGCCTAGCGGTCGGTGTGGCCGGCCTGCTACGGCTGAATCCCGAAATCGGTGCACCCCACTACCCTCCCGTCTGTGGACAGCCTGTCACTGCGCCTGGCGACGGCGGCCGACGCCGAGCAGGTCCGCGCCATCTACAACTACGAGGTCCTCCAGACTGTGGCCACCTTCGACCTGGTGCCACGCACCCTCGAGGACCAGCAGGACTGGCTGGCAGCCCGCAGCGGTGCCTTCTCGGCGATCGTGGCCGTCGATCGGGCGGCACCCGCAGGCGGGGACATCGTGGGTTTCGCCTCCCTGTCGCCCTACCGCGAGCGGGCCGCCTATCGCACCAGCGTCGAAGACTCGGTCTATGTCCGCCGCGACCGCCACGGCGAGGGCATCGGGCGGCTGCTGCTCGGCGAGCTGCTCTCGATCGCAGAGACCTCGGGATTTCACGCCGTCTTCGCCCGCATCAATGCGGCCGGCGAGGCATCGATCGCCCTCCACCGGGCGCTGGGCTTCGAGCTCGTCGGCATCGAACGCGAGGTCGGCAGGAAGTTCAGCCGCTGGCACGACGTGGCGATCATGCAGTGCCTTCTCGCCAGCCAGTCGGGCCGACCTGCCTAGCCGCTGGATCGTCTAGCCCCTGAACCGCCTAGCCACTGAACCGCCGAGCCACTGGATCGTCTAGCCCCTGACGCGACGATCGCCAGGCCGGACGGCCTGGCGATGTCGGCGATGTGGGCCGGGAAGGATTCGAACCTCCGAAGGACGACGCCGGTTGATTTACAGTCAACTCCCTTTGGCCACTCGGGCACCGACCCATCGGCGCCGGTGAGGTTACCCGTTTCGTTACGCTTGCGGCATGCCCAGTTTCGACGTCGTCTCAGAGGTCGACCGCCAGGAGGTGCGCAACGCCGTCGACCAGGCGCAGCGCGAAATCGGCACGCGGTTCGACTTCAAGAACACCGACTCGTCAATCGAGCAGAAGGACCTCGTGCTCACGCTGCGAACCGTCAGCGACGACCGCCTGAAGGCCCTCCGCCTCGTGCTCGAGGAGCGTCTCGTCAAGCGTGGCGTGTCGCTGCGCGGCCTCGACTACGGCACCGTCGAGGAGGCGACGCAGAACACCGTGCGCCAGACCGTCACCATCAAGGTCGGCATCAGCAGCGACAAGGCCCGCGAGATCAACCGACTCATCAAAGACAGCGGCCCGAAGGGCGTGAGCAGCCAGACGCAGGGCGACACCGTCCGTGTCACCGGCAAGAAGCGTGACGACCTGCAGGCCGTCATCGCCCTGCTGAAGGACGCCGATCTCGGCATCCCACTGCAGTTCAACAACTTCCGCGACTGAGCAGCGGCGACACCACCCGGCTCGTCAGGGCGCGGGTGCCGGCGCCGCAGCGCCGCACGGCGCCGTCGGGTCGATGGCCGGATGCGCCTCCGGGGGTGCCCAGCCGTTCAGGCCGTCGAGCACACCGCGCTCGTCGCTCACTGCGACAGGGTCGGGGCCGTACACGAGGCACGCCGCAGCGACCCGCACCAGACCCTCGTTCGCCTCGAGCAGGCGCACGAATTGCTCAGTACGCAACGGCGCACCGCCGAGCAGCAGTCTCGACCGGCCGTCGCTTGCCGGACTGCCGGGGCCCGCGTCGCACACCTGCACCGAGATCTGCAATCCGGTGGCGGCGCCGGTGGCCGGATCGACGGCACGGTCGGTGACGACCAGTGTGACGGGTGACGGCGAGGTCGCAGCCCACTGCTCGAAGGCGGGCTTGGCAGAGAGACTGCCGGCTACGTCGGTCTCGAACAGCGCTGACACGCACACCTTGCCGGCGATGCGGTCGACCTCGACCGCATCGTCCTGCCACGACAGTGCGGCACGCCACGCAAGATCAGAGTCGACCCGAGACGCCAGCACGTGGTACCAGAACAGCATGCCCCGCGACCCGGCGGGAGCCTCGTCCGGGTACGCCACCGGTCGCCCGGCAATCGTCGTCGACGGTGCACTGCCCGCCGCAGGCGCAACCACAGCAAAGCGGCGGAGATCGAGCACCTGGGCATCCGAGAAGTGCACTGCGGTGAGAAGCGCGATGCGGTCGCTGTCGGGCAGTTCGCGAAACCATGGCCACATTGCGACCCCGAGGCGGCTCAGCAACGCGGTGGCGTATGGCGATGGCGACGGCGGCACCTCGAGTCGGTCCACCTGCTCGGTGACCTGCGTGGCGATCTCGGTCCGCTCGGCTTCTGTGACCAGCGACTGGGCGGTCGCCAGCGCATCAGCCTCGACGATCATCCGGGTGCCCGTGACCACCGACAGCGGCTCGCCGGTGATGAGTGCCGACCATGCATAGTGCTGGTCGAGCAGCGCCATGGTGAGCGCCCGCTGCAGGGCGAAGGTGCGCAGTTCGGGTCCCAGCCCGTTGACCACGTTCACCGTCTTGGTGGCCGGGTCGTAGAACGCCGGCTGGTCGGGCAGCGCCGTCCGTCCGAGCACTGCGGCGTCGAACACGCCATTCAGCAGGCCGAGAGCTCGCCACTCGCCGGCAGTGTCGTCGAGGACGGACTCGGACAGGTCGAGCACCGACTCGGCCAGGAGCATCGAGTACACCGTCGGGGTCTGCTCGACCACCGGCACCGCTGCCGTGAACTCGAGCCCCCTCACGGTTGCGATCTCGTCGGCGAGCGGGGCGATGTCGTCGGCCCACTGCGGCTCGATGAGGTACTGCCGCGCAGCCGTGAGCCCGACGCCGACGAGGCCGAGCAGCACCAGCATGGTGACGAGCCGCGAGAGGATGCGACGCTTGCGGCGGGGCCGCACGGCCGGGCGCGTACTGGCTGCAAGGTCGGCGTAGGTGCGGCGCGGTGCGGCGGCGCGCTGCGCGTCGGCGGACGGCTCGGGCGCCGGCTGGTCTGCGGGGCGGACGGGCGTCGGCGCAGCGGGCGGCAGCGACGGGCCGACACCCGGCAGCGACGGCCCCGTGGTTGCAAGCGGTGCGGTGGGCGTCGCCTCGACGATGAAGATGTCGCCCGCGGGATCCGCAGGGGAGGTGCCATCGGCAGCACCCTCGGCACCCTCGGGGGCCCCGGCAGCCTCAGCAGACGGCAGAACGGCCGGAGCAGCGCCGGGCGACTCGGGCACGAACGCCAGACGGTCGATCTCGGCGGTCACGTGCTCCTTGGACCGCTCGTCGACAACTGCCTCGAGGCTGATGTCGTCGCGCACGCCGGCGCCGGCGACTGCATCGGCCACGCCGAGCCGCAGCGCGGCGAAGTCGATAGCCGGCGCCACACGGGGCGCACCCGGATCGATGGACGGCGCTGGCACTTCCTCGGCCGGAACCGCCACCTCCGGCATGGTCGGAGCCGGCTCGGCGACCTGCGCCGGGGGCGGGATTCGAGGTAGACCGCCGGCCGGGGTGCCGTCGAGCGGGCGCACGACGTGCTCCCACACCAGCGGCTTCACCTCGGGAACTGCAGCGAGCGGCACAGACTCGGCACCGTCCAGCAGCGGCGACTCGAGCAGGCGGCGCGCAGCCTCGAGGTCGCCCACGGGGTCGGGGCGACGCTGCTGGGCGTCGCCCGACGGCGGGGTGCTCGTGTTGTCGCTGGTCACGGCTGGGGTATCGGCATTCTGAACATGGTCTTGAGCATTGTCGCGGCCGCGGTCAGTCCTCCGGTGGAACCTCCGACGCCCGTCGCTGCAGTTCGCTGACGACACTGGCGTCGGCGAGGGTGGTGGTGTCGCCGAGATTGCGGCCCTCGGCAACGTCGCGGAGCAGTCGCCGCATGATCTTCCCGCTTCTGGTCTTGGGAAGGTCGGGCGTGAAGTAGACCGTCTTCGGCTTGGCGATGGCGCCGATCTCGCGGGCCACGTGCTCGCGAAGGTCGGTCTCCGACGCCTCGCTGCCGCCACGCAGCGTGACATAGGCGATGATCGCCTGCCCCGTCGTGGCATCGTTGGCACCCACGACAGCCGCCTCTGCGACCGACGGGTGGCTGACAAGCGCGCTCTCGACCTCGGCGGTGCTGATGCGGTGCCCCGACACATTCATCACGTCGTCGACCCGGCCGAGCAGCCACAGGTACCCGTCATCGTCGAGCTTGCATCCATCGCCTGCGAAGTAGCGGCCCGGGAACCGGCTCCAATATGTGTCGGCGTAGCGCTGCGGGTCGCCCCAGATGCCGCGCAGCATGCCCGGCCACGGCGTGGTGAGTGTGAGGTAACCCCCGCCGTGCAGCACCTGCTGGCCCGCCTCGTCGACGACCTCGGCGCCCACCCCCGGCAGCGGGAACGTCGCCGAGCCGGGCTTGGTGGTCGTGACGCCGGGCAGCGGGCTGATCATGATGCCGCCCGTCTCGGTCTGCCACCACGTGTCGACCACCGGGCACCGCCCGCCGCCGATGTGCTCGTGATACCACATCCATGCCTCGGGGTTGATGGGCTCGCCCACCGATCCGATCACCTTCAGCGACGACAGGTCGTGCTTGGCGGGCTCGGCCGCACCCCACTTCATGAAGGTTCGGATTGCGGTAGGGGCCGTGTAGAACTTGGTGACGCGGTACTTCTCGATGATCGCCCAGAAGCGGTCGTTCGCCGGATAGTTAGGGACGCCCTCGTACATCACCTGCGTCGCCCCGTTGGCGAGAGGCCCGTACACGATGTAGCTGTGACCGGTGATCCAGCCGACGTCGGCAGTGCACCAGTAGACGTCGTCGTCGTGAAGGTCGAAGACATAGCGGTGCGTGAACGCCACGTGCGTGAGGTATCCGCCGCTCGTGTGCATGATGCCCTTGGGCTTGCCGGTCGTGCCGCTCGTGTAGAGAAGGAACAGGAGTTGCTCGCTGTCCATCGGCTCGGGCGGGCATATCGGATCGGCCGCGGCCATGAGCTCGTGGTACCAGTGGTCGCGACCGGAGTGCATGTCGACGGGATTGCCGCCGCGCCGCACGACGACGACGTGCTCGATGCTCGGGGTGCTGGCGATCGCCTCGTCGGCTGCCGGCTTCAGCGGGAACACCTCGCCCCGCCGGTAGCCACCGTCGGCCGTGATGAGCACCTTCGCGCTGGCATCGTTGATGCGGTCGGTGAGACTCTGGGCGCTGAAGCCACCGAAGACAACGCTGTGCGCTGCGCCGATCCTGGTGCAGGCCAGCATTGCCACTGCCGCCTCGGGAATCATCGGCAGGTAGATGTTGACCCGATCGCCCTTGTCGACCCCGAGGCCGCGGAGCACGTTGGCGAATCGCTGCACCTCGGCAAGTAGGTCGGCGTAGGTGACCGTGCGCGTGTCGCCGGGCTCTCCCTCCCAGTGGAACGCCACCCTGTCGCCGCGTCCGGCTGCGACGTGACGGTCGAGGCAGTTCTCGCTGACATTGAGGCTGCCGCCCACGAACCACTTCGAGAAGGGCAGGTTCCACTCGCAGACGGTGTGCCACGGCTGCTGCCATGTGATCAGTTCGGCAGCCTGCCGGGCCCAGAATCCCTCTCGATCGCGCCGCGCCTCATCGTGCAGGCTGCTGTCGCTGACGAGGGCGGCGGCCCTGACATCGGCTGCGGGAGGAAAGGTGCGCTGCTCAGAGAGCAGCGCATCGATCGTGTTCTTGTCGTCGGCCATCTCGTTACCCCCGCCGGCGGAGGTTAGCGCGAGCCCCCGACCTCAGATCTCGACGCGCGACCCCACCTCGAACACCATCACAACGGGCGTTCTCGGCTCCGCACCGCCGAACCCTCAGATCTCGACGCGCGACCCCACCTCGAACACCTTGTCATCAGGGAGGTTGAAGAAGCGCACTGCGCTGTCGGCGCCCCTGTTGAGCCAGACGAACAGGTGCTCCTGCAGTGGATTCATGCCGGGGGCCTTTCCGGCCACGATCGACTCGCGGCCGATGAAGTAGGTGACATCGTCGGGATCGAAGTCGAGGCCGCGCACCTCGAGTGCGGCGAGTGCGGCGGGGACGTCAGGGTCTTCCATGAACCCGTACCGAAGCACCACCTGGAAGACGCCGGGCTCGGCTCGGTTCACGTCGGCCCTCATCGACGGATCAACCCTCGGCTCGTCGGCCGTCTCGACCGCGACGATGATGGTGGTGCGGTGCAGCACCTTGTTGTGGTCGAGGTTGTTCACGAGCGCCGGCGGCGCCTTCTCGAGATCCTTGAACAGGAACACGCCGGTGCCGCTGACCCGCTTCGCGTCGGCGTGTTCCTCGAGCACCTGCGACAGGTCGCGCTCACCTCTGCGGATACGGGCCGCCACCAGCGCCCTGCCCCTGCGCCACGTGGCCATCTGCACCATCAGGAGAAGGCCGACGCCAAGCGCGAACCAACCGCCGTGGGGGATCTTGACCACGTTGGCGCCGAGGAAGCCGAACTCGACGACGATGAGCGGCACGCACAGCACGAAGGCACGCCAGCGCGGCCACGCCCAGTTGTCGGTGAGCACCCTGAAGAAGATCAGCGTCGTGATCGCCATGGTCATCGTCACCGCGATGCCGTATGCGGCAGCAAGATTGCTGGACGTTCGGAAGCCGAGGACGAGGCCGATGCACGCCGCCATGAGCGCCCAGTTGACGAGCGGCACGTAGATCTGTCCCGAGTGCTCGTGAGAGGTGTGGAGGATCCGAATGCGCGGCAGATAGTCGAGCTGCACTGCCTGCTGCGTGAGGCTGAACACGCCCGAGATCAACGCCTGCGAGGCGATGATGGTTGCCATCGTCGCCAGCAGGGTGAGTGGGAGCGCGAGTGACTGCGGTGCCATGGCGAAGAATGCCGACTCGATTTCCTCCGGCCGCTGCAGCAGAAGGGCTCCCTGCCCCCAGTAGTTCAGCAACAGGGCAGGCAGCACGAGTGAGTACCAGCCGATCATGATCGGCCTGCGCCCGAAGTGGCCCATGTCGGCATAGAGCGCCTCACCGCCGGTGACGACGAGGAAGATCGATCCCAGCGAAAGGAACGCCTTCCCCGACTCGTAACGGAAGAAGTCGACCGCGTATCCCGGCCACATCGACCGGAAGATCCCGGGCTCGTTGACGATCTGGCGGATGCCGAGCACGGCGATGACGAAGAACCAGACGACCATGATCGGTCCGAAGACCTTGCCCACCGCACCAGTGCCACGCTTCTGCACGACGAAGAGGCCGAGGAGGATGACGACGGCGATGGGCACCACCCATCCGTCGAATGACGGCGACACGCGCTCGAGACCCTCCACTGCGCTGAGCACGGAGATCGCCGGGGTGATGATGCCGTCGCCGTAGAGCAGTGCCGTGCCGAAGACGCCGAGCCCCACCAGGACGCCGGCCTTCGCTACGTGGTTGTGGCGCTTCATCACCAGGCTCGTCAGTGCGAGGATCCCGCCCTCGCCCTTGTTGTCGGCGCGCATCACGAACGCCACGTACTTCAGCGAGATGATCACCAGCAGCGACCAGAACGCCAACGAGCAGACGCCGTACACGTTGACGGCATCCACCGTGAGCTCGTGCGACTCCTCGGTGAAGGTCTCCTTCAGCGCATACAGCGGACTGGTGCCGATGTCGCCGTAGACGATGCCCAGTGCCCCGAGAACGAGGGCGCCGCGAGCTTCGCCATGACCATGATCGTGTGCCACCGGGGCGACGCTAGTTGGTCGGCCGGTGATGCGGGCGGCTACGCCGCCACTCCCCGACCGATCAGGCCGGACGGCGGATGAGCGCCCTCAGGAACGCTCCGATGCCGGTGAGCAGCGCCGCCAGGCTGAGCAGTCCGCCGCTGGCACCACCGGTGTCGGGCAGGTCGGGGTTGAACGGCGGCTGCACGTCGATATCAGTCGTCGTCGTCGCCGGCAGCGTCGTGGTTGTCACACCCGGTGTGGTCGTGCTCGTGCTGGTCGACGTCGTGCTCGTGCTGGACGACGATGGCACCGTGGTGGTCGTGGTGGTCGTCGTCGACGTGGTGGTCGTGCTCGACGAGGTGGTGGTGGGTCCCAACTCGAAGCAGACGAACCAGTGGCTGATACGAGGGGTGACTCCCCGGCCGGTGAGTGGGCCGGTCATGCCCGGCTCGAGCGGCGAGTAGACGTAGTACGCATTGCCCGCCTTCACCACGACGGCCTGGATGATGACGTTGTACACCGTGTCGGTGATGTCGATGGTGGTGTTGCCACCGGAGATCGTCCACGAGAAGTAGGCGTTCGAGTACTCGCCGTCGGTGCCTTCGAGCAGACCCGAGTCGAGATACTCGCCCATGCCGACGTCGGCGCACGTCGTGACGTTGCCCTGGTAGAGCGTGCCGTCAGCGCCGGAGGTGCCCGAGCCCAAGCCGGAAACAATTCCGATTCCAATGAGCGCCGATGCGACGGCCAAGCGCTTCGCGGTGATGTTCATCATCGTCTCCCTCGATGTTGCCTGATTGAACAATAACGCACTCTGTGGTGGGCACAAACCACGAGCGTGAGACTCCCGCTCCGTGTCGATGCCACCACTCTTCGCAGGGTGAACGCCCTGCGCTCATGCCCGTTCACCTGGAGTGGGTTCTCCACTCGACCGCCACGAAGCCGCCCAGCCCAGAGGCATCGAGAAGGGTCTCGGCCTCGCGGACGCGGCTGCGCATCCGCAGGGCGGCGAGGTCAGGCCTCGATGCCGACCGCTCCCACGCCATCCGACCCTCGTCGACGAGTTCGTCGATACCCCATCGCCTAAGGAACTGCGCCTGGGTACGAACAGCATCCGCCAACGGCAGCTGGTCGAGACAGACGTCGGCAGTGATGTCCTGCTGACCGGGGTCGCGAAGATAGTGAGCGCCACGCTCGTGCCCGCGATATGTGCGCAGCCACGTCCTCCACGGCCGATTCAGCAGCTCGGCGGTCGTCGGCACGCAGTAGTCGACAGCCAGCACAACACCGGCGCTGAGCCGCGAGGTCGCGGATCTGACCCAGTCGGCCGCCTGCTCCTGCACCGGCAGGCGTGCCCCGTGTGCAGCGCTGCTCGGCAGCCACGACCACTCGGGCGGCGCTGGCAGTAGCACCTCGATGAGCGAACCGCTGCGGTCGATGTCGACATATGCCTCGCGCCACGCGCCGTCGTGCACGGCGAGCCGGAACGGCAGGTTGTCGAGCAGTTCGTTGGCGATGACGACACCATGGAACGTGCTCGTCGGCAGCTGTACATCCGAGATCACGCCTGGCGGATGCAAGGCCCGTTGCGCAGTGGACCGCTCGACTGCCACATACCGACCAGCGAGATGCGGTGCCGCCTGCAGCACGCTGCGGGCGAGGGTTCCCGGTCCAGCGCCCACCTCGACGACGATCGGCTGCTCCGGCCCTTCGAGCGCATCCAGTTCGACGGCAAGCCATCGGGCGAGCACCTCGCCGAACAGCGGCCCCACCTCGGGTGACGTCAGGAAGTCGCCGCGGCGACCAGCACGACCGGCCAGCTGGTAGAAGCCATGAGGCCCGTACAGCGCGATGTCGAGGAACTCGTCGAAGCGGAGAGGCCCGCCGAGTTCGGCCCGTCGATCCCCGACCTCGGCGACGACCGGGTCAGCCGCCGAAGGCACCGGTGAGATCGGCGAGGTCGCCGAAGCGCGCCACCAAGCCGGGCAGCACGCCGAGGATCACAGTGGCGGCGCAGCAGAGAACGAGCGCTGCGGTCACCGGAGCAGGCACCCGCACCAGCGTGCTGCGACCTTCGGGGGCCGGCTTCATCCACATCTCGCGCATCACCGTGATGTAGTACGCCGAGGCCACGACGGCATTCACCGCTCCGATCACTGCGATGCTGTAGCCCCACGGACCACCCGCATCCACTACGGCGGTGAAGGCACCGAACTTTGCGTACCAGCCGCTGAGCGGTGGAATGCCGGCGAGCGACGCAAGGAAGAGTGTCATCAGCACGGTCAGGCCAGGTGCATACGAGAACAGTCCGCCGAAGCTGCTGATCTCGCCGCTCTGGGTGGTCCGCGACACGGCGATCACTACGGCGAACGCCCCGAGATTCGTGGCGGCGTAGAGCAAGAGGTAGACGACAACGGCCTTCAGCGCTGGGCCAGCCGAGTCGCCGGTGCCGGCCACGGCAAGCGGCATCAGGATGAATCCGCCCTGACTGACGCTCGAGTACGCCAGCATTCGCACGATGTTGGTCTGCTTCAGGGCCAGCAGGTTTCCGACCGTCATCGTCAGCGCAGCGAGCGCCCACATGAAGGGCTGGTACACGTCGACTGCACCCGGAAAGGCGAGGTACACCATCGACACGATGCCGATGAAGCCAGCCGCCTTCGACGCAACGCTGAGAAACGCCGTGACCGGGGTTGGCGCGCCCTGATAGGTGTCGGGAGCCCAGGTGTGGAACGGCACGGCACTCACCTTGAAGGCAAATCCGGCGATGACGAAGACGATGGCGAGCACCTGGAGTCCGACACCACTTCCACCCGCCGACACGTCGATGGCCGCCCCGATGTCGACCAACTTGGTGCTGCCTGCGATGCCGAACAGCAGGCTCATGCCATACAGGAGTACGGCGCTGGCGAATACACCGAGGAGGTAGTACTTGACACCTGCCTCGTTGCTCAAAGCGTCGCGCTTGCGCCACGCCGCCATCATGTAGGCGGGGATCGAGAGGAACTCGAGGGCGACGAACACGCTGACGAGGTCGCGGCTGCTGGCCATCATCACCATGCCGAGCACGCTGGTGAGCATCAACAGGTAGTACTCGCCCTGGTAGTAGTGGCCCTCTTCCATCTCGTTGGTGCTCAGCAGCACGACGACGTAGCCAGCGAGCACGAACAGTGCCTTGAGCGCGAGGGAGAAATCGTCGATCACGTAGCGGCCGTCGAACAGGCTGCGGGCGCCGTCAGTGAGCACTGCGAGCGTGACGATCGGGACGAACGAGCCGAGGAGGACGAGTCCTGTGAGCATGCCGGTGATCCACCGCTGCCGCTCGGTCACGAAGAGGTCGACCAGGAGCACTGCGCAGATGCCGAGCGCGAGGATGATCTCGGGCGCGAGCGCGTGATAGTCGATCGTGGGCGTGACGAACTCGGCGAGCGACGCAGCGAGCATCAGTTCACTTCCCGAAGATCGCAGTGACAGCCGGGTCCATCACCTTGAACATCAGTTGCGGGTAGACGCCGAAGACCACGATGGCCACGAGCAGCGGGATCCACGCGGCCCATTCGAATCGATTCACGTCATGCATGTCGTCCCCGTGGCCGTCGCCGTGGTGACTCCCATGGCCGTCGTGGCCGGCGAGCTCGCGGTTGGGCGTACCGAATGCAGTCCGCTGGTAGAGCCACAGCAGGTACGCAGCGGCGAGCACCGTGCCGAGCGCGGCAATCACGGTGACGGTGCGGAACAGCCCGAGGCTGAGCCCCTCAGCCGGATTCCAGGCACTGAGGATGGCCGGGAACTCGCCCCAGAAACCGGCGAGGCCGGGAAGTCCCAGTGAGGCCATGACGCAGAAGCCGAGGATCCAGCCGAGTTTGGGCAACTCGACGAGCATTCCACGGAGGCGGGCGATCTCGAGCGTGTGGTAGCGCTCTTTCACCGAGCCTGCGACGAAGAAGAGCATTCCGGTAATGAGGCCGTGGGCGACCATGCCGAACAGCGCAGCATTGATGCCGAGCGGTGTGAGCGTGCTGATGCCGAGCATGACAAAGCCCATGTGGGCAACCGACGAGAACGCGATCAGCCGCTTCATGTCGGTCTGGGCGAGACAGCCGAGGGCGCCGTAGATGATGCCGATCGCAGCGAGCACCGCAATGACGGGCGCCCACTCTGGAGCCGCTTCAGGCAACGTCGGAATGGCGATGCGCACGAAGCCGTACGTCCCGAGCTTCAGGAGGATCGCTGCAAGGATCACCGATCCCTGCGTGGGTGCCTGAGTGTGGGCATCTGGCAACCAGGTGTGGAACGGGAACATCGGCACCTTCACGGCGAAGCCGATGAACATGCCGGCGAAGATCCACATCTGCGCAGTGCGGGCCACTTCGGCACCGTTCTCGATGAGGTAGGGCAGCGAGAACGACTCGCTGCCCGTCTTGATGAACAGCGCGATGAAGGCGACAAGCATCAGGGCCGAGCCGAACATCGTGTAGAGGAAGAACTTCAGTGACGCGTACTGGCGGTTCTCGCCGCCCCACACGCCGATCATGAAGTACATCGGCAGGAGCACGACTTCGAAGAACACGAAGAAGAGAATGAGGTCTTGGGCGATGAACGTGCCCGCCATACCGGTCTGCAGCACCAGCATCAGGATGAAGAACGCCTTGGCGTTGCCCGGCTCGGGCACGTGGTCCCATGAGTAGATCATCACGAGCAGGGTGATGACCATCGAGAGGAAGTAGAGCGGCAGGCTGATGCCGTCGAGACCGATCGTGTACGTGGCCTTGATCGGCGTGATCCAGTCGTTCGTGGTGAAGAACTGCAGTTTCTCGGCAGCCGAATAGTCGAACTGCACCAGGGTGTAGATGCCGACCACCACCGTCGCCACGGCGGTGACAAGGGCGACTTCCTTGGCGAGCAACTCGTTCTTCTTCGGGATGAAGAGCATCACCAGCACGCCAGCCATCGGCAGGAACGTGCCGAGGCTGAGGAGCCATTGCTGTTCTTGGATCATCTGCGGTTCCCTTTAGCTGTTGACGAGAATGAGGACGAGTGCACCCACGGCTGCAGCACCGAAGAGCAGCGTGCCGTAGAGGTTTACCTTGCCTGACTGGACGGGCTGCAGTTGGCCACCGGCGCCGCGCGCCGTGGCACCGCTGCCATTGACCACGCCATCGACCAGGCCCTGATCGATGTAGCGATAGACGAAGTTGCCGGCTCGCTTCCCCGACAATCCGACGCCGTTGACGACACCATCGAGAATCCGCTGGTTCACCCAGTAGGCGGCACGGCTGATGGGATACGCCACTGCACGCACGATCACCCGCTCGTAGAGGACGTCGAGGTAGTACTTGTTGACGAGGAAGGTGTGCACCCAGCGGAGCGGCGCAATCCGACCGGTGAGCCCCTTCAGCCGAGACGTCGCGGAACCGAAGACAGCCCGGCTGATGAGCAGGCTGCTGACGATGCCCAGAGCGACGAGCACGAGTCCGGGCGCAGCACTCGACCACTTGAACTTCGGTGCGGGCGGCACCTCGACGCCGATCGAGCCGTGCAGCCACTCGTGCAGCTTCTCGATGTGGAGCAGCGGTGCATTGATGTAGCCCGCAGCGATCGCGAGCACGCCCAGCACCAGCAGTGGTGCAGTGATCTTCCAGGGCGAGTCGCTCGGCGCAAACGGCAGCGGCCTGCCGTGTGCGGGAGCGTCGTGCTCGTCGTGATCGTGCGCGCCGTGGCCGTCCGTATCAGAGTCGTGGGCGTCGTGGGCATCGGCGCCGTGCACGGCATGCGACTCGTCATCATGATGTCCACCCACGAAGTGCGCCGCACCACCGCGTGGCGAACCGAAGAACGTGAGATACGTGGCGCGGGTCATGTACGCCGCCGTCATGAAGGCGCCGATGATGCCGACGTAGTAGAAGACCT
>JBEGVK010000204.1:0-3037 GCA_041178405.1 Actinomycetota bacterium | reverse complement strand
GTGCCGATCATCATTCCGCCGGGGAAGGCGTAGTTCTCGAGGACGACCTGGTGGATGATGCCGCTTCCAGGGCCCCAGAAGCCGATGCCGTAGCGGGCGCTCACCGAGCGGAGGAAGTCGTAGACCTCGCGGTTCGTGTCGACGGCGACGCCGAGGTCGATCTTCGCGCCCACCTTGGCGAGAATGAGGTGGTCGCAGTGCACGGTGGACGGCACGGCGGTGGTGGGCAGTCCGGCCGTCATGAACTGCAGCAGTGCCATCTGGGCAGTGGCGTCCTGCATCGCGACGCGGTCGGGATGGAAGTCGTTGTAAGTGACACCGCGATCGACTGGCTCGGCCGGGTCGACCATGTGGTTGAGGAGGATCTTCTCTGCGAGGGTGAGCGGCCGGCCGAGTCGCTGGCGGCCAGCGGCGACACGGTCGGGCAGTGTGGCGTAGGCGGCCTGGACGAGTTCGATCGGCGTGCCGGCGGTGGCCTTCATGGGAACCCCTTGCGAGATGGTCGGATGTAGACAACTATAAGACAAGTGCCCGGATCGAGCGAACTGCCGACGCAGCCGGCCCGACCCAGTCCCCGGAACGGCGACTGATGGCCGCCCGGCCCCCGAACCCGTCGACGCGCGCCATCCGCTACCAGGAGATCGCGGCCCATCTGCGCGCCCGCATCGTCGACGCAGGCAGCGGACAGGTGCTGCCCAGCGAGAGCGACCTGTCGGCCGAGTTCGCCGCCAGCCGGGTGACGGTGCGCCGGGCGCTCGAGGTGCTGCGCGCCGAGGGCCTCGTCGACTCCCGGCAGGGCTTCGGCTGGTTCGTTGCCGGGAAGCCCTTTCAGCAGCGTCTCGGCCGCCTCGAGACGATCGAGCAGCAGCTGGCATCCGGGGGCCTCCACCCGCAGCGCGAGGTCCGCGAGTTCGCGTTCGTCGAGGCAGATCAGCACGTGGCCTCCCGCCTGGGCACGCGCCATGTGCTGCGGGTGAAGCGCCGGAACCTCGCCGACGGCCAGCCGTTCGCGGTGGTGACGGTGTGGTGTCCCGCCGATCTCGGCCAGCACCTCAGCCGGCACGACGTCGAGCGGCAGCCGTTCTATGAACTGCTCGGCGTCGAACTTCGCGGCGCAGTGCAGACGATCGGTGCCGACGCTGCGACCGCCGACGATGCAGCCCTGCTGGCGGTTCCTCCCGGCAGTCCCATCGTGCGGTGCGAGCGGCTCACTACCACGGTCGACGGCCGCCCCGTGCTGTTGAGCGAGCATCGCTTCGCCGGCCACCGCACTGAGTTCGTTGTCGACCTCCCGAACGCTGCGCCGTCACTGGTGCCGAGCGGCCTGCGTCTCGTCGACTGACCCGTAGCACTGCGGACGATGGCGTGCCGACCTGACAGACTGCGCCACATGCCAGACGACGTGACCGTCAGTTTCAGGGACCGTGTTCGCATCACTGTCGCCGACGGCATCGCTGACGTGCGCCTCACCCGCGCCGACAAGCGGAACGCGCTCGACAGCGAGATGTTCCTCGGCATCGCCGAGGCGGGTGAGTGGCTGTGCGCTGCCCCCGGCGTGCTCGTGGCGGTGCTGTCCGGCGATGGCCAGTCCTTCTGCGCCGGACTCGACTTCGCAACGATGTCGGCGATCGGCTCTGGCGGCGACGAGCGGCCACCCGGCAACCCGGGGGAGATGCGCGACGGGCGGATCACACACCTTGGGCAGCAGGTGTGCTGGGTGTGGCAGGAGGTGCCCGTCCCCGTCATCGCGGCTGTCCACGGACATGCCCTCGGCGGGGGCCTGCAAGTGGCGCTTGGCGCCGACATCCGGATCGTCCATCCCGACACGCAGCTCAGCGTGCGCGAAGTGCACTGGGGCCTCGTGCCCGACATGACGGGCACGTTCTTCCTCGCTCAGCTCGTCGGTGCCGACATCGCCAAGGAACTGGTCTTCACGGCGAGGATCTTCGATGGCCGAGCGGCGAAGGAGCTCGGCATCGCAACGCACGTGAGCGACGACCCGCACGCCGACGCAATGTCGCTTGCCGCAGAGATCGCCGGGCGCAGTCCAGATGCCGTGCGTGCCTCGAAGCGACTGCTCAACGAACTGCTGCACCAGGGTGCCGCAGCGCAGTTCGCTGCCGAACGCCAGCACATCGGGTCGCTGATCGGCAGGCCGAACCAGGCCGAGGCAGTGATGTCGAACTTCGAGAAGCGCTCGCCGCGCTGGACCCTTCCCGCCTAGGCCGCCATGGGCGACGCAATCGACTCCGACCGGCTGAAGCTCTACTCGTTCCTGCTGTTCTCGAAGCTCGAGGGTGCCGTGACGGCAGGCATGGTGCATCTCGGCGATCGGCTCGGCCTCTATCGAGCACTCCGCGCTGCCGGCAGGCCGATGTCGACCGCCGAGCTCGCTGCTGCCACGGGCACCGTCGAGCGGTGGGTGCGCGAGTGGGCACACAATCAGGCGGCGGCACGGCTGATCGACTCGCACGGCGGCGACTCGTTCTCGCTGTCACCCGAGGCAGCGGCAGTGCTGGCCGACCCCGAGGATCCGTCCTTCGGCATGGGGATGTTCCACCGTCTCCCGCAGACGATGCAGGCGCTCGACCATGTGAGCGAGAGCTTCCGATCCGGCATCGGCCACGACTACGACAGCCATGGACCGGAGGGTGCGGTCGGCATCGAACGCAGTTTCGAGCCGTGGAACCGAGCGCATCTGCTCCCGACGGTCCTGCCCGCACTCGACGGGATGGTCGACAGGCTGCATGCCGGCGCCCGCATTGCCGACGTGGGCTGCGGTTCGGGTGGGGCAGTGCTGCTGATGGCGTCGGCGTTCCCCTCGAGCACGGTCACCGGCTACGACATCAGCCAGTAAGCGCTCGCACGCGCCCGCGAGCGGCTCGTGGCGGCAGGTGCGCGCAATGCCGAGTTCTGCGACCCTCGCCAGCAGCCGCTGCCGGCCGATCACTCACTCGACCTGGTCTGCACGTTCGACTGCATCCACGACATGGCCCATCCGCATGAGGTCATCGCGGCCATCCACCAGTCGCTGAGG
>JBEGVK010000203.1:0-16035 GCA_041178405.1 Actinomycetota bacterium | reverse complement strand
TGTTCGGCGGCCAGTCGGCCGAGCACGATGTCAGCTGTGTCACGGCTGCGCACGTGCTGCGCGCCATCGATCCGGCGCGGTACCGCATCACCCCCATCGGCATCGGGCGCGATGGGACGTGGATGCGATCGGCATCGACCGCCGCAGCGCTCGCCGAGGGCCCGGGTGCTCTGCCCGGCACGCTCGACCCGGAGGGCGACGTCGTCGCTCCGTCGGAGGTGCTCGTACCGGCCGCCGACACGGTCGTCGTTCCACTGCTCCACGGCCCGCTCGGCGAGGACGGCACCGTGCAGGGACTGCTCGAACTCGCCGGGCTGCCGTACGTCGGCTCCGGCGTGCTCGGGTCGGCGCTCTGCATGGACAAGGTGGCAGCCAAGTCGATGACTGCGCATGCCGGCATCCCGCAGCCCCGCCACGTCGGCCTGCGCGCCGACGCCATCGGACCCACCACCCCCGACGCGCTCGTCGCAGAACTCGGGCTGCCGCTCTTCGTGAAGCCGGCCAACATGGGTTCGTCGATCGGCGTGTCGAAGGCAGCGTCAATCGAGGAGGTTCGACGCGCCATCGAGGTGGCGCTCGGGTACGACGAGTGGATCGTGGCCGAGGAGGCCATCCGCGGCCGCGAGATCGAGGTCGCTGTGCTCGGCGACCTCGAGCCGCGAGCAAGTCTCGCCGGCGAGATCATCCCCGGCGGAGAGTTCTACGACTACGCCGACAAGTACCTCGACGAGCGGTCGCAGGCCATCGTGCCGGCCGACCTGACGGCCTCGCAGAGCGCAGAGGTGCAGTCGCTCGCCGTGCGAGCCTTCACTGCGCTGCGCTGCAGCGGGCTCGCCCGCGTCGACTTCTTCTTCGAAGCCGACGGCCGGGGCTTCCTGCTCAACGAGGTGAACACGATGCCCGGCTTCACGCCGATCTCGATGTACCCGAAACTGTGGGTGGCCAGCGGGCTGCCCTATCCCGCACTCATCGACGAATTGGTCCGCCTTGCGCTCGGGCGCCATGCCCGACAGCGGCGAAACACCTCACGCTGACGGAGCGAGCGCGGCGCGCAGGAACTCGAGCAGCGAGCTGCGCAGGCGACGGAGTTCGGCGAGGTCGGGAGTCCAGCCCACTGCACGGAGCGCCTCCGGCTCGGTGGCGATGCCGGTGACCGTGGCGTAGCACAGCGCTGCCACCATTCGCGGATCGCTGCGCCGCAGGCGCCCCGCATCCATCTCGCGGCCGAGATAGGCCACAGCGCGATCGACGAGCGGCCGCACGGCATCGGCGAACCTGTCGCCGGCGGCTGCGGGCAGGCGGCTGGCCTCGCGGGCGAGTCCGAGCAGCGACGGCCGCTTCACCGCCTGGCGGAACACAGCCTTCACCACCGCGTCGACGCGGTCGAGCGGGTCGGCGGTGCTTGCCCGGATGGCTGCCTCGATGCCGAACGACAGCTCCTCGATCGCATGCACCAGCACCGCCTGGGTGAGCTCGTCCTTGCTCGGAAACCAGTACAGCAGGGTCTGCTTGGTCACCCCGACCTCGGCGGCGATGACGTCGAGCGACACCGCTTCCACCCCCCGCTGGCCGAACAGGTCGGTGGCCACGTCGAGGATCTCTCCCCTCGTATTGCGCCGTCCTGCGGCCATTGGGCCCGGTCGCAGGTGCGGTCGGAGATCCGGTCGAGCGCCCATCTGCCGCCTTCTCTACCACATGGTAGAGAACTGTGCTAGAACCTCGCCCATGATCGCCGAACGCCTTGACGGCCGCCGGATTGCCATCACCGGCTGCACCGGCTTCGTCGGCACGGCGCTCGTCGAGCGGCTGCTGCGCTCGGTGCCCGGCTGCCAGCTCGTGCTGCTTATCCGGCCCGGGTCGCGTCACGACGCTGCCGAGCGCGCCCGCCGGGAGATCTTCAAGAACAACGCCTTCGACCGGCTGCGCAGCCAGCTCGAGGGCGGCCCCGAGACCTTCGACGAGATGGTCGCCCGCCGCGTCAGCGTCATCAGCGGCGACGTGACGAGCGACGGCCTCGGCCTCAACGCAGCAGACCGCGCGCTGCTCGCCGCCTGCCACACCGTCATCCACTCGGCTGCCGCCGTCAGCTTCGACAGTCCGCTCGACAGCGCCGTCGAGATCAACCTCCTCGGACCTGTTCGCATCGCACAGACGCTGCACGAACTCGGAGTCGCACCACACCTGGTCGCAGTGAGCACGTGCTACGTCGCGGGCAATCGCCGCGGCAGTGCGCCCGAGGAGCTCGTCAGCGACGGCCCATGGGACATCGGACTGTCATGGCGCCGCGAGGTCGCATCCGCACGACGCCTGCGCGCCGACACCGAGGCATCCAGCCGCACACCGGCGCAGCTGGCGTCATTCCGCACCGCCGCACGCGCCGAGCTCGGCGCTGCGGGAGCACCGGCACTCGCCGCGAAGACCGAGTCGCTGCGCGAGGCATGGGTGAAGGACCAGCTCGTCGAGGCCGGCAGATCGCGAGCCGCGAGCGTCGGATGGCCGGATGCGTACGCATTCACCAAGGCACTCGGCGAGCAGGCGCTCGTCGAGTCGAAGGGCAACGTTCCCGTCAGCATCGTCAGGCCGTCGATCATCGAGTCGGCGCTGGCCGAGCCATTCCCCGGCTGGATCCGCGGATTCCGCATGGCAGAGCCAGTCATCCTCAGCTACGCACGCGGGTTGCTGAAGGAGTTCCCCGGCGTCCCGGAGGGCACCATCGACGTGATCCCGGTCGACCTCGTGGTTGCTGCGATCATCGCCGTCGCCGCACTCGGGCCCGATGAGGCACCGCTGATCTCGCAGGTGGCAAGTGGCGGCATCAATCCGCTCAAGTACGGCATCCTCGTGCACCACGTGCGCGAGTGGTTCACCGCACACCCGCTGTACGACAACGAGGGCCAGCCCATCGTGGTGCCGGAGTGGCAGTTCCCCGCCCGCGGCAGGGTGAAGGAACAACTCGCCCGCGCCAAGGCGCTCGCCGAGCGGTCAGAGCGCATCCTGCAGAGCCTTCCCCTCCGCGGCAAGCAGGCGGCATGGGCGGCGTCGCTCGAGGAGCGCAAGACCGAGATCGACCGCGCCTACCAGTACGTGCTGCTCTACGGCCTCTACACCGAGTGCGAGGCCATCTACCAGGTGGACCGCCTCATGGCGATGTGGCAATCGCTCGATGCTGCCGACCGAACTGCGTTCAACTTCGATCCGTCGAGCGTCGACTGGCCCCGCTACGTCAGCGAGATCCACCTGCCGTCGATCGTCAAGCACTCCCGCGCGAAGACCACCGGCGGCAAGACGCGCAGCGACCGCACGGCGCGGCTGCGCAAGTCGGTCCTGTCACCCGATCGCCACGTCGCAGCATTCGACCTCGAGAACACGCTCATCGCCAGCAACGTCGTCGAGAGTTACTCGTTCCTGGCGACGCGGCGACTCAACGTGCCCGAGCGGATCCGCTACGTGCTGCGGACCCTTGCCGAGGCACCGACACTGCAGGCGGTCGACCGCCGCGACCGCACCGACTTCCTGCGATTCTTCTACCGGCGCTACGAGGACGCTCCGATCGACCAGATCGGCGAGGACAGCACTGCGCTGCTGACCCACCTCATCATGGCCAAGTCGTTCCCCGCCGGACTCCGTCGAGTCCGCGAGCACCGTGCGCTCGGCCATCGGACCATCCTCATCACCGGCGCGCTCGACTTCGCTGTCGAAGGACTGCGGCCTCTGTTCGACGAGATCGTCGCCGCCAAGATGACCGTCCGCCCCGACGGCACGTACAGCGGCCACCTCGGCACCGTGCCGCCCACCGGCGAGACCCGAGCCCAGATCCTCGCCGACTACTGCGCCGCCGAGGGCCTGCGACTCGAAGAGAGCATCGCCTACGCCGACTCGTCGAGCGACCTCCCGATGCTCGAGGCCGTGGGCTTCCCCGTCGCAGTGAATCCCGAGACCCGGCTCGCCGCCATCGCCCGCAAGCGCGGCTGGCTCGTCGAACACTGGACGAAGGCGTCTGGCGCACCCACGCGGCTGCTGCCGATCGGGCCGCTGCTCAGCGAGCGCGAGCGCAGGAGGGCCATCCGATGAGCCGACTGGTGTTCTCGCGCAAGCCCATGAGATTCGCCGCAGCGCGGGTTGCCAGCTCGCTGATGCCGGGAAGGGGCGCCGCGGTCGGACCGCTGTCGCTCGAGCCCGACGAGCAGCTCGCCCTGCCCTCACCCGAGTGGGTGCGGTTGCGGCCGCGTCTGGCCGGCATCTGCGGCAGCGACATCGCCCTCGTCGACGGCACGGCATCCGCCTATTTCGACCCGCTCGTCAGCTATCCGTTCGTGCCAGGACACGAGGTCGTGGCCGATGTCGTCGACGACCCAGACGGGGCGCGACGAGTGGTGCTGATCCCCGTGCTCTCGTGCGAGGTCCGCGGCATCACACCAGTCTGCGATGCCTGCGCCGCCGGCAGCGTCAACCTGTGCGAGCGTGCCGCGTTCGGGCACCTCGAACCGGGCCTGCAGTCGGGCTTCTGCACCGATACGGGCGGCGGGTGGTCGAACGAGATGGTGGCCCATCGGCTGCAGCTCGTCGACGTGCCAGCCGACCTCAGCGACGAGGACGCTGTCGTGATAGAGCCCACCGCCTGCGCAGTGCATGCAGCCGAGCGCTACAGCGGCCGACACACGGCGATCCTCGGAGCCGGCACCATGGGCCTGCTCACGCTTGCCGCGATCACCGTCAGGGCCGAGCGCGGCGAGGTCGAGCGCAGCGGGCCGATCGTGGTCACTGCCCGCTACCCCGAGCAGCGGCGACTCGCCAAGGAACTCGGTGCCGACGTCGTCTGCGCGCCGGATGAGCTGCCCCGATGGGTCAGGTCGGCATCGCAGTCGCTGGTGATGGGCGACCAGCTCACGGGAGGCGCCGCCGACGTCATCGACTGCGTCGGCACGAGCGATTCGGTGCAGCAGGCGCTCCGCGTCGTCGCACCGGCCGGAAACGTCCACCTCGTCGGAATGCCCGGCAACGTGACGCTCGAGATGACATCGCTATGGCACCGCGAGACCTGCATCCGAGGCTGCTACGCGTACTCGAGGGCCGACTTCGCCCGCGCCATCGACGTTGTCCGCCGCTTTTCGCTCGGGCGCCTCGTCGGCGCCACCTACCAGCTCCGCGAGTTCCACGACGCCATCGCCCACGCAGCCAATGCAGGGCGTCGCGGCACAGTGAAAGTCGCATTCGACCTGCGCCCCAAGGAAGGGAAGTAGTCATGCCCCGCCCAGGTTTCGTCCTCGACGTCGACCGCTCGACCCCACCCACGCTGTTCTGGCGGGGCGAGAACTTCTCGCTCGAGCGCCTGCCCGCAGGTCGCAGCCGGGTGATCTACCCGCCCGAGCCGCTGCCCGCCCTCAAGGACATCGACGGCGCAATCCGCACGGCGCTGCTCCACCCGATCGACCAGGATCCCCTGCCCGCCCAGTTGTTCCCCGGGATGAGGCTCACGATCGCGTTCGACGACGTCAGCCTGCCGCTGCCGAAGATGCGCAGGCCCGACACCCGACAGCGCGTCATCGAGGCCGTGCTCGACATGGCCGCCGAGGCGGGCGTCGACGACGTGCACCTGATCGCAGCGCTCGGCCTTCACCGCCGCATGCACGACTACGAGCTGCGCCATGCACTCGGCGACCGGATCTTCGATGCCTTCCACCCGCGGGGCATGCTCTACCAGCACGACGCCGAGGACTACGACAACCTCGCCGTGCTCGGCACCACCGACCACGGCGAAGTGCTCGAGATCAACAAGCGCGCCGCCGAGAGCGACCTCATCGTCTACGTCAACATCAACTCGGTGCCGATGGACGGCGGCTGGAAGAGCATCACCACCGGCCTCGCCAGCTACAGGTGCCTGAGCGCACACCACACGGGCGAGACGCTGCAGAACACGCGGAGCCTGATGGGACACCGCGAGCACTCTGCGCTGCACAAGAGCATCTGGCGTCTCGGCACCCTGCTCCGCGACAGCGGCCCGAAGATCTTCCAGATCGAGACCACGCTGAACACCGACATGTTCCCCGAGCAGTTCAGCTTCATCTCGTCGCGCGAGTGGGAGTGGAGCGCCCGCGAGCGAGCCACCTACCTGGCAACGACCAAGGCCCTTTCGAAGGTGCCGGTGAAGATGGCCCGGAAGATCTTCCACTCGATCCAGGGCCCGCACCAGATGACCAGCGTGCAGGCCGGTGAGACATCGGCGGTGCACGAGCGCACCCTTGCCAAGGTGTACGAGCAGCAGCTCGTCCACGTCGAGGGCCAGACCGACATCCTGACACTCGGCATTCCGTTCGTGTGCCCGTACAACCCCGACGGCGTGATGAATCCGATCCTCGTGATGTGCATGGGACTCGGCTACCTGTTCAACATGTACCGCAACAAGCCACTGGTGCGCGAGGGGGGCGTCATCATCATGACCCATCCCACGTATCGCGACTTCGATCCGGTGCACCATCCCAGCTACATCGACTTCTTCGAGCAGGTGCTCCCCGACACGACCGATCCGGTCGTGATGGGCCAGAAGTGGGAGAAGGCGTACGCCGAGGACGAGTGGTACCGCCACCTCTACCGCACAGGCAACGCCTACCACGGCGTGCATCCGTTCTATGCGTGGTACTGGGGTGCCCACGGCCAGCAGTGGGCCGGCAAGGTCATCATCGTCGGCGGCGACCCCTCGACGGTCCGCCGACTCGGCTTCACTCCTGCCAGCACGCTCGACGACGCATTCGAGATCGCGAGCGACGTCGTCGGCCGCACACCCACCGTCACGCACCTGCATGTGCCGGCCCTCCTCGTGGCTGACGTGCACTGAGACCCGCTCACCGTTCCATGGCCGACCAACGCTCCGTCCCGCTCAGCCGGCTTCGCCAGATGGCGAAGATCGGCGACGCTGCCAGCAGCGCCCTGCAGGCCGCCCTCGCGCCGGTGCGCTCGCTCGGCTTCCCCTACCGGAAGCCGACCGTCCCGCGAGGCGTCACGGTGCCCGAGCCCGCACCGTCGCTCGGCGCGCACTTCGATACCGACTGGGCACGCGGCAGCCTTGCCCGGGCGGCACGGCGCGCGTTCGTCGCCGGCCCGATGCGCGCCGCCGTGCAGTGGCTCGCCAGTCCCGCCGTGTCGGGCACCGACCGGCTCGCCGATCTCGCCGACCTCGACCCGCCGCCTGCGCTCATCTTCGCCCCGAACCACCACAGCCACGTCGACACCCCGCTGGTGATCACCGCCGTCCCCGAGCCGTGGCGCTCGAAGCTCGTCGTCGCCGCAGCCGCCGACTACTTCTTCGACACCCGCCTCAAGGGCACACTTGCCGCACTGGCGCTGAACGCCATCCCGATCGAACGCGAGGTCACCAGCCGCACGTCGAGCGACCAGTTGCGCCGACTGCTCGACGACGGGTGGAGCGTGGTCATCTATCCCGAGGGAGGCCGCTCGCCCGACGGATGGGGCCAGGACTTCAAGGGCGGTGCCGCGTACCTGTCGTCGCGCACCGGTGCCGCGGTTGTGCCCGTGTTCATCGACGGCACCGGTTCGATATTCGGCAAGGGCATGAAGCGGCCGCGACGCGGCCGCACCTCAGTGGTCTTCGGTGCTCCCCTCCGCTCGGCCGACGACGAGAACACGCGGCGGTTCAATGCACGCATCGAGACTTCGGTCACGGCACTCGGCGACGAGGCGTTGAGCGACTGGTGGACAGCCCGCCGACGAGCGGCCACCGGCGAGAGTCCGCGGCTCACCGGACCGGATCACCAGGGCTGGCGGCGCCAGTGGGCGCTCGCCGAGCGGCGCAAACTGGGCCGTGCGGGACAGCGTCGGCGCCAGAAGCGGCGCTGGCCCGACCTGGGCTGAGACCTATTCGACCCGGCCGGTCAGCAGTCGTCGGTGTTCGCCGGGATGATGATCTCGGCGCCGATAATGAAGTTCAGGTAGCCGGCGGTCTCGCCGTTGGCCTTGTTGAGGTCGTCGAGCGTGACGCCGAAGTCGCTCGCCACGCCGGAGGGCGTATCGCCCTCTTTGATGATGTACTTCCCGGCGATGCACAGCTTGTCGCCGGGCTCGGGCTGGGGAATCGTTGTCGAGGGAATCGTGGCGCCCGGCGGGATCTTGATCTGGATGCCGACCAGGAACGCCGGATATCCGGGCGTGTCGATGTTCGCCGCATCGAGCGCAGCCAGCGTGATGCCGTACCGCGCTGCCACGCCCGACGGCGTGTCGCCGCCGACGACCGTATAGAAGGTGATGTCAGAGGTCATCTGGCCCGGCAGGACTGGCCCCGGCAGCGTGGTGGTGGTGGCGATCGTGCTCGGCGTGGGCGGGATCGTGAAGTAGTTGGTGCTGTCGAGGTTGACCACGGTGGAGGTGCTCGCCGTCGACGCCTCGCCGCAGCCGCTCAGCACCACGACAGCGCAGATCGCCACGGCGATCGGCGTGCCGAGCACGACGGAGCGGGGGGTCCTGCGCACGCCCCGAGTGTAGGGCCAGGCCCTACTGCAGGGGACGCGCCGACGGCCCGATCGGCGTCGGGAGATCACTTGCACCGGTCAGGTAGGCGTCGACCGCTGCGGCGCACGACCGCCCCTCGGCGATGGCCCACACGATGAGGCTCTGGCCGCGCCCCATGTCGCCGGCGACGAAGACTCCCTGCACGGTCGACATGTAGCGGTCGTCGCGCGCCACCGCTCCCCTGTCGTCGAACGCAACTCCGAGCTGGTCGAGCCACGTGCCGCGCTCGGGGCCGACGAAGCCGAGCGCAAGCAGCACGACGTCGGCCTGCAGCTCGCGAGCCGAGCCGTCGACTCGCTCGAGCCGGCCATCGACGAGCTCCACATCGTGGATCTCGATCGCTCGCACGCTGCCGGAGCCGTCATCGAGGAATCGGTCGGTGCTCACGCTGTAGAGGCGCTCGCCGCCCTCCTCGTGTGCCGATGTCACCTTGTAGACGAGCGCGTACTGCGGCCATGGGTTCGCTTCCGCTCGCGTCGCTGGCGGCTGGGGCATGATCTCGAGCTGGGTCACCGATGCAGCGCCCTGGCGATGCGCCGTTCCGAGGCAGTCGGCACCGGTGTCCCCGCCGCCGATGACCACCACATGCCGCCCGGCGACGTCGACCGCCGGATGTCCGGGGTCGCCGAGCTGCACGCGGTTGGCGGGCGGCAGGTACTCCATCGCCTGGTAGATGCCGGCCAGTTCGCGGCCGGGCACCGGCAGGTCGCGCCACTGCGTGGCGCCGCACGCCAGCACCACCGCGTCGTATGCCGCGAGGAGCACCTCGACGTCGATGCCCTCGCCCACTGCTGCGTTGGTGCGGAACTCGGTGCCCTCGGCCTCCATCTGCGCGATGCGCCGGTCGAGGTGCCGCTTCTCCATCTTGAACTCGGGAATCCCGTAGCGAAGGAGGCCACCGATGCGGTCGGCGCGCTCGAGCACCACGACGTCGTGACCGGCGCGGGTCAGTTGCTGGGCGGCGGCGAGACCCGCCGGGCCCGAGCCGACGACGGCCACCCGCTTGCCGGTGCGCACGGTCGGCACCTGCGGCACCACCCATCCCTCGTCCCACGCCCGGTCGATGATCTCCACCTCGACCTGCTTGATCGCCACAGGTGCATCACTGATGCCGACGACACACGCCGACTCGCACGGAGCCGGGCACAGTCGGCCCGTGAACTCCGGGAAGTTGTTCGTTGCGTGGAGACGGTCGACCGCATCGCGCCAGTGGTCGCGGTACACGAGGTCGTTCCAGTCAGGAATCAAATTGCCGAGCGGACATCCGTTGCTGCAGAACGGGATGCCGCAGTCCATGCACCGCCCCGCCTGCTGGCGCACTGCCTCGACCGGGAAGTCCTCGTACACCTCCTTCCAGTCGCGCAGTCGCACCGGCACCGGACGATGCGCCGGCGTCGACCGCTCCCACTTCAGGAATCCCGTCACCTCACCCACGGCTCGCCTCCATCACGCGCTCCAGCATCGACTCCTCGTCGAGCCCCTCCGCTCTCGCTACCGACATCACGGAGAGCACCCGTTCGAAGTCGAGGGGCATCACCTTCACCATTCCGGGCAGCGCGTCACCATGCTCGAGCAGTCGCGCAGCGGCAGCCGACCCAGTCCAGCGAACGTGGTCGGCGAGCACGCGCGTGAGGAAGGCCCGGTCGTCGTTGTCGAGTGGGCGGAGCGACACCATCTCGTGATTGAGGCGTTGGTCGAATTCACCATCGTCGAGCACATACGCAATCCCTCCGCTCATGCCCGCACCGAAGTTGCGCCCCGTTCGGCCGAGCACCACCACCCGGCCCCCGGTCATGTACTCGCAGCCATGGTCGCCGATGCCCTCGACGACGGCGGTGGCACCCGAGTTGCGCACGCAGAACCGCTCGCCGGCGATGCCGTTGATGAACATCTCGCCGCTCGTCGCCCCGTAGCCGATCACGTTGCCGGCAATGACGTTGTCCTCTGCGGCGAACGAGGCCGTCGAATCCGGGAACACGGCGATGCGCCCGCCAGAGAGGCCCTTGCCGACGTAGTCGTTGGCATCCCCTTCGAGCAGCAGGGTGATCCCGGCCGGCACGAAAGCGCCGAAGCTCTGTCCCGCCGAACCGCGGAAGCGCAGCTCGATCGTGCCATCGGGAAGGCCGTCTGGGTGGCGGGCCGTCACGGCGCTTCCGAGCATCGTCCCGACCGTCCGGTTCACGTTGCCGATCTGCAACTCGGCGCTGACGTGGTGACCGTTGTCGATCGCGTCGGCGCACAGCTCGAGCAGGCGTCGGTCGAGCGCTGCGTTGAGGCCATGATCCTGCGACGTGGTGCAGTGCAGCGACTGCGCGTACGGGTTCTGCGCCTCAGCCAGGATCGGCGAGATGTCGAGGCCGCATGCCTTCCAGTGCGCTGCCGCCGCACGTGTGTCGAGTACCTCGACGTGGCCCACCATCTCGTCGACGGTCCGGAACCCGAGCTGCGCCATCAGCTCGCGCACCTCCTCGGCGATGAACTCGAAGAAGTTGACGACGAATTCGGGCCGGCCCGTGAATCGAGCGCGCAGCTCGGGGTTCTGCGTCGCAACCCCGACGGGGCAGGTGTCGAGATGGCAGACGCGCATCATCACGCAGCCGCTCACCACCAGCGGTGCCGTGGCGAAGCCGAACTCCTCGGCGCCGAGCAGTGCAGCGACGACGACGTCGCGACCCGTCTTCAGCTGGCCGTCGGCCTGCACGACGATCCGGTCGCGAAGCCCGTTCAGGAGCAGCGTCTGCTGCGTCTCCGCGAGCCCGAGCTCCCACGGCGCTCCGGCGTGCTTCAGCGATGTCAGCGGACTCGCCCCCGTGCCGCCGTCGTGGCCGCTGATGAGCACCACGTCGGCCTTCGCCTTGCTGACGCCGGCAGCCACTGTGCCGACACCCATCTCGGAGACGAGCTTCACGTGGATACGCGCCGCGGAGTTGGCGTTCTTCAGGTCGTGGATCAGCTGCTTGAGATCCTCGATCGAGTAGATGTCGTGATGAGGCGGTGGGCTGATGAGTCCGACGCCGGGCGTGCTGTGCCGGGTGGCGGCGATCCACGGATACACCTTGTGGCCCGGCAACTGGCCGCCCTCGCCGGGCTTGGCGCCCTGGGCCATCTTGATCTGGATGTCGTCGGCCTGCACGAGGTATTCACTCGTCACCCCGAACCTGCCGCTGGCCACCTGCTTGATGGCGCTGCGACGTGCCGGATCACGGAGCCGCTGCGGATCCTCTCCGCCCTCGCCAGTGTTGCTCTTGGCTCCGATGCTGTTCATCGCCACAGCAAGGGTCTCGTGCGCCTCTGCGCTGATGCTGCCGTAGCTCATCGCCCCAGTGCTGAATCGCCTGACGATCTCGCTGACCGGCTCTACCTCGTCGATCGGAATCGGCTGCCGGACGCCACTGCGGAACTCGAACAGGCCGCGCAGCGTTGCGGCTCGTGCCGAGAGCCCGTCGACGAGCGCCGTGTACTGCTTGAAGATGTCGTATCGCTTCGCCCGTGTGGCGTGCTGCAGTTTGAACACCGTCTCGGGATTGAAGAGATGCACGTCGCCTTCTCGCCGCCACTGGTACTCGCCGCCGAGATCGAGTTCGCGGTGAGCGCGCTCCTCGGGGCGTCGGGGGTGCGCAGCAGCGTGACGTGCCGCCACCTCTGCTGCGATCTCGTCGAGGCTGATGCCGCCGAGCCGGCTGACGGTGCCGCTGAAGTACTCGTCGACGACATCGCTGCTGATGCCGATGGCCTCGAAGATCTGCGCTCCCGTGTAGCTGGCGACGGTGCTGACCCCCATCTTGCTCATCACCTTCAGCACGCCCTTGCCGGCTGCCTTGATGTATCGCTTCACGGCGACGGCGGGCTCGACGCCACCGAGGCCGTGCAGATCATGCTCAATCAGGTCCTCGATGCTCTCGAAGGCGAGGTAGGGGTTGACGGCTCCGGCCCCGTACCCGATCAGCAGCGCCATGTGGTGCACCTCGCGGGCGTCGCCGCACTCGACGATGAGTCCGACCTTGGTGCGCTGCCGACCGCGGATGAGATGGTGGTGCACGGCTGCCGTGAGCAGAAGGCTCGGGATCGGCGCGAACACCTCATCGCTGTTGCGGTCGGACAGCACGATGATGCGGGCACCGTCGTCGATGGCCCGGCTCACTTCGAGGCGCACCGCATCGAGCGACCTTCGCAGCGCCAGTCCGCCGCCCGCCACCCGGTAGAGGCCGCTCACCACTGCGGCGCGCAGGCCCGGACGCGATCCGTCGTCGTCGACGTGGATGATCTTGGCCAGTTCGTCGTTGTCGATCACGGGAAACGGCAGCACCAGCTGCCTGCAGCTCTCCGGCCCTGGCCCCAGCAGGTTCGCCTCGGGACCGACCGTTGATGCCACCGAGGTCACGACCTCCTCGCGGATCGCGTCGAGAGGCGGGTTCGTCACCTGCGCGAACAGCTGCTGGAAGTAGTCGAACAGCAGCCGCGGCCGCTCGCTGAGCACGGCGATCGGCGTGTCGGTACCCATCGAGCCGATCGGCTCGCCTCCGGTCCGCGCCATTGGCGCCACGATCAGCTTGAGCTCCTCGTGGGTGTACCCGAAGACCTGCTGTCGGCGGCGGACGCTCTGGTGGCTGAAGACAACATGTTCGCGGTCGGGCAGGTCGCCGAGTTCGATGAGGCCATCGGCAAGCCACTGCCGATACGGCCGTACCGCTGCGAGTTCTGCCTTGATCTCGCCGTCGTCGACGATTCGACCCCTGGCCATGTCGATGAGGAACATCCGACCAGGCTGCAGGCGGCCCTTGCGCACCACCCGCGCCGGGTCGATGTCGAGCACGCCCACCTCACTCGCCATCACCACGACGCCGTCATCGGTGACCCAGTATCTGCTGGGCCTCAGTCCGTTGCGGTCGAGCACTGCTCCCACGACGGTGCCGTCGGTGAAGGCCACGCTCGCCGGCCCATCCCACGGCTCCATCAGCGACGAATGGAAGTGGTAGAAGGCCTGCACATCCGGGTCCATCGACTCGTTGTTCTCCCAGGCTTCCGGGATCATCATCAGGACCGCGTGGGGAAGCGAGCGGCCTGCCAGGTGGAGCAGCTCGAGCACCTCGTCGAAGCTCGCCGAGTCGCTGCCGCCCTCCGAGCAGATCGGGAATACCCGCTCGAGCCCGGGCAGCAGGTCGCTGCTCAGCAGGCTCTCGCGGGTGCGCATCCAGTTGCGGTTGCCCTGCACCGTGTTGATCTCGCCGTTGTGGGCGACGTAGCGATACGGATGGGCGAGCGGCCAACTGGGGAACGTGTTGGTACTGAAGCGGCTGTGCACCAGCGCCACGGCGCTCTCGAGTTTCTCGTCGGCGAGATCGCGGAAGAAGGCGCCGAGTTGTGGCGTGGTGAGCATCCCCTTGTAGACGAGCGTCCGGCACGACAGCGACGCGACGTACGTCCGCTGCTCGGGCGCCAGTTCGCGCTCGATTCGCTTGCGCAGCAGGAACAGACGGCGGTCGAGATCGATGCCCGACGAGCCGCCGGGATCGGCCACGAACAGGTGCTCGAACGACGGCATGACGGAGCGTGCGCTTGCTCCGAGGACGGTGGCATCCACCGGCACCCGCCGCCAGCCGAGAAACTCGAGGTGCTCATCGGCTGCCAGCAACTCGATGGCGGCCCTCGCCTTGGCAGCATCGCCCCCGTCGGCGGGCAGGAACGCCATGCCGACGCCGAAGTGTCCGGCGCCAGGCAGGGCGATACCGGCATCGCCGGCCACGGCCCGCACGAAGCGGTCGGGTACCTGAATGAGAATCCCTGCCCCGTCGCCGGTGTCGGACTCGGCACCGGTGGCGCCACGGTGCTCCATGCTGCAGAGCGCGCCGAGGCCCATCGACACGATGGATCTCGAGGCCCTGCCGGCAATGTCGGCGACGAACGACACGCCGCAGGCGTCGTGCTCGAACCGAGGGTCGTACAGGGAGTGACGTGCCGGCGGACCGACAGGTGGGGTTGTCATCGCTTCGTGCTCCGGGTGACGCTGGTCAGGGACGCACGGGACGACATTGGCCCGAACGGACGAACTCTACCCCTAGCCGGCCGACATTGCCCAGACAGCGCCCGCCTCAGCGACGCAGCCGTCTTCCACTGGGTACTGGTGGGAACCGCTGGGATTCGCTACGGTGGCGGCATGGTGCCGACCGCTACTGACAGCCGGAGCCGGCGGCCTGCAGGCGGGGTGGCGTGGGTCATTCGGCCCATTGCAGGCACGGCGGAGGTTCACCTAGGGTGACAATGCTTCTACGGAAAGGGAGACAACATCATGAAGAAGGCTGCGATTTCACTCCAGAGCCGACTGCTGTCGCTGCGCGACGGGAACGACCAGGGCGCCGGCATCGCCGAGTACGCACTGCTCGTGGCACTGATCGCCGTGGTGGCCATCATCGGCATCACCACCTTCGGCGAGCAGCTCGCCGACTTCTTCGGCACTCTGCCGGGCAAGCTCGGCTTCTAGTCGTGCACGCCACCCCTGGCCGAATGGCGGGGGTTCGGCGCCGGAATGAGCGGGATCGGGGCGCGGCGATCGCCGAGTTCGCGCTCGTCGTCCCCTTCCTCGTGCTCTTGCTCGTGGGCATTATCGAATTCGGCGCGGCGCTGAATCACCAGATCTCCATCCAGGGCGGCGCCCGCGAGGGCGCCCGCATTCTCGCGCTGCGCAACTCTGCCGCCGCCGTCGACACTGCGGTGCGCAACTCATCGGGCATCGCCACGATCACGTCGATCCAGCAGACGCCCTGCCCTGCCGGCACTACCAGCGCCAGCACGGCATTGGCCACCGTCGTCGTGCAATCCGAGTTCACGTTCGGCATTCCGTTCGTCGACCTCGGTACCCGAACCATCACCGCATCAGCCTCGATGCGGTGCGGACTCTGAAGGAGCGAGCCATGTTCCGCCGTACCCGCACCGATGACAGTGGCGCAATCCTGCCCCTGGTAGCCATCTCGATGGTGCTGCTCCTCGGCATGGGAGCGATGGTCATCGACATCGGGCACATCTATGCCGAGCGCCGCCAGCTGCAGAACGGCGCCGACGCCGCTGCACTCGCCATCGCGCAGTCATGTGCGATCCAAGTCGGATGCACGCCAGGTGCCTATGAGCCGATGGCGGCCAACTTGGCCAACCGTGCGGCTCGCGACGGGATGACGACGGTGCGTGAGATCTGCTTCGGCGGCCGCACCACCACCGGCCTTCCCCAGTGCGGCGGCGGCGAGGCGGGCGATCCGCGAGCACTCGGGTGGGTACGCGTGACCACGCGCACGCTCACCGCTGAGGGCGACGAGGTCGACTTCCTGCTCGCTCCCATCGTCACCGCGCTGACGGGCTACACGGTCGAGGCAACGGCGATCGCCGGCTGGGGAATCGCCGGGGCCGGCCGCGTGCTGCCGTTCGCCCTGCACGAGTGCGAGTACTCGGCGCTGGGCGGCGTGCTGGATCCGCTCAACGGCGTCTACCCGTCGGGCGAGCAGATCATCTACTCGCGCTACACCACCG
>JBEGVK010000202.1:0-3723 GCA_041178405.1 Actinomycetota bacterium | reverse complement strand
CTGCCCTCTCGCTCGCCAAGCCCATCAGGGTCGCTGCCACGAGATGGGGCACGTGGCTGATGACCGCCACCGTCTCGTCGTGACGCTCAGGGCTCATTGCCACCACGTCTGCGCCGAACTCGGCGACAACGCCTGCGACATAGGCAAAGGTCGCGTCGGCGGTGGATGCCGACGGCGTGAGCACCCACGTTGCCCCCTCGAACATCGCAGCATCCGCCCCGTCGAGTCCCTCGAGTTCGCTGCCAGCCATCGGGTGTCCCCCCACAAAGCGGGGATCCTCCACGCTGGCCACGGCCGACTTCACGCTGCCCACGTCAGTGACGAACCCGCCGGTCTCGGCGAGGGCCCGCTTCACCTGATCGACGAGGCTGAGCACAGGAGTAGCCACGAACGTCAACTCGGCGGCCGAGTCGAGCCCGACAGCGTCGACGATGCCGCGTTCGAGCGCCTCTGCCGACCGATCCGCACGCTGGTCGTCGCCGGTCACATGCCAGCCGCGCTCACGCAACGCCTTGGCGAGAGACCCGCCGATGAGGCCGAGGCCCAGGACATTGGCACGACGAGAGCCCGACACGGGCGCCCAGCGTACCGTTCAGCCGCTCGTGGCCGCTGCCTCACTGAGGGCCTTCACCTCGGCGGCAGACAGCTCGCGCCACTGTCCCGGCCGCAGCGAGGCGTCACGAAGCGGCCCGATGCGCACCCTCACGAGCCGCTGGACGGGATGCCCCACGGCCTCGCACATCCGGCGAACCTGCCGATTGCGACCCTCGTGGATGGTGATCCTCAGGACACCGGGCTCGGGCTGCGAGACCTCGGCCGGCGAGGTCACACCATCGTCGAGTTCGACTCCCTCGCGCAGCCGCCGGATTGCCCCCGGGCCCACTGCACCCTCCACAGTGGCCAGGTACTCCTTGTCGACTCCGTGGCGGGGATGCGCAAGCAAATTGGCGAGTTCGCCGTCATTGGTGAGCAGGAGCAAGCCCTCAGTTGCCGCATCGAGCCTCCCGACGGGGAACACCCTCGGCTCATCGGGAACGATCGCAACGACTGTCGGCCGGCCCTGCGGGTCGCTCGCCGTCGTCACCACCCCTGCAGGCTTGTTCAGGAGGAAGTAGACCAAGCCCGGCCGTACGCCAACCGGCGCACCGTCGACAGCCACGGCATCTCGCTCCGGATCGACCCGCCGGCCGAGCACCGCGACCTCGCCGTTGACCGTCACCCTGCCTGCGCTGATGAGCTCCTCGCAGGTCCGCCGACTCCCCCATCCGCGGGCAGCAAGTACCTTCTGCAGCCGCTCGCCCTGCGGCAGCGACTTCGAACGCTCCTCCCACTGCTCCCAGAGCGGCGGTTCGGGACGACGCGCCCGGCCCGGGGCAGGCACGCGACTCCGTCGACGGATCGACACGCAGTCCATACTCGAGCGCCTCGACGACGTCTGCGCCGGGCACGAACGCAGCGATCGGCGGAAGGCTCGCCAACGACTCCAGGCCGAGCTTCTCGAGGAACGCAGGAGTCGTTCCGTAGAGGATCGCCTGGCCCGGACCGGTGTCCCGACCGACCTCGGCGATGTAGCCGCGAGCCTGCAGTGTCCGCAGCACACCATCGGGATCAACGCCTCGGATGCTCGCCACCTGCGCACGCGACAGCGGCTGCTTGTACGCGATGATCGCCAGCGTCTCGAGCGCAGCACCGCTCATGCGGGCGCGCTGTCCATCGAGGAGGAAGCGCTCGACATACGGCGAGAGGTCGGCACGCGTCTGATAGCGCCAACCACCGGCCACCTTCACGAGTTCGAAGCCGTGGCCCGCCTCGTCGTAGCTCGCAGCAAGCCGGCCGCAGAGCTCCTCGATCGTGGCCACCGGCAACTCGAGCAATTGCGCGAGCTGTTCGCTCGGTACCGGCTCGACTGCCACCAGCACGACCGCCTCGATGGCGCGCACTGACTCGGGGTCGACATTGGCAGTGGCATCACTCACGGTTTCATCCTTCGGCTCATCCCTCGTAGTCATCGATCGGCTGTAGCCCGGATCGGTCATCGCCGCCAGTCCACACGACCTCGATATCGCCGAACCTCTCGGCTTGGTCGAGCTCGACGACGCCTTGCTTGAACAGCTCGAGCAGTGCAAGGAAGCGCACGATGACCTCCAGTCGCTCGACGAGACCGTCGGTGAGCCGCCTGAACGAGATGCGCCGCACGCGCGGCAACTCATCGACGAGTTCGGCTACGGCGTCGGCAACGCTCGCTCGGACCGGTGCGACATGGAACAGGTCGATTCGCGGTACCGGCTTCGGCGTTGTGGCACGCAAGAAGGCCGTGCGAAGCCGCTGCGGTGCGACGCCCTCGAGCAGGTCAGGCATCAGGCCGGCAAACCGGTCGTCTGGTCCAGAGGTCCGAGGGAACGATCTGTCGGCCTCGTCAGCGAGACGGCTGAAGACCGACGCAACGTCCTTGAATGTCTTGCATTCCAGCAGGCGTGCCAGCAGCAGGTCGCGTTCTTCCCACAGGGCCAGTTCCTCGTCGAGGTCGATGTCCTCGCGGCCGGGAAGCAGGCGTCGAGCCTTGAGTTCTACGAGCGTGGCAGCGATCAGCAGGAACTCGGTGGCCACATCGAGGTCGAGTGACTGCATTCGCTCGACCTCAGAGAGATAGGCGTCCACGATGCGGCTCAGCGACACCTCGTAGATGTCGACCTGTTCTTTCAGGATCAGGTGCAGCAGCAGGTCGAACGGACCCTCGAAGACTGGAGTGCTGACGTCGACGGCCACGCCCCGATGGTACCGCCCGGGCCCGTGCGCGGGCACGGCCCGGCGACGGCGCCTGAGCCGGTCGGTAGCCTTTGCCGCCGTGACCCGTGTCCTGTCCTGCATCCAGCCCACCGGCGAGGTCCACCTCGGCAACTACCTCGGTGCGCTCCGCAACTGGGTGTCCGGACAGCACCAGAAGGACGCCTTTCACGGCATCGTCGACCTTCACGCGCTCACCGTCACCGACTCGCCTGGCGTGCTCGGAGAGAACACCCTGCAACTCGCAGCGATGCTCTTTGCCGTGGGACTCGATCCCGACATCGCCACCGTGTTCGTCCAGAGTCACGTCACCGAGCACAGCCAGCTCGGATGGATCATGGAGTGCACCGTGTCCTTTGGCGAGCTGAGTCGAATGACACAGTTCAAGGACAAGGCCGCTCGGCGCGAGGCCGACTTCGTTGCAGCGGGACTGTTCACCTACCCGGCACTGCAGGCAGCCGACATCCTGCTCTACGACACCGACGAGGTTCCCGTCGGCGATGACCAGCGCCAGCACATCGAGATTACGCGCGACATCGCCATCCGCTTCAACCATCGATTTGGCGACACGTTCGTGCTGCCGAAGGCCGTGACACCCGCCGCTGGAGCGCGCGTGATGGACCTGCAGGATCCCACCTCGAAGATGAGCAAGTCCTCCTCGAGCGAGTCCGGAATCGTCAATCTCCTCGACGAGCCGGCGGCGATCGTGCGTAAGTTCAAGCGCGCCGTCACCGACAGCGACAGCGACGTTCGCTTCGATCGCGAGGGCAAGCCCGGTGTCAGCAACCTGCTCGAGATTCTTGCCGCCTGCACTGGCAGTTCGCCGGCCGATGTAGCGGCCCGGTACTCGCAGTACGGTCCGCTGAAGAGCGACACTGGCGAGGCGGTGGTCGAGATGCTGCGACCAGTGCAGGCTCGCTACCGCGAGCTCATCGACGA
>JBEGVK010000201.1:0-2513 GCA_041178405.1 Actinomycetota bacterium | reverse complement strand
CCGTGGCGCGTGTCTAGTGTTTGGTGCATGAGTGACGCACCGATCGGCGGGTCAGGAATCGGATCGCAGGGCAGTTATGCCGCTGGCTGGTACCCGCTGCCCGACGGTCGCAGTGAGCGCTACTGGGATGGTTCGCAGTGGACCGATGCAGTGCGTCCTCTCGGTGGCGCTGCCGTGCCGCCGCCTCCTGCATTCCCGCCCTCTGCGGGGGGCCCTGGCGCTCAGTACGCTGCGGGCCAGGCGCCCTATCACGGGCAGGCAATTGCGTCGATGGTGCTGGGCATCGTGTCGTTGGTGTTCTGGTGCGGAGGACTGGTCACCGGCATCATCGGATTGGTCCTCGGCATCACCTCGCTGAAGAGCACCCTGCCGCGTGGCCCCAAGCGCGGGCGTGGCATGGCCATCGCCGGCATTGCATGCTCGGCCGTGGCGCTGGCGCTCTGGGGCATCGTGGCGCTGCTGATTGCCATTGGCAGCAGCTCGGGTTACTGACGCAGGGGGCGGCTCACGCTGCCCGATGATCGACTGGTGCGATGCTGGCGGTCCGGTGGGTCAGCTGCCCGAGCTGCCAGCGGCATCCTCTGCGGCGATCTCGGCGCGCACCTTGTCCATGTCGAGATTCTTCACCTGGCCGATGAGATCGTCGAGCACGTGGCCAGGGAGCGCACCCGGACGCGAGTAGAGGCAGATGCCGTCGCGGAAGATCATCAGCGTGGGAATGCTGCTGATGCCAAGTGAACCGCTGAGCTGCTGTTCGGCCTCGGTGTCGACCTTCGCGAACACGGCATCGGCGTGCTGCTCGGATGCGGCTTCGAACACGGGGCCGAATGCCCGGCACGGACCACACCACGATGCCCAGAAGTCGACGAGGACGACGCCGTCCTGCGTGACTGTTGATTCGAATGAGTCGGCTGTGAGTGTGATGCTCGCCATAGGCGAATGATACCCCTATGGGTATCGGTTCGCACGCTGTCGGCGAGCCAGGACGATGTCGTAGCCCGCCGAACCGCCGCGCACGGCGTCCGTATGCTCGCCGTATGCCAGTCCGCGTGCCGTCCGGGGTCGTCGACCCGGCGGTGCAGTTCGTCTGGGCCGACGGACGCGTCATGGCGTGGAATCCCGAGGTGCCGTTCCGCGGGCTGTCGGCGGTGGTGCACCATGCCGACCAGCGAGTGGTTGCCCTCCACCTGCCAGGCGAACCAGAGCACGGCCGCGTACCCGTCGTGTGCCGTGCCGTGCCATTGGCCGCTCTTGATGCGCTCGCCGATCTCGGCACGGTCGACGAGGGCATGCAGCCAAGCGTGGCGTGGTGCGCTGCGCTGCACGACTATGCGCGTCGCATCGTCAGATCGGCTCGGGTGGTGCCCCACCTCGAGCCGCACGCCGAGTTGCCGCCGCAGCGCGACGGTGCTCGCTGGTGGCGTGTCACCTGGGTGCCACTCGCTGTCGATCTGCACGCCGCCAGAGCACTGCTCGGCAGCGCGCCTCGAGCCGTGCTGTCGGCCGCCGGACCTCACGCCGAGCCCCGCCGGATCCTCGCTGCGATGGTCGATCGAATCGCCCGGGCGTCGCTCGGCGCTGCCGGCTGGTACACCACGCTTCCCGAGATCCGCAGCTCGACGGCTCGCGCCGTGCGACTGGTCGGCCGATCGCTGGCAGCCGAGTCGGCTCTCTTCAGCGTGCCGCCCGAGCTGGCCGATGCGGTCGAGACGCTCGCAGCCGAGTTCTCCGATCTCCAGCGACGTGCGAACGGCGAGCCCGTGGTGCGCCTTCGACTGCGCCTCTCCACCCCGACGGGATCGGTCGATCACGACACCGTTGCGGCGGGCGACGACCCCGCCGCTGCAGACAACAGCGCTGCAGACGACAGCGCTGACTACAACGGTGCTGAATACGACAGCGCTGACTACAACGGTGCGTCCGGGTGGCCACTCGACGCCGAGGTCGTCGACGTCGACGACCGCAGCAGGTGGTGCGATGTACGCGCACTTGCCGAGCACCTGCCGGCCGGTATCGATGTCGCGCGCGGTGCGCATCACGCACCGGCAGTGCTCGCTCAGGTCGAGTCGGTGTTGCACACCCTCGCCGGTGATCAGCCCGAGCTGGCGATGTGGGTTGGCGCCGTGCTCGGCGGCGGTACGTCGCTGTGCGTCGACATCGATGCGGCATCGGCTGTCCTCGATGGTGTCGACTCGCTCGCCGAGCGGGGTATCGAGATCATCGTGCCCGAGCGCCTCGTGCGAGGTGCTGCTGTCGCACGCGGCATGGCCCGGCCGGCCGAGCAGGGCGCTGGCGCCGCTGGCAGATCCGGGATGGCGCGATTCGGCGCACGGTCGCTCGTCGAGTGGCAGGTTGTCGTCGACGACACGCCCGTGTCGGAAGAGGCCCTCCGCCGTGCGGCCGCCGGCGGAGCATCGCTGATCGAGTCGGGCGGACGGTGGGTACAGATCGATCGCGCCGATGCCGAGCGGGCGCTCATCCGCCTTGCCGAGCATCGGCTGCAGCACTCCGAC
>JBEGVK010000200.1:0-4199 GCA_041178405.1 Actinomycetota bacterium | reverse complement strand
CGGTGGCGGTCCTCGTAGGCGACGAACTGCTGCTCGCCCACCGCCGCCATCAGCGGATAGTGCACCACCTGCACGAACCAGATCAGGCCGACCATGAACATCGTCGCCACCAGATGCGAATAGAGCACCGCCTCGTCGACGGTCACTGCGCCACCTCGGGATGCACGATCACGCGCGCCGCAACATCGGCAGACGACCGGCCGATACGCAGCTCGTGCGGCACTGCACGGGTCGTCCATGCCGACTGCTCGGTATCCCAGATTCGATATGCGTGCCGGTCGAGCTCGATGCGCACCCGCTGCGCCGAGCCCGCCGGCACCCGCACCTTGGCGAATCCGACGAGGCGCTGCTCGGGCTCGTCGCGGTCGAGCGAGGCTCGACCGGCACCTGCGCCACCGATGACGTGCGAGTACACCTGCAGCACCTCCACCGCATCGCGGCTGCCACTGTTCGACAGCGTGGCGGTCACCGTGTGGGCGTCGGGCGCAGCCACGTCGTCGATGCCGACGCACGAGTAGCCCAGGCCGAAGCCAAACGGGAACAGCGGCTCGCGCCCCACGGTCGAGTACCAGTGATGGCCGACAAGTCTCCCCTCGAGGTAGTGCGCGACACCGTTGCGGCCGGGATGGTGCTCGAATGCGGGCGTGTCCTCGAGTCGACGGGGGAACGTCACCGGCAGGCGCCCCTGCGGCTCGATCTCGCCCGTGAGGATGTCGGCGAGTGACTCGCCCATTCCCTGGCCCGGGAACCAGGCCATCAGCACGGCATCCACCTCGTTGAGCCACGGCATCGACACCGGCGACCCGGCGTTCAGCACCACGACGGTGGCGGCGCTCACCTCGGCGACACGGCATATGAGTTCGTCCTGGCGGCCGGGCAGGTCGATCGTCGAGCGGTCCCAGCCCTCGCTCTCCCAGTCGTCGTTGGTGCCGACGATGACAATGGTGAGGTCGACACCTGCCGCCACCCCCACCGCCTCATTGACGAGATCGCCGTGCTGGGGCGCGAGGGCGCCGATGTTGACACCGGCGATCGCCCGGCCAGTTGCGTGGTGCCGAGCCTCGACCGACAGCGAGTAGGTGCGGCCCGCCTCCAACTCGACCTTCGCCGTCACCTCCGCCCGTCCCGTTCCGAAGAACGAGCCGCCGGCAGGGGCGTCGACGGTGTCGATGAGCACGCGTCCGTCGATGAGCAGCCGGGTCGGCGCCACGCTCTCGAGTCCGAAGGTCCACACGCCCCCAAGGTCGGGGGTGAACTCCGTGCGCACCCTCGCACCGAACGAGGGATTGCCTCCCTCGCGGCCCGTGGGCGACCGGAACCACGTGATGCGCGACGAACGCGGATGACGCGTGCGCACCGGCGTCGCAGCAGGGTCGTCGAGATCCTCGGGGGCGTCGAACGCATCGACGACCAGCTGGCTGCACAGGCGGAGGTCGAGTTCGGGCAGGCGCCGGTGCGTGTGACACCCGAGTGCGTGCACCACCTCGATCCCGAACGCGGCAAAGCGGCGCCGCAGCGCATCGAGGGGATGCGAGACGCGCGTCGGGGTGACGTACGCGCTGCCCCCGCCGCGGACCTGCCCCACCTCGGCATTCGGGCCAATCACCGCAATGCGCCGCGCGCCGCGGGCGGCAAGTGTCGCCGCATCTGCCGGCAGCACCGTGCGGCCGTCCGCCAGCGGCAGGTTGCGCAGCAGCACCATCCCCTCGGACGCCACGCGGCGCACGAGACCCTCGTCAGCCGGATCGTCACGGCTCCCCTCCGGCCCCGGTCCGTCGCCGTGCAGTGCGCCGGTCGCCTCGAGCAACCACAGCACCGAGCGCGCCCTTGCCCGCACCTCGTCCTCGGTGACTGCACCCGACGCAATCGCCGCGTGCAGTTGCTGTCCGCGATGCAGCGTCGGCCCGGGCATCTCGAGGTCGAGGCCGGCACGGACACCCTCGGCGGTCGAGTGCAGCCCGAACCAGTCGCTGATCACCGTGCCGGCAAAGCCCCACTCGCCACGGAGCACCTCACCGATCAATGCGCTGTCGGCCGCATACGTGCCGTTGACCCGGTTGTAGGCAGACATCACCGCCAGCACCCCGGCCTCGATCACGGCATCCTCGAACGGCCGCAGGTACAGCTCGCGCAAGGTGCGCTCATCGATACGCGAGTCGATCGTCATGCGCTCGAACTCAGTGTCGTTGCCGACGAAGTGCTTGATGCAGCAGCCGACGCCCTCACCCTGCACCCCGCGCACATACGCCACCGCCATGCGCGCCGTCAGATACGGGTCCTCGCTCATGCACTCGAAGTTGCGCCCGCCCACCGGCGTCCGATGCAGGTTCACCGTCGGCGCCAGCAGCACGTGCGCGCCCTTGGCGCGCGTCTCGCGGCCGAGCACTGCGCCGATCGCCTGAACTGCAGCGGGATCCCACGTGGCGGCCAGCAGCGTGCTGCACGGCACGTTGATCGACCGCTCGCCATCGAAGCGTGTGCCCCTGGCGCCCACCGGTCCGTCGGTCACCCGCATCGACGGGATGCCCAGCCGCTCGATGGCAGCGGTGTGCCATGCGTCGGCGCCAGCCGTCAGCAGCACCATCTCGTCGACCGTCAACTGGGCGGCGAGCGCGTCGGCGAGTCCGTGCCCGTCCCCACCGGATGCCGTCTGCGCGCCCATCGGAATGCGGCGCAACCTACTCCACGGCCACCGCACAGCCGACCTGGCGTCACGTACCATCGGCAGCGATGCGACCGAACGTGCTCCTCATCACCCTCGACCAGTTCCGCGGCGACTCGCTCGGCTGTGCCGGGCATCCGGTGGTGCGCACCCCGCACCTCGACGAACTCGCCGCCCACGGCACCCGTCTCGCCCGCCACTACTCGCAGGCAGCGCCGTGCGCACCCGGCCGCGCCGCGCTGTACACGGGCACCTACCAGATGAACAACCGCGTTGTCGCCAACGGCACGCCGCTCGACCACCGCTTCGACAACGTGGCCCGCACAGCGATACGCGGCGGATACCACCCCGTGGTGTTCGGCTACACCGACGTCGGTGCCGACCCGCGGCAGATCACTGACCCGAACGACTGGCGGCTCAGCCACTACGAGGGGGTGCTACCCGGCTTCGAAGAGCTGCTGTGCCTCGACGAACGGCACGCCCCGTGGCTCGAGTGGCTGAAGTCGCTCGGCTACGACGCCACCGATCCCGACGTGATGCTCGCCACCGAGCACGAGCGCCCCGCCGAGCACTCGGTCACCACCTTCCTCACCGACTCGTTCCTGCACTGGCTCGACGACCGCGACAGCGGCCCCGACGCCGATACGCCGTGGTTCACCCACCTGTCGTTCATCCGGCCGCATCCTCCCTACAGCGCCGCCGGCCACTACAGCACGATGTACGACCCGACGTCGCTGCCCGACCCGCTGCCCATTCCGCCCGACGTGCATCCGGTGCACGAGGTGCTGCTGTCCGGCACCGGTGCCACAGCCCCCACCGAGCCCGACGCCATCGGGCACCTCCGCTCGCAGTACTGGGGGATGATCACCGAGGTCGACCACCACCTCGGCCGCATCTGGGCAGCGCTGCGAGACCGCGGCGAATGGGACAGCACCGTCGTGGTGATCACCGCCGACCACGGCGAGCAGCTCTGCGACCAGGGCCTCATCCAGAAGGCCGGCTTCTTCGAGAGCAGCTACCACATCGTCGGGATCGTGCGCGACCCGCGCCTGCCCGCCGGACACGGCCGCGTCGTCACCGAGTTCACCGAGAACGTCGACATCATGCCCACCGTGTGCGAGGCAATCGGCGTGCCCGTGCCGCTGCAGTGCGACGGCCTGCCCCTCACCCCATTCCTGCGCGGCGAGCAGCCGGCGCACTGGCGCGATGCGGCGCACTACGAGTGGGATTGGCGCGAATGGTTCATCGCCGCCGGCGGCCACGACTGGCCGTGGGACCGACGACTCGAGCGACAGAACCTCGCAGTACTGCGCAACGACACGCACGCCTACGTGCAGTTCGGCAACGGCGACTGGCTGTGCTTCGACCTCGCCGCCGACCCCACGTGGTGCACGCGAGTGAACGACCCCGCCGTAGTGCTGCCGCTGGCACAGCAGATGCTCGTCTGGCGACAGCAGTTCCTCGACCGGCAGTTCACCGGCATGCTGCTGCGCAATGGCGGCATCGGCCGCTGGCCCGATCCGGTGCCCGCCTGAGC
>JBEGVK010000199.1:0-5229 GCA_041178405.1 Actinomycetota bacterium | reverse complement strand
CGCGACAGCGTCATCGTCAGCCTCCACCCCCACAACGATCGCGGCACCGCCACTGCTGCCGCCGAGCTCGCCATGCTCGCTGGCGCCGACCGGGTAGAGGGAACGCTCTTCGGCAACGGCGAGCGCACCGGCAACGTCGACGTCGTCAACCTCGCCATCAACCTGATGGTGAACGGCGTCGATCCACAACTCGACGTCAGCGACATCGACGCCCTGCGCCGGGTCGCCGAGTACTGCAATCGGCTCCCGGTCGGGCCCCGCCACCCGTGGGTGGGCGACCTGGTGTATACGGCGTTCAGCGGCAGCCACCAGGATGCGATCAAGAAGGGATTCGATGCACTCGCTCGGAAGGCCGACGCGAACGGCGGCGACTACCCGACATGGGGCGTGCCGTATCTCCCGCTCGACCCGAAGCACCTCGGGCGCACCTACGAAGCAGTCATCCGCGTCAACAGCCAGAGTGGCAAGGGCGGCGTCGCCTACGTGATGAAGACCGAGCACGGCTTCGACCTGCCGCGGCGGCTCCAGATCGAATTCTCCAAGAGCATCCAGCACATCACAGAGGATCTCGGCACTGAGATCACGCCGACTGCGATGTGGGACGCCTTCACCACGACATACCTGCCGGAGGCGCCCCGATTCGTGCTGAGCAGCCACGAGCTCCGCAGCGATTCGGCATCAGGCCGCACCACTATCACCGCCCAGCTCGTGGTCGATGGGGTTGCCGTCACCATCTCCGGCGAGGGGAACGGACCGATCGATGCCTTCGTGCATGCCCTTCGCCAGGGAATCGGCAGCACGATCGACCTCCTCGACTACGCCGAGCACGCGATGGGCAAGGGCAGCGAGGCAACTGCCGTCGCCTACGTCGAGACGAGCGCCGCGTCGGGCGAGGTGAGGTGGGGCGTCGGCACCGACCCCAGCACCGTCACGGCTGCACTCCGCGCCGTGCTGCATGCCCACGAGCGGCACGCATCCTGACGCTGCCGGCGACCGCAGGCACGTCGTCGGTGTCGGCTACCGTCGGTTGCGATTTCCGCCCATCAGGAGGGTACGACGATGAAGGTCAGTGTCGACTACGACGTCTGCGCGAGCACCGGAGCCTGCATGCAGGTCTGCCCCGAGGTGTTCGAGGTGCGCAGCGATGGCTTTCTCTACGTGTTGCAGGAAGAGCCCGGCGAGGATCTGCGCGACAAGGTCATGACCGCTGCCGACCTATGCCCCACTGCAGCGATCTCCATCACTGACTGACTCAACGATGGCGATGCACGAGCTGCTCGAGGCCGCATGGCGCCGCGCCGACTCGACGCTGTGCGTCGGACTCGATCCCGACCCGTCGCGCTTCCCGAGCACAGTCGGCGGATCGGTGCTCGACTTCTGCACGGCAATTGTCGATGCCACCGCCGATCTCGTCTGCGCGTTCAAGCCGCAGATCGCATATTTCTCAGCCCTCGGCGCCGAGCATGAACTCGAGCGAGTCTGCGCCCACATCCGTGACCGCCATCCCGGGGTCGTGCTCATACTCGATGCAAAGCGCGGCGACATCGGCAGCACCGCCGAGCAGTACGCCCGCGAGGCCTTCGACCGCTACGGCGCGCACGCCGTCACCGTGAACCCCTACATGGGCGGCGACACCATCGAGCCCTTCCTCCGCCATCCCGGCGGCGGCGTGTTCGTGCTGTGCCGGACCAGCAACGCCGGCAGCGGCGACTTCCAGTCGCTTGATGTCGGCGGCGAGCCGCTGTTCGAGCGGGTGGCGCGTCGCGTGCTCGAGTGGAACGCCCTCGGAGACTGCGGACTCGTGGTCGGCGCCACCTATCCCGACGAGTTGCGCCGGGTGCGCAGCCTGGTCGGATCGCTGCCGCTGCTCGTACCCGGCGTCGGCGCGCAGGGCGGCGACATCGACGCCACGGTGGCAGCGGGTGCTGCTGCCGATGGATACGGCATGGTGGTGAACTCGTCGAGGGCAGTGCTGTACGCCTCTGACGGAAATGGCTTCGCCGAGGCAGCGCGGGCAGAGGCCATGCGGACTCGCGACGCATTGCGTGCCGCACGCCGCTGACACCGGCGGGATCAGCACTCGAGGCGAACCACCGACAGCATTCCGGGCGCACGGCGGAGCGAGGTGAGCACATCGTCCGGTACCAGTTCGGTGGGGGCGATGAGCATTGTCGCCGTGCCGGGCTCGGCGGTGCGGCCGACGTCCATGTCGGCGATGTTCACGCCGGCGTCACCCAGGATCGTGCCGACGATGCCGATCATTCCCGGCCGGTCGTCGTTCTTCACCATCAGCATGTGCTCGGCCGGCGGCACGTCGAACCGATGGTCGTCGATGGCCATGATGCGCTGCTCGGCGCGGCGGCCGACCACCGTGCCACTCACCGAGTGGCCACCTCCCCGCAGTGTCAGCAGGTTGACGTAGTCCGGCGACGTGCTGCTACGCGACTCGCGCACGTCGATGCCCTTCGACGCTGCCAACTGTCGGGCATTCACGTACGACACCGGTTCGTCGCTGATGGCATCGAAGAAGCCCTTCAGCGCTGCTAGAGCGAGGATCCGCGTATCGCTGGCTGCAATGTCGCCTTCGGCAAGCACCTCGATCGCATCTGGAGATCCGCCAACGAGCGAGGCGAACAGACGGCCGAGTCGTTCGGCAAGCGGCAGGAACGGCCGGAGTGAGTCGCTGGCCTCTGCTGCGTCGATGTTGACGGCGAACGGCACGAACTCGCCCGCCAGCGCAAGCAGCACCATGTCGGCGATCGTCTCGCCAGCCTTGTCCTGTGCTTCGCGGGTGCTTGCCCCGAGGTGGGGCGTGACGACGACACTGTCGAGCCCGAACAGCGGCGACTCGGTCGTGGGCTCAACGTCGAAGACGTCGAGCGCCGCACCGGCGATGATGCCGTCGCGGATGCAGTCGGCCAAGGCCGCTTCGTCGACGATGCCGCCGCGGGCCACGTTGACGACACGCAACGTGGGCTTCGCCTTCAGCAGGAGGTCTCGGCCGATCAGGCCGGCGGTCTCGCTCGTCTTCGGCAGATGCACGCTGAGGAAGTCGGCCTCGGCGACCGCCTGATCGAGCGGCATCAGCTCGACGTTGAGCTGTCGGGCACGGTCGGGCGCTACGTAGGGGTCGTGCCCGACGAGCCGCATCCCGAAGGCTCGGGCACGGTCGGCGACGAGCTTGCCGATTCGGCCGAGGCCGATGATCGCGAGGGTCTTGTCGGCCAGCTCCACACCCTCCCAGCGTGTCCGCTCCCACCGTCCCGCAACGAGCGCAGCGTGCGCCTGGGGCACATTACGGGCCTGCGCCAGCAACAGCGCCATGGTGTGCTCGGCGGCCGAGACGATGTTGCTCTGTGGCGCATTGACCACCATCACGCCCCGTTGCGTCGCCGCCACCACGTCGACGTTGTCGAGGCCGATGCCCGCCCGGCCGACGACGGCGAGCCGCGGTGCCGACTCGATGAGCGACGCCGTCACCTGCGTGGCCGAGCGGACGATGAGCGCCTCCATGTCGGCGAGGTCTGCGTGGTCGACACCCCTGGCCGCCGATCCGGACTGCCAGGTGCGAACCTCGTGCCCGGCTCGGCGCAGTCGGGCCACGGCACTCTCGGCGATGGGCTCGGCAACCACGATGACGGCCATGGACCTATCGTTACCGCCGATCGAGTCGTTTCGAGTCCCACCGCCATCAGCCACAGGCCGCCGCCAGTCTTCGTAGACTCGCCGAGATGCACGCCGAGCGACCCGAGCTCGAGGCCTGGTTCATCAGGCGCGGCGTCCCGCACTTCATCGAGCCCTACGTGGCGCGCCACGACATCTGGACTCGAGCGGTGCCGGTGCTCGTCGTGGCGTACCTGGCGGGCGGCCTGTACGGGCTCGATCTCGCCGCATGGAGCATCGGCCGCAACGTCGCCGCCGCCGGCATCGTGCTGCTGATCCTCGTGGTCAGCTGGGTCGTCACCAATGTCGTCCGCCGGCGCCCGGCGCTCTCCCGTCCGCGGCACATCGGCGTCCCCGAGCTCGCCGTCTTCCTCATCGGGCCCACCCTTCCATCGATCGCGTTTCGCCAGTGGACCGACGCCGTGCAGGCGCTCGCCGAGGGTGTCGCGGTGCTGAGTGTCATCTACGTCTCCACCAGCTACGGGGTCGTTCCGCTCGTGCGATGGGCCGGCTCGCAACTACTCGGCCAGGTGTCCACCGTCGGCCGCATGCTGGCGAGGGCGCTCCCGCTGCTGCTGCTCTTCACGACCTTCCTGTTCATCAATGCCGAGGTGTGGCAGGTGGCCGGATCGCTCGACGGCCCGGCGTACGTGATCGTGCTGTCGATGTTCTTCCTTCTCGGCAGCATCTTCGTGCTGTCGCGGGTGCCGGCATCGATCCGCGCCGTCAACGACTTCGACGACTGGGGTGAGGTGGACCGACTCGTCGAGGGGACGCCGGCTACCCACATCCCACTGCCGACCGGCGGTGATCCGAGCGAGATACCGCTGACTCTCCGTCAGCAGCTGAACATCGGACTCGTCAGCCTCTTCAGCCAGGCCATCGTCATCACTGTCGTCGCCGTCAGCCTGTTCGCATTCTTCCTCGTGTTCGGGTTCCTCGCCGTTCCCGAGTCCACCATCGGCTCGTGGACGCAGGCCGAGGTCGGCGTGCTGCTGCAGGCCTCCCTCGGCGGCAGAGACCTCGTCGTCAGCGAGCAGCTGCTCCGCGTCGCCGCATTCCTCGGGGCATTCAGCGGCATGTACTTCACGGTCATCATCACCACCGACGCGACCTACCGCACCGAATTCGGCCAGGATGCGATTCCCGAGATCCGCCAGGCGCTGGCGGTGCGGCTCGCCTACCGGTTCGCTGCCGCGCAGCGCTGAGCCACCGAATACAGTCCCGCAGCATGACGTACCAGTTCCTTTCCGACGAGTGGATGTCGGCCGCACGCGAGATCCGCCAGAAGTACGCCGATGTCGCCGCCAAGGTGGCGACGCCGATCAGGATGAATCAGGTCATCACCGACGTGCCCTTCGGCGATGGCACAGTGCGCGCCTTCGTCGACACCACCTCCGGCGACGTCGTGATGGACCTCGGCGAGCTCGACAGCCCCGACCTCACGCTCACCACCGACTGGGACACTGCGCGCAAGCTGTTCGTCGAGCAGGATCAGGCGGCGAGCATGCAGGCGTTCATGGCCGGCAAGATCAAGGTGCAGGGCGACATGATGAAGATGATGGC
>JBEGVK010000198.1:0-4070 GCA_041178405.1 Actinomycetota bacterium | reverse complement strand
CGGCGGCCTCGGTGAACTCCTCGTTGTAGAGCGGCTCGGCATGCGCCGCGCACTCGCCCCAGCCCTCCACCACCGAGCCATTGACCTCGCACTCGACGGCGACGAGCAGCACCTCGCGCGCCTCCTGCACGCCGAACGACGTGCGGAACGGACGCACCAGCGGCATCGACACCCGCGCGACGCGAACGCCCCGCAGCCTCACGACGAGACCGCCGCATAGCCCCGGTCGTGCAGTCGCAGCGCTGCACCGCTGCTGAACACCGCCGACAGCTCGGCGCCGACACGCGCCCGTGCCGCCGCAGCCCCAGCCGGATCGGCCTGCCGCAGCGCGGCATAGTCGCCGGGCACCTCGATGATCCTGCCCGCCGACGCGGCGTCCGCCGCCCCGCCATGGTGCGCCGCACCCACCGGCACGTCGAGGCGCCACGACACCTCGAGTCGATCGGTTCGCTCGCCGGTGTTGAAGGCGTCGCGTCGGTCGCCGTAGCAGTGCTCGATGAACGCAGTTGCCGATGCGCCGAGACGGCCCAGGTTGAACCGCGCGTTCGACATCAGCATCGGGTCGAAGGTCCAGCGCATCTCGGCCACACCATGCTCGAGACAGTGCGCCCGCTGGGCGAGCTTGAGGGCGAACCCCACCCCGCCACCGCGCAGGCCAGCACGCACACCCACCTGGTGCGAGTGGAAGTGCACGCCCCGCTCCCAGCCCAGCCAGCCGAGCGCGAAGCCGACCGGGCTGGCAAGCCCAGCCGGCACAGCAGAGGTGCCGCCGGCTTCGCCGGCGACCAGCAGGCACGAGCCGCCGAGCGCGAGGCCGCGCAGCAGGTTGCGCGGCGGCACGACCTCGGGCCCCCACACCGCCTCCATCGTCGAGCGCAGCACGTCGAGCTCGTCGGGCGATGAGACGGCGACGATCTCGACACCAGCCCCAGCTGCCGCTGCGAGCGCCTCGCGACGCGCCGTCGATGCGTCGACCGTCGCCATCACGTCCACCGTGCGGCATGCGCCTGCAGGACGTCGCCCACCGTGGCCGTCACGCGGCGAACCGTCGGCAGGTGCAGGAACTCGTTCGGGCCGTGGGCGTTCGACTCGGGCCCCAGCACTCCCACCAGCAGGTACTGCGCGTCGGGCATTGCCTCGCCGAGCATCCCCATGAACGGAATCGTGCCGCCCACACCGCACGATGCCGAGGGCTGACCCCAGTGGCGGACGCTCGCCGCATCTGCAGCGGCAGCGAGCCACGGATCGAACGCCGGCGACTCCCAGCCCGGCCCACGCGAACCGTCGTGCAGCACGACCCTCGCGCCGAACGGCGGCTCGGCCTCGACCAGTGCACGCATCTCGTCGCCCACCACCCACGTGTCGGCCGTCGGCGGAAGCCGCAGTGACAGCTTCACCGACAGCCGTGAGCGGAACACATTGCCTGCATCGGCGACAGCGGGAAGGCCGTCGGCGCCGATCACCTCGAGCGCTGGCCGCCAGGTCTCGTTCAGCAGTTCGTCAGCAGCCGTGGCGCCCATCGACTGGACGCCATCGACCGGACGGAACGACGTCGACAGGCGCGGGAACGCCGCTGCGGCGACCGCTGCCTCGCTCACCCGGTGTGCGGGGATGTCGACATGTGCCGACGGAAGGAGAACCCGTCCGGTCGCCGAGTCCTCGATGCGATCGAGCAGCAGGCGCAGCACCCTGAACGCCGACGGCAGCACCCCGCTGGCGCGGCCACTGTGCGGATCGTCGGCGCAGATGTCGATGTCGAGCACCCCACCGCACACACCGCGCGTCGACGTGGTGGTCCAGAGCCGGTCGTACGTCTCGCAGAACGAATCGAGCGTGATGACGAGATCTGCGATGCCGATACGCGGCAGCAGGCGCTCGAGGTGCGGGGCGAGATGCTCGCTGCCGCTCTCCTCGCTCGCCTCGATGAGCACGACGCACCGGGCGTGCCGGCCGCCGGCCTCGCGCACGGCGGCGATGGCAATGAGCGCAGCGAAGACCGAGTAGCCGTCGTCGGCTCCGCCGCGGCCGTACAGGCGGTCGCCGCGCAGCACCGGCTCCCACGGCCCGAGCCCCGGGTCCCAGCCCTCGAACTCGGGCTGCTTGTCCATGTGCCCGTACAGCAGCACCGTCCGATCGGCGAGGGCCGCATCGGTCGCCGGTATCTCGACCAGCAACACCGGCGTGAGTCCCGGCTGCTCGACCAGTTCGACGGTGGCGCCGTCGATCCCCTGCGCTGCAGCCCAGTCGCGCAGCATCGTGGCTGCTCGATGGATGTGCCCGGTGTCGTGCCAGTGCGGATCGAACATCGGCGACCGCGCCGGAATCGCGATGTAGTCCATCAGCACGGGAAGGGCCGCATCCCATGCCTGGTCGGTGAACGTCGTGGCAGTGCTCATCGCGGTCCTTCCATTCTCGTGAATCCCATCAGCTCGGCACCGTTGACCATCACGGCAATGCGCAGCGAGTCGGCGCCCGTGTCGTCGGCAGCGTGACGTACCTCGAGCAGCGCGCCCGTCTCCTCGTCGACCAGCGAGGTCGGTCCGATCGGCAGCATCCGCCGACGCCCGTAGGGCGCCGGACTGAACAGTTCTCCATCGGCATACTCGAGCCGCATCGGCCGGTCGAAGGGCCCCGCATAGCGACCTGCGTACGAGCGGAGCACTGCGGGGTCGACATCGGCGATCTCGACCGTCGTCGTGCCGACGTCACCCCAGTCGTACTCGGCAGCGAACGACCGCCGCACCTCAGCGCACAGCGCGGTGCCGGCGTCGGCGTTGGTGAGCACCACGGCGCCTACCGGCCGCTCGACGAGCGCATCCATCTGGCTGCGGAAGCCCTCATTGGCGCCGCTGTGTCCGAAGCGCCGGTAGCCGCCCTCGCCACCGGTCTCAGGGCCGAGCCCGAACGGCCCGCCGTCGACGGGTGACACCATCTGCTGCGCCATGTGCTGCGAGAGCGGGCCGGCCTCGCCTCGGAGCATCGCCTGCACGCCGAGCAGCCAACGCGCGAGGTCGACCGCCGTCGTCCACAGTCCCGCCGCCTGCAACTCGGGGTAGACGTGCGCGCCGCCCGGCACCGGCGCGCCAGTGGCACCGTGGCCGATCGCCGCCCGATGCCGACGGGCTTCGGGCAGTGGCTGGACGTACGCGCTCTCTTCCATGCCGAGCGGTCCGAGCACGAGCTCGTGCATCACCTCAGCGAATGGGCGCCCCGTGACATCGCCCACCAGCACCTGCACGATCGTCGACCCGCCGCCCGAGTACTGCGACACGGTGCCCGGCACCGCGAACGACTCGACAGCCGGCGTGTTGCCGCGTCCGTCGAGCACGCCGACGGCATCGGGCACGCTGCCGTCCGACGCCGCATCGTCGGTGTAGCCGGGGAAGCCGGGCACCGTCAGCCCCGCCCGATGGCACAGCAGGTGCCGGACCGTGACGGGCGAACCGTCGGTGTGCGCCGACTCGGGCAGCCGCCACGAGCGCAGCATCGAGTTGACATCGGCGTCGAGATCGATGACACCACGCTCGACGAGGGCCAGCACGCCGACAGCAGCGACCGCCTTGCTGACCGACGCAGCCTGGAACAGCGTGTCTGCGTGCACCGGCGACGAGCCGCGGCTGATGCTGCCGTAGCCCGCAGACCATGCCACCTCACCGTCGTCGACGACGGCGATGCTGGCGCCGGGGACGCCGTAGCGCTCCATTCGCTCGACGAGCGAGAACTGCTCGAGAGGTCGGTTCGACACCTGCACGAGGGCGCGCAGGCCATGTTCGACGCGTGCCCGGCGATCGTCGTGGCTCATCGGACACCCCGCAGCGTGCGCCAGTCGATGTCGCCACCGCCATCTGCCAGGCCACTGGACCGCACCGCAGCGGTGACTGCCTGCACGATCCGGTCAGGGCGTCGTTCGGCCTGGTTGATCGTGCCGGTGACAGTGAGGCCGCTGACCGGGTCGATGTGCATCCATGCACCCCAGTGCCCGCGGTGCCCGCGCAGCAGGAAGCCGTCGCTCTGGCGTGCCTCGACGCCGAATCCGTAGCCGGCGAATCCCGGCGAGTGCCGCGTCGGGT
>JBEGVK010000197.1:0-3635 GCA_041178405.1 Actinomycetota bacterium | reverse complement strand
CATCATCGGTGTCGTCGAGAACCTCGCCCAGGGATATGCCCAGGAGTGGATCGGCCAGGAACTGAAGCTCGGTGTCGCCTTCCTCGTTATCGTGGTCGTGCTCCTCGTGCGCCCCTCCGGCCTGTTCGGCACGGCGAAGGTGGAGCGGGTATGAGCCTGTCCAAGCCGCTCGTCACTATCCGCGAGGGCAGTGCCGCCAACTGGGCGATCCGCGTCGTCGTGACGCTGCTGGTCGCCGGTGTCGTGCTCTGGGTGCCGGTACGCGGTGATGCCGGTCTCATCAGCACCACCACCGAGGCGCTCACGCTGATGTGCGCCGCCATGGCACTGAATCTGGTGCTCGGCTACACGGGTCAGATCTCGATCGGCCACAGCGCCTTTCTCGGCATCGGCGCCTACACCACCGGCATCCTCGTGTCGCGCTGGGGGTGGAGTCCGTGGCTCACGTTCCCTGTTGCCTTCGCCGTGGCGTTCGTCATCGGCGTTCTGGTGTCGTTCCCGGCGTCGCGCATCAAGGGCGTCTACCTCGCGCTCGTCACGCTTGCGCTCGGGCTGGTGTTCCCGACGCTGCTCACCTGGAAGAAGCTGGCGTGGCTTACCGGTGGAGGAGCGGGACTTCCGTCGAAGGACAGCGCCGTCGACACCACGGGCTTCGATATCGGCCTCGAGCAGCGCGGCAAGATGCAGTACTTCGAGATCTTCGGCTGGGATCCCTTCGGCGACCTCCGCCGTCCGGAGGCCAAGGGTGCCTTCTGGTACTGGATCGCCATCGGAGTCGTCATCATCGTCTACCTCGCCTGCCGCGGCGTCGTGAAGAGTCGCGCCGGCCGGTCGCTCGTCGCCATCCGCGACAACGAGACAGCGGCCGCCGTGATGGGTGTCAACCTCGTGGCGACGAAGGCCTTCGTGTTCGGCATCTCGGCGGGCCTGTGCGCCCTTCCCGGCTGCGTCGTGGCCATCCGCACCGGGAGCATCAGCCCGGAGGGCATTCTCAGCCTCACGGTGCGTGGCGCGATCACGTTCCTCATCGTCATGGTGATCGGCGGCGCCGGGTCGCTGTGGGGGCCGATTCTCGGTGCCCTGCTCTACGTCTTCGTCACGGATCGCACCGGTGAGTGGGCGAACGACGATGCCATTCCCGGCCTCCTGCGGCCGTTCTTCGCCTGGTCGGAGATCCCGCCAGCCGACGGAATCTTCGCCATCGTGCTGATCCTGCTGATGTTTGCCGCTCCGAGAGGGCTCGCAGGGGTGTGGAGGCAGTATCTTCCCCGTGTCGTCCGCGTCGTGCCCCGCCCTGCGGGACGCATCGGCGCTGCGATGACACCGGCGGCGCCCGCCGACCGGTGACCCACCCACAACTCCGAGGGGGAGCCTCAATGACCACGCGTTCACGGACGCTCGCAGCGTTCGTCGCTGCAGCCTCGCTGGCGCTCGCTGCGTGCGGCGGCGGCGACGAGACGAGCACCGACACCACCGGCGGCGACACCGCCACCACCACGGCCGACACGATGTCGGGCGACACAACGGCCACCACCGAGGCGCCAGCCACGGGCTGGGCCGTCGACACCTCGCTCTGCGTCGACGAGGCTGCGGCCACGGCGCCCATCGAGGGCACCATCAAGATCGGCTCGGCGATGCCGCTCACCGGCGGCGCCGCCGCAGCGGCATTCGCGCCGGTGAAGGATGGCTTCGAGGCCTACATCGCGTATGCCAACGAGAAGGGCCTCCTTCCCGGCGTCACGATCGAAGTCGCCATCGAAGACGACCAGTACAACGCTGAGCTCACGCCTGGTGCCGTCGACAAGCTCATCGCCGACGGCGCCAACATCTTCGGCGGCATCATCGGCACGGCCAACAACCTCGCTGTGCGCGACACCCTGAACGACAACTGCATCCCGCAGCTCGCCGCCCTCACCGGTGCACCGACCTGGGGCGATGTCGAGAACTACCCGTGGACCACGGGTCAGCTCTCGCCGTACGACGTCGAGACGCGGGTCTACGCCAAGCAGATCGCTGAGCTGTACCCCGATGGCGCCTCTGTCGCCCTCTTCCACGTGAACAACGAGTTCGGTCAGTTCTACGTCGACACGTTCCGCGAGCTGGCGTCCGAGTTCAATTTCACCGAGGTCGAGGACCAGACGATCGAGGCAACCGACCAGGCACCGCCCACTGCACAGATCACCAACATCGCCGCTGCGAAGCCTGATGTGATCCTCGCCGTGCCGCTGGGCGCCCAGTGCGTCACGTTCCTCACCGAGGTCGCCAATCAGAAGGCGGCGAACCCCGGGTGGAACCCCGCAGTGTTCGTCACCAACACCTGCGCAAGCAGCCTCATCCTCGCCCTCGCCGGGCCTGCCGCCGATGGCCTCTACACGTCGAACAACCTGGTCGACGTCGTCGATCCCGCCAACGCGTCGCTGGCGCCGGTTGCCGAGTACCTCGCCTTCATGGAGAGCCTCGGCAAGGCCGACATCGCTGCGACTGCGTCAGCGGGGTGGACGACCGCCGAGGTGGTGGTCGCCATCCTGGTGAAGGCAGCAGCATCGCCTGAGGGCCTCACCCGTGCATCGATCATCAACGCGGCCCGCAACTTCGAGCACACGCCGATGCTCGGCGTGCCCGGCGTCGCCTACAAGATGAACGGTGCCGAGGATGCCTTCCTCGCCGAGAGTCTCGTGGTCCGCCAGTACAACGCGGCGTCTGCCACATTCGTCGATGTCAGCGATCTCATCACCGAGTTCGAGAGCTGACGTTCCGGGCGGCATGCCGCCCAGTTGATGCGAGAAGGGCCCGCCCCGCTGGGGCGGGCCCTTTCGCGTCGGCGCTCAAGTGCCGCGCGCAGCGCGAGCGCCGAGGGCGCGTCGTGCGCTGTCGGCGGTCAGCAGGCCCAGGCCGGCCCACACGAGTGCGAAGCCGATGAACCGCGATGTTGGGAGGTCCTCGCCGTAGACGAGCCAGCCCAGCAGGAAGTTCATCGACGGCACGATGTACTGCATCGGGCCGATCACCGTGAGCGGCACGCGCTGCGACGAGTGCGCAAAGAGCAGCAGTGGTGCCACCGTGGCGAGTCCGGTGCACGCGACGAGCACCAACTCGCCGGACGATGCCGAGTTGACGACGCTCGCCGGATCGCCGGACAGTGCAATGGCCAGCACGATCGCTGGCACGGCGAGGAGGAAGGTCTCGACGGCGAGTCCGTCGACGGGCGCCATCGCCAGCCGCTTCTTCAGATAGCCGTAGATGATCCATGACACTGCGATGACGAGGGCCAGCCACGGAACTGCCCCATACGAGACAGTGAGCACCGCCACCGACGCGATGGCGAACGCAATGGCAACCCACTGTGCCGTCCGCAGGCGCTCGCCGAGCACGACGACCCCCACGGCCACTGTGCCGAGTGGTGCGATGAAATAGCCGAGGGCCGTCTCGAGCACATGGCCGTCGACGACCGCCCACACGTACGACGTCCAGTTGACGGTGAGCAGGACTGCGGCGAAAGCGATGACACCGAAGAGTCGTCTGCTGCCGACAGCCGAGCGGATGCCGGCCCACCGTCGCTGCACGGTGAGCACGAGCGCCATCACGACCGCCGCTGTCGAGATGCGCCATCCGATCAGCTCGAAGGCCCGGAAGTC
>JBEGVK010000196.1:0-19554 GCA_041178405.1 Actinomycetota bacterium | reverse complement strand
GAGCGCCGCCTGGGTAGCCGCCCCACGCCGCTGCGCTGGGCAGCCGCTGGTCGATGACGCGACCCGTCATGCCGATGCGCTCCCACACCGCCTGCGCAGCGCGTGGCACGGCCGGCGATGCCAGGACGGCGACGATGCGCAGCACCTCGAGCGCGTCGCCCATCACGCGGTCGACTGCCGGGCCGGGCTCTGCCTTCCATGGCTCGTTCGCCTCGAGATATGCGTTGGCGGCGCGGATGACCTGCCATGTGGCGTCGAGCGCGCGGCTGGGCTGCATGTCGTCCCATGCGGCGGCAACGGCGGCGTACTGCTCGGCTGCCACGGCGGCGAGCGGCGAGTCGGGCGACGGAGCCGGCCCGATGCCGCCGCACTTCTTGCCCACGACCGTGGCGACGCGAGCTGCGAGGTTGCCGAGGTTGTTGGCGAGGTCGGAGTTGTAGCGGGTGAGGAGACCCTCGTACGTGAAGTCGCCATCCTGCCCGTACGCAGTCTCGGCAAGCACGTAGTAGCGGAATCCGTCGACGCCGACATCGTCGACGAGGTCGAGTGGGTTCACCACATTGCCCTGGGTCTTGCTCATCTTCTCGCCGCCGACGAGCAGCCATCCGCCGACCGCCCAGCCGGCGGGCGGTTCGAGTCCGGCGCTCATCAGCATCGCCGGCCAGTACACGCAGTGGTGGCGGATGATGTCCTTGCCGATCAGGTGGATGCCCGGCCACCACTCGCCGAACCGCTCGCGGTCGGTGCCGTAGCCGATGGCCGTGATGTAGTTGGCGAGCGCGTCGAACCACACGTAGGCGACATGGCGCTGGTCCCACGGCAGGGGAATTCCCCACGTGAGGCTCGTACGGCTGACCGAGAAGTCGCGCAGGCCGCCGCGGATGAGGCCCAGTGCCTCGTTGCCGCGGAACTCGGGCTTGATGGCACCGGGATGCGCGGCGTACCAGTCGAGCAGGCGCTGCTGGAAGCGACTGAGGCGGAAGAAGTAGTTCTCCTCCTCGTAGTACTCGACCTTGCGCCGGTGGATGCGGCACAGGTCACCGTCGTCGAGCTCGTCGTCGGTGTAGTACTCCTCGCAGGCGACGCAGTACTTGCCCTTGTAGACGTCGAGTTCGATGTCGCCGGCGTCATAGCAGCGCTGCAGCAGCTCGGCCACGCCGATCTTGTGGCGCTGCTCGGTGGTGCGGATGAAGTCGTCGTTGGTGATGTCGAGGCGGTGCCACGCCTGCGCGTAGAGCGGAGCGATGCCGTCGACGAACTCCTGGGGCGACTTGCCCGCCTGCTCGGCGTAGTCGTGGACCTTCTGGCCGTGCTCGTCGGTGCCGGTGAGGAAGTGGACGTCGTCGCCGAGCAGGCGGTGCCAGCGGGCGAGAGCGTCGGCGACGATGGTCGAGTAGGCGTGGCCGAGATGCGGCTGGGCGGTGACGTAGTAGATCGGGGTAGTGATGTAGAAGCGGCTCATGACGGTGGCGTCCCCTTGAGTGTGCGGTCGGTCGGAATGGCGGTCGTCGGTGCGGTCAGGCACCGGTGCGCATTCGGCGGGACGACGAGCAGCTCACGGCGGCAAGCCTACGCGCCGCCTGCGGCATCCCGCACCAGTCGGCGGTCTGGCTAGGGTCGACGGCGTGGAGCAGCGACGAGAGCTCGGCCCGCACGTCTCGGTGCTTTTCGGGCACGAGCAGGGCAAGTACCCCGACGGCAACACCGTGCTGGTCTGCGGGACCGAGTCGACGATGGCGATCGACCCGGCACTGTCGGCACGCTCGGCGGCGCTCGACGTCGACATCGTGGCGCTCACCCACGCCCATGAGGATCACGTGGCCGGTGTGTCGGCGGTGGCACACCGCTCGCTCATGGTGCACGAGGCCGACGCCCCCGCCCTGCGCGACCGCACCGAACTGATGCGCATGTACGGAATGCCCGAGGCCGACTGGCCGGCGATGGATGCGATCGTGGCCGAGCGATTCCACTACGACGGATGGCCAGGGGCACAGGGATTCGCTGCCGATTCCGTGCTTGATCTCGGCGGCGTCACGGTGCGTGCCGTGCACGCACCGGGCCACACACGAGGGCACACGGTGTTCCTCATCGAGCCCGACGGCGTGCTGGTGACGGGCGACATCGACCTCAGCACCTTCGGGCCGTACTACGGCGATGCCTACAGCGACCTCGACGACTTCGAGTCGACGCTGCACGCTGTTCGAACCATCGAAGCACGCCATTACGTCACGTTCCACCACAAGGCGGTCGTCGACGGCCACGAGTCGTTCGCTGCTGCCATCGACTCCTACGCAGCGGTGATCGAGCGTCGCTCGTCGGCGCTGCTCGACCTGCTCGGCGAGCCGCGCACGTTCGACGACCTGGTGGGTGTCGGGATCCTCTACCGGCCCGGCACGCGTCCGCCGGTGTTCGGCGAGTCGGCCGAGCGGTACACGATCCGCCGCCATCTCGACCGCCTCGCCCGCGAGGGGCGTGTGTCGAGCTCGGGCGACGGCGCTGCTCAGGAGTGGGCGCGGGCGTAGCGCATGCCGGCGGCGATGCCGGCGGCGAACAGCGACATGCCGGCAGCCACCTGCGCGCTGCGGCGCACCACCGCCTTGGTGCGCTGACTGAATTCCACGACCGGCCAGCCGCGCGAGCCTGCCACGCGCTCGAGGCGCTGGTCGGGGTTGACGGCGACGGGATGCCCGACGGCCTCGAGCATCGGCAGGTCGCTCGCCGAGTCGCTGTATGCGTAGCACTGTGCGAGGTCGAGTCCCTCCCAGCGAGCGAGCTCACGGATCGCCTCGACCTTGCCGTGCCCGTAGCAGAACGGCCCGACGAGGGCCCCGGTGTAGACACCGTCGACAATCTCACTGCGTGTGCCGATGCCGGCGGTCATGCCGAGTGCTGTGGCCAGCGGCTCGACGAGTTCGATCGGCGATGCCGACACGATGTAGGTGGCACGGCCGGCCTGACGGTGCTGCTCGACGAGCCGCCGCGACTCGGGGCGCACCGACTCGAGCAGCGCAGGGATGATGTCGGCGTTGAGCGCCACGAGGTCGTCGACGCGCTGGCCCGAGACGGCGCCGAGGATGCGGTCGCGCACCCCGTGTGATGTGTCGTCGCTGGCACCCGACATGCGGAACCGCAGCGCCTCGAGGGCATCCTTGGCGAACTGCCGGCTGGGTACGAGCTTGGCGCGCCATGCGGCGATCGCCAGCGTGAAGGCGCTCGATCCGCTGATGAGCGTGCGGTCGAGGTCGAAGAATGCGGCGCTGGGGCCGGTGGAGTACACCCGGCCGGCGACTGTGGCACCGGCGCCGTCGAGTTCGGGGTCGGCCGACATGTCGTCGCCGTCGCGGCGCAGCACGTCGGCATCGAGCGGCGAACGGTCGGGCGAATCGTTCATGCGGTGTCGGCTCCGGGGCGGGGCAGGGTGAGAGCAAGATCGTAGACCCGTCGCTTCGAGGCGCCCGTGGATGACATGACAGTCGCTATCGCAGTGCGCCGGTCGGCGCCGGCGTGCAACTCGTCGCGCAGTGCCGCCACGATGGCGTCGTCGTCGACGGGAGCAGATGCCGGGGCGCCCTCGAGCACCACCACATATTCGCCGCGGGTGCCGCTGTGGGCGAGATGCTCGACGGCGGCGCCGAGCGTGCCGCGCCACACCTCCTCATGCAGCTTGGTGAGCTCGCGGGCCAGCGCCACGCGGCGAGCGTCGCCGCAGGCGCTGCAGAGGTCGGCGATGGTGCGCTCGATGCGGTGCGGTGCCTCGTACAGCACCACGGTGCGCTGCTCGGCGGCGATCTCGGCGATGCGTCCGGAGCGGTCGCTGCCTGATCTCGGCAGGAAGCCCTCGAAGGCAAAGCGCGAGGTGTCGAGGCCGCTCACGACGAGTGCCATCACGAGTGCGGCCGGGCCGGGCACGGCCGAGACGGCGAATCCGGCATCGATGGCAGCGCGCACGAGGCGCATGCCCGGGTCGCTGATGCCCGGCGTGCCTGCGTCGGTGACGACGGCGACGTCGTGCCCATCACCGAGTACGCGCAGCACCTCGGATGCCCGTTCGTGCTCGGTGTGCTCGTTGGCGACCGCCAGTCTCACTCCGGCCACGCCGGCATGGGCGAGCAGCTTGCCGCTGTGCCGCGTGTCCTCGCAGCAGATGAGGGCACAGCGCTGCAGCGTCGCGACGGCTCGGGGGGACAGGTCGCCGAGGTTTCCGAGCGGCGTGCTGACGAGCACGAGGCATCCGGCAGGCTGCGATGGCTGGCTCACCGGCGCACCTCGATGACGTCGCCGACGCGCAGCCCCCATCGGGCGAACGCGCCGGCCTCTGCCTCCACCACGGTGTGGGCGTGCAGCATCGGGGCACCGAGCCGGTTGGGTGCCATTCGCACGGTGCGCAGCACGTTGCCAGCCTCGTCGAGGTGGGCGACGTCGAGGGCGAAGCGCATGCCCACGGTGTGGACCCATCGGCAGCGGGGGATCACCAGCGCGCCGTCGATGCCGTCGCGGCGCAGCAGGCCTCGGCGCCGGTCGGCGCGGGTGGCGGCCTCCTCGGCACTGGCCAGCACGTGGCCGTTGCTCACCAGCCAGCACCCGTGGGTCGCCATGCCCACAGGATGCCATGGGCACCCCGTCGATGCGCGTCGAGCGGCGAGCCCTGGTGCTGCGGTCAGCTGTCGAAGCCGAGGCCGAGGCGGTCGAGCGTGCGCAGCCAGATGTTGCGGTGGCCGGTGCGGTCCTCGCGGTCGAGCGACCAGCGGGTGGTCTGGATGCCGATGAAGCGGAATGGCTCTGGCGGGAAGGGGATCGGCTTGCTCTTCACGAAGTCGGTCTCGGTGGCTCGCGACCGCTTGCCGTCGAGGATGTCGAGCATCACCTCGGCGCCGAACCGGGTGCTGCCGACGCCGAGGCCGGTGTACCCGACGGAATACGCCACCCGGCCCTGCAGTCCCCGGCCCCAGAACACGCAGAAGCGGCTGCAGGTGTCGATCGCGCCGCCCCACGTGTGGCTGAACTTCAGCCCCTCGAGTTGGGGGAATGTGTCGAAGAAGTTCTTGCTGAGCTTCGCCCACGTCTCGGGCCGACTCTCGAGGTCGACGCTCATCTTGCCGCGCCAGTAGTACACGGCGTCGAAGCCGCCCCACAGGATGCGGTTGTCGGCAGTGAGCCGGTAGTAGTGGAACTGGTTGCCGATGTCGCTGAGGCCCTGGCGGTTCGACCAGCCGAGGTCGGCGAGCTGTGCGTTGCTGAGCGGCTCGGTGACCATGCAGTAGTCGTAGATCGGCGCGATGTAGTGGCTGACGCGGCGCAGCAGCGGCTTGGCGGCATTGGTGGCGAGCGCCACCTTGCCGGCCCTGATCCGACCGAGCGGGGTCTCGACCAGCACGCCGACACCGTCGCGTTCGATGCGCGTGGCCTTGGTGTCCTCGTAAATGCGCACGCCGAGCGACATCGCCGCCGCCTTCAGTCCCCACGCGAGACGGGCTGGGTCGACCATCGCGGCGCGGTCCTTGCGCCACAGCCCGCCCGTGTACGACGGCGAGTTCACCTGTGCGCGCATCGCCGATTCGTCGAGCCATTCGACTCGCTGGCCGAGGGCGCGCAGTTGGCTGAAGTCGTCGCGGAGCTCGTCGAGGTACGAGGGGGAGTGGAACTTCGTGGCGACGTCGATGACGCCGGTCCGCTCGTAGTCGCAGTCGATGCCGTAGCGGTGGATTGCGGCTTCGATCTCGTTGAGGTTCGCGAGGCCGAGTTCCTCGAGCACGGGAAGCTCGTTGGGGAAGCGCTCCTGCCCGTTGGCGATGCCGTGGGTGAGGCTGGCTTCCATGAAGCCGCCGTTGCGGCCACTCGCTGCCGAGCCCACCTCGTGGGCGTCGATCAGCACGACGTCGCGGTTTGGGTCGCGCTCCTTGGCGATGATCGCTGTCCAGAGGCCGTTGTAGCCGCCGCCCACCACGCACAGGTCGCAGCTTTCGGTGCGCACCAGCGTGGGGTTGCTGTCTGGCTCGTCAGCGTCGTCGTACCAGTACGGATACGGATCGGCATCGGCGATCGCATCGAGATGGAACTCTTGGATCGATTCGTCGTCGGGTACAACCGACATGGTTCTCACCACCGTTCGACCGTGAGGCTACCCGTGCCCTACTGCGGCATGCCGCACCGTGGCATGGGATGTGACGCGCAGCGGCCCGCACCGCTCGGGTGCGGGCCGCTGCGATCCCACGTTCAGAGGTGGCGCTGCTGCGCCGCCGGCTACTTCGAGGATTCCTCGAGGGCGCGGCGCACCAGCACCTTCGCCAGATGGCGGCGGTAGTCGGGGCTGGCGTTGAGGTCGTTCTGCGGCTCGGCCTCTGCGGCGGCGAGTTCGGCGGCATCGGCCACCGACGCACCCGACGACAGGGCCTTCGACACGCTCGCCGCCAGCACAGGCGTGCTGCCCATGTTGACGAGGGCGACGCCGCTCGACCCGTTGCGACGCCACGCAGCGACACCGACGATGGCCCAGTCCTGGGCGCGGCGGTTGAACTTCTGGAAGCTCCAGCCCGCACCCTGCATCTTCGGCACCCGGATCTCGGTGAGCATCTCGTCGGCGGCGAGCGCCGACTGCAGGAAGCCCTTGTAGAAGTCGGCTGCGGCGATCTCGCGGGTGCCCTTCGGGCCCTGTGCCACGTAGGTGGCACCGAGTGCGAGGGTGGTGGCCGGCAGGTCGCTCGCCGGGTCGGCGTGGGCAATGCTGCCGCCGATGGTGCCGCGGTGGCGCACCTGCGGGTCGCCCACGTGGCCAGCGGCGTGCGCCAGCAGCGGAGCGTGCTGCGCGAGCACCGGGCTCTTCTCGACGTCCATGTGCCGTGTGAGAGCGCCGATGGCGATGTGGTCGCCGGCGTCGCGGATGTAGCTGAGGTCCTTCACGCGGCCGATGTCGACGAGCACGCTCGGCTGGGCGAGGCGCAGCCGCATGAGCGGCAGCAGACTGTGGCCGCCGGCGAGGAACTTGGCGTCGTCGCCGTGCTGGCCGATGAGCGACACCGCCTCGGCGGCGGAGCTGGCACGGACGTAGTCGAATGCTGCGGGGATCACTTGCTGGCTCCTTGTGCGTTGCGGATTGCGTTCCAGACGGTCTGCGGACTGGCGGGCATCGAGATGTCGCGCACGCCAAGCGAGCTGAGCGCGTCGACGATGGCATTGATGACCGTGGGTGCGGCGCCGATGGTGCCGGCCTCGCCGATGCCCTTCACGCCCAGCTGATTGGTGGGCGATGGGGTCACGGTGTGGCCGAGCGTGAGGCTCGGCACGTCGCTGGCCGCTGGCACGAGGTATTCGGCGAGCGTGGCGGTGCGCATGTTGCCGTCGCTGTCGTACACGGCGTCCTCGTAGAGCGCCTGGGCGAGGCCCTGCACCACGCCTCCGTGCACCTGGCCCTCGACGATGAGCGGGTTCACCTGGTTGCCGCAGTCGTCGACGGCGACGTACTGCAGCACGTCGACCTTGCCGGTCTCGACATCGACCTCGACCGTGCAGATGTGCGTGCCGAACGGCCATGAGAAGTTCGGCGGGTCGTAGGTGGTGTGTGCCTCGAGGTTGGGCTCGAGGCCGTCGGGCAGGTTGTGTGCCGTGAACGCTGCGAAGGCGACCGCAGCGAGCGGCAGCACCTTGTCGGGAGAGCCCTTCACGCTGAACGTGCCGCCAGCGAACTCGATGTCGTCCTCGTTGGCCTCGAGCTGGTGTGCGGCGATGCGCTTGGCCTTCTCGATGATCTTGTCGCACGACATAGCGATCGCCACGCCGCCGACCGGCAGCGAGCGCGACCCGTAGGTGTCGAGCCCGAGTGGCGAGATGGCGGTGTCGCTGTGGAGGACGTCGACATCTTCGACCGGCACGCCGAGCTTCTCGGCGACGATCATGCTCCACGCCGTCTCGTGTCCCTGGCCGTGGGGCGAGGTGCCGGTGACCACCTGCACCTTGTTGGTGGGGAGCACGCGCACGGTGGCGGCTTCCCAGCCGCCGGCGCCGTAGTTGAGCGAGGCAAGCACGCGCGACGGGGCGAGGCCGCACATCTCGAAGTAGCTCGCCTGGCCGATGCCGAGCAGTTTCTTCGCGCCGGGCACGTTCTGCGTCTTCTGGCGGGCGCGCACGCCGTCGTAGTCGGCAAGCGCAGCGGCCTTCTCGGCAGCGGCGAGGTGGTCGCCCGAGTCGTAGACGAGGCCGGTGAACGCGGTGTACGGGAACTGCTCCTTGGCGATGAAGTTGCGCTTGCGCAGCTCCATCGGGTCGATGCCCATCTCGTCGGCGAGCTGGTCCATGGCGCGCTCGATGGCGTACGTGGCCTCGGGGCGCCCGGCGCCGCGATAGGCGTCGGTGGGCGTGAGGTTGGTGAACACGCCGGTGCAGCTGAAGTCGTAGGCGTGCGGCAGGTCGTAGACACCGGCGTACAGGAAGGCGCCCAGCAGCGGGATGCCAGGCGTGATGAGCTGCAGATAGCCGCCCATGTCGGCAAGCAGCCGGATGCGGACTGCGGTGAGCTTGCCGCTGGCATCGGCGGCGAGTTCGACGTGCTGGATCTGGCCGCGGCCCTGGATGGTGGCGACTGCAGCCTCGCTGCGGGTCTCGTTCCAGCGCACCGGGGTGCCGTGCTTGCGGGCGAGCGCGACGGCGAGCAGTTCCTCGGCGTAGACATCGAGCTTGCTGCCAAATCCGCCGCCGACGGCCGGGGCGACGACGCGCATCTGGTGCTCGGGGATGCCGAGCGTGAGCGACACCATCACCTTCAGGATGTGAGGGATCTGGGTGGCGCTGTACAGCGTGATGTCGCCGCCGAAGGGCTGCGGCACGGCAACGAGCGCACGGGGCTCCATCGCTGCCGGAATGAGACGCTGCTGGACGTAGCGGCCCTTCACCGTGTAGGCGGCGCTCTTGAACGCCTCATCGACCTGGCCGGGCGTGCCCTCGATCTTGAGGTCCCACGTGTAGCACTTGTTGGTGCCGGCATCGGCGTGGATGACCACGCGGTCGCTGAGTGCGTCCTCGAGGTCGACCACCGCCGGGAGCGGCTCGTAGTCGACGTCGACCAGCTCTGCTGCGTCGCGCGCTGCGGTCTCGCTGTTGGCGAGCACGCAGGCGACAGCGTCGCCGACGTAGTTGACCTTGCCGACCGCCAGTGGATAGTGCGGAGGGTTCTTCATGTCGGCGGTGACGGGCCATGCGCTCGGCATCGGCGATGCCCACAGCGACTGGGCCTCGGCGCCGGTGTAGACGGCGACCACGCCGGGCGACGCAGTCGCTGCCGAGGTGTCGACCTTCTTGATGTGGGCGTGCGCATACGGACTGCGCACGAGCGCGAGGTGCAGTGCGCCCGGGATGTTGAGGTCGTTGGCGAACTTTGCCTCGCCGGTGAGCAGTGCAGGGTCTTCCTTCCGCAGCAGCCGGCTCCCCAGCACGGCAGTGGGACGGTCGTCGGTGACAGTCATTCGGGTACCCCCAGTACCAGTTGAACGATGTGACGGATGTGGTTGTCGGGTGAGTTCGGTGACGCCGCGGCTCGGCGGATCACTTGGCGGCGGCGCAGGCGAGCACCGACTTCACGATGTTGTGGTAGCCGGTGCAGCGGCACAGGTTGCCCTCGAGCCCGATGCGCACCTCTTCCTCGGTGGGGTTCGGGTTCTCCTGCAGCAGGCTGGTGGCGGCCATCACCATGCCAGGGGTGCAGTAGCCGCACTGCAGGCCGTGGTTCTCCATGAAGGCCTTCTGCATCGGGTGCATCTCGCCTCCCTTGGCGAGTCCTTCGATGGTGGTGATCGATGCGCCGTCGGCCTGCACGGCGAGCATCGTGCAGCTCTTCACTGCCTCGCCGTCGAGGTGCAGCGTGCAGGCGCCGCACGACGAGGTGTCGCATCCGATGTTGGTGCCGGTGAGGCCGACGACCTCGCGGACGTAGTGGACGAGCAGCGTGCGCGGCTCGACCTCGCTCTCGTGGACGGTGCCGTTGACGGTGACACGAATCTTCACGTGTGATCCCCCAGATCTCGTCGGGTGAGCCGAACCCCTCGGGTCGGCAGGTGCCCATCATGCACCAAATCGGAGGTGCCCGAAAACGGCCGGGTGGCCGGTGCTCCGCCAGCGGGTGCTAGGCGAGCGGACGGTGATGGTGGGGCATGCGCCGGGGAAGGGTGGCGGCGAACACCACGGCGAACACAGCCGCTGCAGCGAGGGCGATGGTGGCGCCGGGCGCCGAGCCGAGGTGATAGCTCGCGATCAGGCCGGCGACGCCGACGGACACCCCGACGGCCACGCCGATCACCGTCATCTGCCGGAGCGTGCGTGCGAGAAGGCGGGCGGTGGCTGCCGGGGTGACCAGCATCGTCACCGACATCACCGTGCCGACGGTGCGCAGGCTCACCACCACGACCACGGCAAGGAGCACGATGAGCACGGCCTGTACGAGCTCGACCCGGACGCCGACCTGTTCGGCCTGCACGTGGTCGAACGTGGCGAGCCGCAACTCGCCGAACAGGGCGAGCACGACCGCAACGGCCGCACCGCCGAGGGCGAGGCTCAGCCACACGTCGGGCCACGTGACGGTGAGCACCCGCCCGAACAGGAAGTGGGTGAGCTCGACGCCGGTGTCGAGCCGGCTGATCACCACGACGCCGAGGGCGAAGAACGTGGTGCCGGTGACGGTGACCACGGTTTCCTGGCCCAGCCGCCTGTTCGATGAGAAGGCAAGCAGGAGGATGGCGATGAGCAGTCCGGCGCCGATCGCGCCGATGAGGATGCTCGCACCTGCTGCGTAGGCGATGCCGACGCCGGCGAGGGTGCCGTGTGCCATGGCATCGCCGAGGTTGGCCATGCGTCGCAGCACTACCCATGTGCCGACGACCGGCGCAACGATGCCGATGATGACGGCCGCCACGAGGGCGCGCTGCATCGCCTCGAGCTGGAATGGATCAGTCAGCCACTGCACTGCTGCCCTCCGTCTGCGAGTCGAGTTGGCCAGCGGGATCGGCGCTGCCGGGTATGCCTGATCCGAAGATGGTCTCGAGAGCGTCGACCGAGAGCACGTCGGAGGGGTCGCCGTCGGCGCGCAGCGTGCCGTTGACGGCAAGGCAGCGATCGAACCGCCGCCGTGCGAGCGCGAGGTCGTGGGTGGAGACCAGCAGCGTGGTGCCGTCGGCGGCGAGCGTGCGGAACAGGTCGAACAGCTCTTCCGTGGTGGGCTGGTCGACCCCGCCGAGGGCCTCGTCGAGCAAGACCACCGATGCCTCCTGAGCGAGGGCGCGGGCCAGGAAGGCGCGCTGCAGCTGGCCGCCGGAGAGCTCGCCGAGCGGACGGTCGCCGGCGTCGGCGAGGCGCACTCGGCGCAGCGCGTCGAGTGCGCCGGCGCGGTCGTCGGTTGACGGGGGCTGCCACCAGCGTCGGAAGCGGCGACGGCCGGCCAGCACGAGTTCGAGCACGGTGATCGGGAAGGCGAGGTCGTGATCGGAGCGCTGGGGGATGTAGGCGATGTCCATCCGGTCGGTGCGGTCGTGGCAGTGGACACCGTTCACCTCGACGATTCCGTCGTGGTTGACAAGACCGCAGATCGCCTTGAACAGCGAGCTCTTGCCGGCACCGTTCGGTCCGACCACGGCGAGCAGTTCGCCGCGCCCGACGGCGAAGGTGACGTCGTGCAGTGCCTGCCGCTCTGCGTAGCGCACGCCGAGGCGCTCGACCTCGAGCACCGGGCCGGTGCGGTCAGAGTCGGTGGCGGGCTGTCCTCGGCGAGGCGAGTGGCGGTGCAGGATGCTCATGCGCAGCGGAGCCCTTCGCGGAGCGCGGCGAGGTTGTCGCGCATGATCGACGAGTACGTGGCGCCGGCCTCGCGCTGTGCGCGCGACGGCGACTCGAGCGGATCGAGCACGGCTACGGACGCGCCGATCTCGTCGGCGACCGTGCGCGAGAGGTCGTTGGGCAGGCTCTCCTCGAAGAAGATCGTCGTGACGCCGTTGGCCTGGGCGTAGGCGGCGATGTCGCGAAGTGTTGCTGCCGAGGGCTCGTCACTGGGGGAGATGCCGGCGATCGAGGCCTGCGCAAGGCCGAAGGATGCGGCGAGGTAGGCGAAGGCGCGGTGAGCGGTGACGACGAGGCTCGATTCGCAGAGCGCCAGTCCGCTGGAGAACTCGGTGTCGAGGCCGCTCATCTCGGCGGCGAAGTCGCCGAGTCCGGCACGGACTGCGTCGACAGCGGCGCCGAGACCGGCAGCGGTGAGCCGCTGTTCGATGACGCTGGCGACGGCGGCGGCCATCGATGCCATGCGGTCGGGGGAGAGCCAGACATGTGGATCGAGCTCGCCCGCATGGTCGTCGTCATGTCCGTCACCGTGTCCGTCGTCGCCGCCAGCCTCCTCGCCAGCGACTGCGTCGGTGACGGGCAGCAGCTCGACCGAGTCGAGCAGGTCGACGGCAGTGACGTCGTCGGGGAGCGTGTCGATCGCCTGCTCGAGGTCGGCCTGGAATCCGCCGCCGAGGTACAGCACGATGTCGGCGCCTTCGAGGGCCTCCAACTGGCGTGCTGTTGGCTCGGCGTCATGCGCCGGCTCGCCGGGCGGGATCACCTCCACCAGGGTGACCGTGTCGCCGAGTGCTGCGCCGGCGACCCCGCGCACGATCTCCTCGAGAGGAAACAGCGTGGCGGCGACGCGGATCGAGGTGGGCGCTGCGACCTCCTCGCCGCCGCCGCAGGCGGTACTGACGGCGGCAATCGACGCTGCGGCGAGTGCGGTGACGAGGCGGCGGTGTGAAGACCCATTCGTCGGGCGGGTGCGCATGCAACCACACTACGTCTGATGAGAATCATTCCCAAATCACTGGGAGTGGTTCTCACTTGATGGGAATCGCCCTATCGTGAGGGCCATGGCTGGCACACGGCGAACTCGGCGATCGGCTCCCGCCGGCCCAGCCCGCCCGGCGCTCTCGCCCGCGGTCGCCGCAGCCGTGCTCACCGCCCTGGCACCGCGCGAACTGCGGCTCACGCCGCATCGCCGGGCGGTGCTGGCGGTCCTCGAGGCCGCCGGCCGTCCGCTCACTGTCGATGAGGTGGTCCATGCCTCCGGGGCGCCCACCTCGACCGCCTACCGCAACCTCGCCGAGCTCGCCGAGGCCGGGGTGGTGGCACGGGTGGCGGGTGCCGTCGGTGCGTCGGGCGACCGCTTCGAGCTGGCCGAGCCGTTCTCGCACCGCCACCACCATCACCTCGTGTGCACCGAGTGCGGTGTCGTCGCCGACTTCGACCCGAGCGGCGAGCTCGAGCGGCTCATCGAGCGCGAGGTGGCAGAACTGCTGGCGACGAGCGGCTTCGAGATCACGCATCACGTGTTCGACGCGCACGGCCGCTGCCGCGACTGCCGAACCGCCGATCGCTGACCGGGCTGCCCTGCTCAGGTGATGCCGGCAGCGAGCCCGAAGTCGATCGACAGGTTGGCGCCGGTGACGGGAGCGGCCGACGGCTGGCACAGGAACCACACCAGCTCGGCCACCTCGTCGACGCGCACGAAGCGCGCGGCGGCACCCTGCGGGTAGCCGTCGAGAAGTCGCTGCAGGTAGGCGTCAGGACTGCCAGAGCCGAACACCGCCGCCTGGCGATGCAGCATCGGCGAGTCGACGTCGCCGGGGCACACCGCGTTCACGCGCACGCCCGACGGTGCCAGCTCGAGTGCAAGTGCCTTGGTGAGGATCGACACGCCGCCCTTCGATGCGCAGTACACGGCGGCGCCGGCATTGCCCTGAAGACCGGCATCCGACGAGATGTTCACCACGCAGCCCTTCGTGTCGGTGAGGTGGGGGATGGCAGCCGACGTGACGAAGTACAGCCCCTTCAGGTTGACGCCGATCACCTCGTCGAACTCGGCCTCGGTGGTGGCCGCACTCGGACCCTCGGTCCACACCCCGGCGGCGTTGACGACAGCGTCGAGCCTCCGTCCCCACTGCACGGTGCGCTCGACGACGTGTCGGCAGTCGGCCACCGATCGAAGGTCGGCGACGATGTGGAACGGCGCACCGTCGTCGGGTCCGGGGTGGATGTCGGTGCCGGCAACGCGCCATCCGCCGGCAGTGAACCGCGACGCGACTGCGCGTCCGATGCCGCCCGAGGCGCCCGTGACGAGCACGACCGGTGCATTCCGGTCGGGCGACTGCGCGCTGCCCGCTGCGACGCCCGACGTCATTCGGCCGGGTCCATGCCCCAGGTGCGGTCCTCTGGCAGCGAGTTGCCGCCGTCGACCACGAGCACCTGCCCGGTGATGAAGCTCGCCGCCGGCGAGGCGAGGAACGCGACGGCCGCTGCCACCTCGTCGGGCGTGCCGGCGCGGCCGACCGGTGTCGCTGCGCCCGCCCGACGCTCGGACTCGGTGTGCGAGGCAGTGGCGATCCAGCCGGGCGCAATCGCATTCACGGTGATGCCCCGTCCCGCCACCTCGAGCGCGGTGGCCCGGGTGAGGCCCACCATCCCGGCCTTCGCGGCGTGGTAGGCGACATCGCCGGTGAATGCCTGCACCGGTCCCGACGTGCTGGCCACATTGACGACGCGGCCGTATCCGTGCTCGACCATGGTCCCCAGTGCGGCCCGCGTGACGGCGAATGCCGTGGTGAGGTTGCGCTCGATCTTCAGGTGCCACTCGGCATCGCCCATCGTCGTCGCCGAGTCGTCGGCGAACGGTCCGTCGTCGGGGCGGTGTCCGTCGCCCACCGTCACCATGCCGGCGTTGTTGACGAGGATGTCAAGACGGCCGAACCCGCCGATTGCCGTGCCGACAACTCGGACTGCGGCGTCGTGCTCGGTGAGGTCGGCGACAACGCTGCGGTGGTCGCCGCCGAACTCGGCCCGAAGCTGTGCCTCGCGCTGGGCGATTCGGTCGGTGGTGGACGAGACCACCACCGTGACCCCCTGGGCGGCGAGCGCCCGAGCGGTGGCGAATCCGATCCCGTGCTCGCTGCCCGCGCCGGTGACGAGGGCAACCTGCTGGGCGAGCGGCGGCGGACGGAGCGTCATCAGCCGCTCACTGTGCCAGATCGGGGCAGTGTCCCCGTTGGATTCGAGCGCTCAGCCGGTGAGCGCCACGACGGCGTCGCGGAACACCTGCGAATGCCGGTCGATATCGGCCATCGAGTGGTGCGGCGACATCAGGGCCATGTTGTGGAACGGCGTCAGCAGGATGCCGCGGTTGATGGCCCACAGATGCATGAAGGCATCGAGCTCGGCATCGATCGCTGCGGCTGCCGCCGCACCGTCGCGAGGCGGCGGGCAGAACCAGTACTCGGCGCGGCCGCCGAGCTGCTGGACGTTCCATGGCAGGCCGAACTCGTCGATCGTCGACTGCACGCCCTCTGTCCATGCCGTGGCCATCGGGATCATCACGGCGAAGTCGTCGTCGCGCAGCGTCGATGACAGCGTGGCGCGCACTGCCGCAAGTGCGAGGGCGTTGCCGGTGAGCGTGCCGCCGACGCCGCTCGTGTCGACGCTCTTGTCGGAGATCAGTGCCGTGAGGCGCTCGGCGATGCCGGCGGTGCAGCCGTACGCGGCGGCGGGCATGCCACCGCCGATGGTCTTGCCGATGACGAGGAAGTCGGGCTCGAGACCCCACGCGCGGGTGGCGCCGCCGGGTCCGGCGCAGATGGTGTGCGTCTCGTCGATCACCAGCAGCGTGCCGTGCTGGCGGGTGAGCGAGCGCAGCGCATCGTGGTAGCCGGGGTCGGGCAGCACGATGCCGATGTTGGTGAGTGCCGGCTCGGCGAGCACGCAGGCGATGTCACCAGCGGCAAGGGCGGCCTCGAGCGCGGCGACATCGTTGAACGGCACGACCACCGTGGTGAGTGCCGGATCGACCATCGGGCCGATATTGCCCTCGCGGGCCTGCGGACGTCCGTCTGCGCCGAGTGTCACCAGCGTCTCGTCGACACTGCCGTGGTAACACCAGTCGAACACCAGCACCTTGCGGCGTCCGGTGAGATGGCGGGCGAAGCGCAGCACGAAGCGGTTGGCATCGGTGGCGGTCATCGCCATCTGCCACGCCGGCAGTCCGAAGCGGCGGGCCAGTTCGCCACCCACCCATGCGGCGTCGGTGCTCGGCAGCATGGTGGTGATGCCGCGCTGTGCCTGTGCGTACAGCGCCTCTGCCACGTGCGGCAGCGCATGTCCTGTCATCGCGCCGGTGTCACCGAGGCAGAAGTCGACGTATTCGATGCCGTCGACGTCGGTGAACCGTGCGCCGGCGGCGCGGTCGAAGAACAGGGGGAACGCACCCGGCCAGCGGGTCATCCATGCCATCGGCACACCGCCGAGCAGTGTGCGGCGCGCCTCGGCGGCACGCTCGGCCGATCGAGGGTGGGCGTCGACGAATCGCTGCTCCTCCTCGGTGTGTCGTGTGGCGAGGCGGGCGCGGTCGATGCCGGAACGGGGGGTCATGCGCCGAAATCTACCGACGGCGCGCGTCTGCGGCCCGATGGACCGGCCCGACTGGAGATGGACTCAGTTGCGCGCGGCGCCGATGGCCTGCCACACGCGCTCGGGTGTGCAGGGCATGTCGACGTGGGTGACGCCGAGGTGGGAGAGGGCGTCGATGACGGCCGACTGCACCGCCGGGGTGCTGCCGATGGTGCCGCTCTCGCCGATGCCCTTGGCGCCGAGCGGGTTCATGAACGTGGGCGTCTCCATGTGCACCACCTCGACATTCGGCACCTCTGCGGCGCTGATGAACGCATAGTCGGCGAGGTTCGACGTGACCGGGTTGCCGTCATCGTCGTAGCGGACCTCTTCGAGCAGTGCCTGCGCAGCGCCCTGTGCCACCCCGCCGTGGATCTGGCCCTCGAGCAGATTGGGGTTGAGCACGCGGCCGGCATCGTCGCAGGCGATGTGCCGCACGTGGCGCACCTTGCCCGTCTCGGTGTCGACCTCGACCACCGCCACATGCGCGCCGAACGGGAATGTGGCGCCGTTCACCTGGTGGAACATCGCATGGGTGAGTCCCTCGGGAAGGTCGGGATCGCCGTGGGCGGCGACGGCGAGATCGGCCCATGACCGGCTGATGGCGGGTGCACCCTGCACGTGGAAGGCGCCGCGGTCCTTGTCGAGCACCACGTCGGCATCGGCAGCTTCGAGGAGTCGGGCGGCGAGCTTGCGTGCTTTCTCGACCAGTTCGTCGGATGCGACGTAGACGGCGGTGCCGCCCTGCTGCAGCGAGCGCGAGCCCATGGTGCCGCCGCCCTCGGGCACAAGATCGGTGTCGCCCCACACGAGCGTGATCTGCTCCATCGGGATGCCGAGGCGGTCCTGGGCGATCATCGCCCACGCCGTGGCGTGGCCCTGGCCGTGGGGAGAGGTGCCGGTGTACACCGTGGCGCTGCCGTCGTCGTGCACTTCGATCTTGGCGTGCTCGCCGAAGGGTGGCACGCCGCCGGTGATCTCGACGTAGGTGCTAACGCCGATGCCCAGCTGCACCACGTCGCCGCGTTCGCGGCGGCGGCGCTGGTCGGCGCGCAGCTCGGTGTAGCCGGCCGTGGCGAGCGCCTTGTCGAGCGCTCCCTCGTAGTCGCCGACGTCGTAGGTCTGCCCGATCACGGTGGAGGTGGGCTGGTCGAACTTCGGGATGAGGTTGACGCGGCGCACCTCGGCCGGGTCCATGCCCACCGCCGAGGCAAACAGGTCCATGGCGCGCTCGGCAGCAGCCGTTGCCTCGGGTCGGCCGGCACCGCGGTATGCGGTGGTGACGGCGGTGTTGGTGAGCACGCTCGTCGTGCGGCACTCGATGTTGGGGATCGCGTACACAGCGCTCGACATCGGCCGTGTCATGAACGGGGCGAGGATCGTGCCCATCTCGGCGAAGTAGCCGCAGTCCTGCAGTACGTGCAGCTGGTAGTGCGTCACCTTGCCGTCGCGCGTGCCGCCCACGGTGAGGTACTGCACCTGGGCGCGGCCGTGGCCCATCACCATCATCGACTCGCTGCGCGTCTCGCGCCAGCGCAGCGGACGGCCGACCTTCTTCGAGATGAGTCCGAGCAGCGACTCCTCGGGATCACAGCTGATCTTGGCGCCGAATCCGCCGCCGACGTCGGGTGCGATCACGCGCACCACCGACGGATCCACGCCGGTGACGTCGGCGATGGTCTTCTTGGCGCCCTGCGCGCCCTGGGTGCTGAGCCACTGGACGAGCCGGCCGTCGGCCCACGCCACCGCCGAGCCGCGCACCTCGAGCGGACATGGCGCGACCCGCTGGTTCAGCACGCGGTGCGGGCCGGTGACCACTTCGCAGCTCGAGAAGAAGTCGGTACCGGTGTTGTCGGGCATGCCGAGGGCGGTGGTGTCGAACGCGACATTGGCGGGCGCGGTGTCGTACAGCAGCGTGCCGCAGGTCATCGCCTGCTCGATGTCGACGACAGCGGGCAGCACGTCGTAGTCGACGATCACGGCCTCTGCTGCGTCTTCGCCCTGGTAGCGCTCTTCGGTGAGGACCACTGCCACCGGTTCACCGACGAAGCGCACCTTGTCGCCCACCTTGGCCATGAGATAGCGGGCCACGCCAGGGTTGAAGTTGCTCGGCACCGGCGTCAGGCCAAGGTCGTCGGCGGTGAGCACCGCCACGACGCCCGGCATCTCGACGGCGGCGGACGCGTCGATCGACAGCAGGTGCCCGTGCGCCACGGTGGAGCGGACGTACGTGACGTGCAGCGCTCCCTTCAGCAGCGGCTCGTCGAGCAGGTCGTCGACGTACATGCCGCCCGTGGTGAGGAACTTCGGATCTTCCTTGCGAAGCACTCGATTGCCGAGAATGCTGCCACCCACTGTGAACCCCCTGGACGTCGCTGTCCGGCCGACACTAGTGGCGCAATGGTCATCCGCCCCATGCGAGCGGCCGTGACATCCTTCGGTAAGTGGACCGCAGCGCCAGCACCGAGTCAGAGGGCGACCACGGTCGAGCCAACGGCCCCGTCGACGGCGAGTGTGCCGACGGCGGGCGACTGACGGCGAACTGGGCGGCAGCGGCAGTGCGCGGCGTCCGCCGTGCGGCGGGTGGCGTGCCGGCTGTCCGAGTGGCGCGCTCGTATCGACGCGAGTGGCTCGGCCGCGATCTCGGCGCAGGTCTCGTGCTCACCGGACTGCTCGCCCCCGCCGGCATGGCATATGCCTCGGCTGCCGGCCTGCCGCCAGTGACCGGCCTCTACTCGACCATTGTCGCCGGGCTCGTCTACGCCGTCGTCGGCCCGTCGCGCATCATGGTGATGGGTCCCGACTCGGCTCTGGCGCCGCTCATCGCCGCTGCGGTGCTGCCGCTCGCAGTCGGCGACGATGCCACCGCCATCGCGCTCGCCGGCGCGATCTCGGTGATGGCGGGCGTGCTGTGCCTCGCAGCGGGAGTGGCGCGGTTCGGCTTCGTGTCGGAGCTGCTGTCCGCGCCGGTGCGCTACGGCTACCTGCACGGCATTGCGCTCACGATCATCGTGGCGCAGGTGGCGAAGATGTGCGGGTTCTCGGTCGGCGGCGAGAACCTGATCGACGAGGTCTCGGCATTCGCGGAGCGCCTCGGCGATGGCGCGTTCGATGCGG
>JBEGVK010000195.1:0-2757 GCA_041178405.1 Actinomycetota bacterium | reverse complement strand
GCCAGAGAAAGTGGTGGTCCTTCTCCTGCCTGCTCGGCGCCCCGTAGTTGACGACGTCGTAGTGCCGCGGGTCGAGATGCCCGACCATCGCCTTGATGGCCCCACCCTTACCCGATGCATCAGGGCCTTCCATGACCACCAGCACACCGGGTCCGAGCGCCGACCTGCCCATCAGCCCGCCGAGCGTCAACCGCAACTGGTAGAGGCGGTTCTGACCGCGGACGAGGCGCTGCTCATACGTCGCCCGGTCGAGCCGCTGCGTGAGATCAAGCAGGGGCAGCACCTTCATCGGCGTCAACATAGTCGTGCGCCACGCGTCCGCCCACCAGCCGGACCCCGGGCGGTCAGCGACACGTCCAGCCGCCGTCGACGATCACGCTCTGGCCAGTCATGAACGAGCTGCCGGGCCCGGCCAGCAGCAGGAGTGCCGCATCGAGTTCGTGCGCCATTCCCATCCGCGGGATCGGCGACTGTGCGGCGATGAAGCGCTGACTCGACTCGTCGCTCTCCATTCCCGCTGTCATCTCACTCGGGAACCATCCAGGGCAGAGCGCATTCACGGTGATGCCCTTGCGGGCCCACTGCGCCGCCAGCTCGCGAGTGAGGCTCACCACGGCACCCTTCGACGCGCAGTAGTGCGCCTGCTTCACAGGTGCTCCGGCGACGTGTCCGAGCATGCTGGCGATGTTGACGATCCTCCCGCCGCCCGCTGCCGCCATCGACGGTGCCGCCAGCTTGCAGAGGTGCCACACGGCGGTCACGTTCACCTCGAGGGTGAAGCGGAAGTCGTCGAGCTGCTCGTCCTCCACCGCCACCTTTCCGCCCACGCCGGCGTTGTTGACGAGCACGTCGATTCGCCCGTGCCGACCAACCACTTCATCGATGAGCCGCTCCCGCCCCGCAGCCGTCGACAGGTCGCCGACGACCACCTGGGCACCAGGGAGTTCGGCGACGAGCGCTGCCAATCGGTCAGCGCGTCGCGCAGTGATGACGACGTCGGCGCCCACGGCATGCAGCACGCGGGCGAACCGCTCGCCGAGTCCAGACGAGGCGCCGGTGACGACGGCAACTCGGCCGTCGAGGCGAAAATGGTCGAGCGGGTTACCGATGTGTGGAGTCATGGTTGAGATTCTGTGACATTCCTCCAGTCGCGGTGAAACCCCGCCGATGGTGAGGTGTACTGCCCCTGTCAGATCGCACTGGAGCCACATGCACGCCACCTCGTTCCCGCCGAAGCCCCAGCGCTCCGTCGTGATGCGCGTCCATGGCACGCACGGCCGGCCAACGGTCGTGCTGCCCACGCTCATTCGCTCGACGCACGTCGACGACGCTGCCCCGGTCGACCTGCGGGCGCACGCCCGGCTGGCCGCCGTGCTCAGCGTCGTGGCCGTGATCGTGGCGGTCGGCCTGCACGGGATCGTCCCTGGCCCGGCGATCGCACTCGGCATGACCGCCGTCTCCGGCGTCGTCGCCTGGCGCCGGATCACGCCGACACCTCGTCGCGGCACCGCCGCCGACATCGTCCGGCACTGAGCCCACCCGACCTGCTGCACGAGTGTCGCCAGCGACGTGGCGCTCACCGCAGCGGGCACCGCCCGCACCACGCGAGAGAGGGGACCCTCACGGGTCCCCTCCTGCTTGCAGCCCGTACGGGATTCGAACCCGTGCCGCCACCTTGAGAGGGTGGTGTCCTAGGCCACTAGACGAACGGGCCAGGCTGCGTGGGGCGATGTCTCGCCCGCTGCCCTTGCGGGCTATGTGCGGCACCCTGCGGGCGCCGGGTCCGCCGGCAACTCGACCGACGTGGTTGGGGTGCAAGGAATCGAACCCTGAATAACAGAACCAGAATCTGCTGTGTTGCCAGTTACACCACACCCCAGCGGGTCTCCCCGAGGGCGACGAGAGTGTAGCGAAGGGTCCCTGTGCTCCCACCAGCCGGCACGGGCTGTCGCCCGCCGGCGCAGCATTCTCAGCCGACGAGGTCGCTGAGACGCCGGAATCCGATGATCCGGCCGAGGGCGACCCCCGCCGCCTCGGCAAGCTCGCGGCGCCTCGCCGCCCAGCCCTCCACCGGACTCGAACGCGTCGGTGACACGAATGCCTCGAGTCCGACCTCGCCGGCGATGAGGCGGATCCGCAGCGAGTGGAACGGGTCGCTCACCAGCAGCACCTGCGGCCGGCCAGCAGCACCGACTCCCGGTTGCCCGACCGTCGACGCGAGCACCGATGCCGCAGCAGCAAGCGATTCGTACGATGTCGATCCACCCACCTCGACGATGGCATCGGCCGGCACACCCCGCTCGACGAGGTATGCCGCCGACGACGCCGCCTCGGTGAAGCGGTCGTCGGGCTGCTTGCCGCCCGTCGTTACCACGACCGGTGCGTACCCGGAAGCCCACAGTTCGACGTCGTGGTCGAGCCTCGCTGCGAGCAGCGGAGACGGGCGCCCGTCGTACTGCGCCGCCCCCATCACCACGATCGCATCGACCGCGCGCGCCTGATCGCTGCGCCCGACACGATGGACATCGGCGACATTCGCGGCGTACCACCCGAGCGGTACGGCCACGACGGCAAGTGCCACCACGGTCCACCAGCGACGGCGACGGCCGCTGCCAGCGGCCTCGGGTGCTGTCATCGGCATCGTCCCGCTCAGGCCAGTCGCAGCACCGCACCGTGCAGACGCGCCAGTGTGCGCTCACGGCCGAGGAACTCGAGCGACTCGAACAGCGGTGGCCCCACCGCCCGACCTGTCACCGC
>JBEGVK010000194.1:0-5215 GCA_041178405.1 Actinomycetota bacterium | reverse complement strand
GGGGACGGTGAAGTTGCCGTCGGGCACGGAGATGGTGATGCCGGGCGACAACATCACGATCCAGGTCGAGTTGGGCAAGCCGATCGCGATGGACGAGGGGCTGCGGTTCGCGATCCGCGAGGGCGGCCGCACTGTTGGCGCCGGCCGCGTCACCAAGATCACCAAGTAATCCGATTCGGCCCGGCAGGGCCGACCAGCGAGCGAGGAGGGCGTCATGCCCAAGAACGACAAGAGGGTCAAGATCACCCTCGAGTGCACCGAGTGCAAGAACCGCAACTACATCACGATGAAGTCGAAGATCAACGACCGTGAGCGGCTCGAGATGAAGAAGTACTGCAACCACGACCGGCGCCACACCCTGCACAAGGAGACCCGGTAAACGGGCCCGCAGGGCCGGGCCGAACCTCGAGGGGTGGCTGGTAGCGTTACCGGCCGTCCCTTCCGAGGGCAGTAGCTCAGTTGGTAGAGCATCGGTCTCCAAAACCGACGGTCGGGGGTTCGAGTCCCTCCTGCCCTGCCCAGCACAACAGAACCGAGTGAGTAGATGTCACTGGATGACCTCAACCGAGAGCAGAAGCGCACGCTGAAGCGGATGGGGGCCCTCGACGAGCAGGGCCGGCCCACCCGTGCGGCGGCGCCTGCGCGCCGGTCGGGCGAGGAGCGAGTCGGCCTCTTCCAGTACCTCCGCGAGGTCCGCGACGAGATGCGCAAGGTGGCATGGCCCAAGTGGCCCGAGGTCCGCCGCTTCTCGATCATCGTGCTGGTGACAGTGCTCATCTTCACCGGGTTCGTGTTCGGACTCGACTCGCTCTTCGGTGTCCTGTCGGGATGGCTGTACGAATGATGAATGACGATCTCACCCCTGCGACCGACGACAGCGATGCGCCGGTCGACGCCTCCTTCGACCTGTCGTCGTCGGTCGATACGTCGGTCGACGATGGCAGTGCCGTCGACGACGACGCCGACACCGACGATGAGGCTCCTGCTGTCGACGACCCCTGGACCCGTCCGGGCAAGTGGTACGTGGTGCACACGCAGTCCGGCTACGAGAAGAAGGTCACGCTCAACCTGACCGCTCGCATCCAGAGCATGAACATGGAGGAGAAGATCTACGAGATCGTCATCCCCATGGAAGAGGTCGACGAGTTCAAGAACGGCCGCAAGCAGACGGTGCAGAAGAAGGTGTTCCCGGGCTACCTGCTGGTTCGCTGCGTCATGGACGACGACTCGTGGTACTGCATCCGCAACACGCCGGGCGTCACCGGGTTCGTCGGCCAGAGCAAGCACGGGCAGAAGCCCACTCCGCTGTCGCGCCGTGAGGTGCAGACATTCCTCTCGGCGAAGGGCGACGGCACCGGCGGACTCCCGCAGCGCAAGAAGCCCAAGCTCGAGTTCGACGTGGGCGAGAGCGTGCGCGTGAAGGAAGGGCCGTTCGCCGACTTCCACGGCACGATCGCCGAGATCAACGCCGATCACCTCAAGCTGAAGGTCCTCGTCAACATCTTCGGGCGCGACACGCTCGTCGAGATGGACTTCAGCCAGGTCAGCAAGCTCTGACCTCACCCACCTACCTGAGAACGACCACCACAGACAGGGCAACGAGATGGCAAAGAAGAAGGTCACCGCAATCGTGAAGATCCAGATCCCGGCTGGCAAGGCGACGCCTGCCCCGCCGGTGGGCACCGCGCTCGGCCCGCACGGCGTGCCGATCATGGACTTCGTGAAGCAGTACAACGCAGCGACCGAGTCGCAGGTGGGCACGATCATCCCCGTCGAGATCACCATCTTCGAGGACCGCACGTTCACCTTCGTGCTGAAGACGCCGCCCACGCCGGTGTTGCTCCGCGAGAAGGCAAAGCTCGCCAAGGGCTCGTCGACGCCGGGCAAGGCCGTCGCCGGCAGCGTCTCAGAGGCAGACATCGAAGAGATCGCCAAGATCAAGATGCCCGACCTCAATGCCTACGACCTCGAGGCTGCCAAGCAGCAGGTGCGCGGCACCGCACGCTCGATGGGACTCAAGGTGTCCTGACCCACCTGGGCAGGGCTGTACACATCCACCACCGCTCGACCGGGACCACCTCGCCCGGCGGCGTTCACACCCGAGGGAGACAACAATGTCCGGCAAGAAGTACGCCGATTCGGCGAAGACCTATGACCGCGACGAGCAGTTCACGCCCACCGAGGCGCTGACGCTCGTGAAGGGAATGGCCAAGGCCAAGTTCGACGAGACCGTCGACGTCGCAGTGCGACTCGGCGTGGATCCGCGCAAGGCCGACCAGATGGTGCGCGGCACCGTGGCACTGCCGAGCGGCACCGGCAAGGACGTGCGCGTCGCCGTCTTCGCTGCCGGCGAGGCTGCCCAGGAGGCCCGTGACGCCGGAGCCGATCTCGTCGGCGCCGACGATCTCGCCACCGAGATCCAGAACGGGAACTTCGCCTTCGACATCGCCATCGCCACGCCCGACATGATGCCGCTCGTCGGCCGCCTCGGCCGCGTGCTCGGCCCCCGCGGCCTGATGCCCAACCCCAAGACGGGTACCGTCACCCAGGACGTCGGCCGAGCAGTTGCCGAGTTCAAGGGTGGAAAGGTCGAGTACCGCACCGATCGCTATGGCAACGTGCACGTGCAGCTCGGTAAGGCGAGCTTCGCCGTCGACGCCCTCGAGGCCAACTTCCGCGCCGTGCTCGACGAACTGCAGCGAGCCAAGCCCGCTTCGGCGAAGGGCCGCTACCTCAGGAAGGTCACGGTGAGCAGCACCATGGGCCCGGGCGTCAAGGTCGATACGAACCGCCTGAAGGCCGAGGCCTGACAGCCGACAGCGGCCGTATCAGCGTGCGAGCAGTCGCTCGACCGCACGGGCCAGCACCCTGCATCCGAGCACGAGGTCGTCGAGGGCGGTGTCCTCGTCGGCAGCGTGGCTGACGCCACCGATGCTCGGCACGAACACCATGGCAGCCGGCAGCACGGCGGCCACCACCTGCGCATCGTGCGCGGCACCACTCGGCTGGCGCTGCCACTGACCCGGTGCGATGTCCTCTGCGGCGGCGGCCACCACCTCGATGAGGCCGGCATCCATCGCGACGGGCGGCACCTGGTACTCGCTGTCGCCGACGTCGACTGACACGCCGTGCTCGGCACCGATGTCGCCGTGGTTGCTCACCACGGCCTCGAATGCGGCGTCGAGTCGGTCGAGTGTCGATGGATCCGAATCGCGCCACTGCACAGTGGCCTCGGCGAGGTCGGGGATGATGCTCGGGGCACCCGGCTCGACGCGGATTCGTCCGTGTGTCCACACCGAGTCGCTGCCTCGTGCGGCGGAGAACGCCCGGTCGAGGTCGGCGAGGAAGCGAACCAGTGCCACGGACGCATCGGCGCGCATCGGCATCGGCGTGGTACCGGCATGGTTGCGCCTGCCGCGGAAGGTGACCGAACGCTGCCGGATGCCGACGATTGCCGTGACCACGCCGATGCGCTGTCCGGCGGCCTCGAGCCGTCCACCCTGCTCGATGTGGGCCTCGAGATACGCACGGTGCCGTCCCTGCGCTACCCGCCAGATCGGCTGCCCCCACCATCCGGCACGGCGCAGTGGTGTCTCCATTGCCACCCGGTCGGCCTCCATGTTGTGACCGGCGAACGCCCTGCTGCCCACGAACCCGTGGAAGGTGCCCTCCTCGTCCATCCACGACACGACGTCGATCGGAGCTGTCCTGAGCACCCGGGCTACCTCGAGGCCGGCGATCACGCCGAATGCGCCGTCGAGCCAGCCGCCGAGCGGCTGGGTGTCGGTGTGCGAGCCGAGGACGATGGCCGGGCCATCATTCCGAGAACGCCCGGCGACCGTTCCGAGGCCGTCGATGAGCGGCTCGAGTCCGGCATCGGCGAACCTGTCGGCAAGCCACCGGCGCGACTCGATATCGGCATCGCTCAGCGAGATGCGAGCAACGCCTGTGCCCTCGGCGCCGAACTGCCGGAGCGCGCGGAGGTCGGCGATGAGACGGTCGCCGTCGACGGAATCGGCTGCGCTGGACACCCGCACAGTGTTGCTCAATGCCCGAGTGCGGCGAGCGCGTCGCTGTCGACGAGTCCTGCCGCAACGAGGGCTTGGGCGACTGCCAGGCGGGTGACGGGCACTCGATACGGCGAACAACTGACGTAGTCGACCCCGCAGTCGACGAACAGGCGCGCCGACGCCGGATCACCAGCGTGCTCGCCGCACACGCCGATCTTCATCGTCGGGCGGACGCGCCTCGCCTCCTCGCAGGCGTGCCGAACGAGCCAGCCGACACCGTCGACGTCGACCGAGTCGAATGGGTCGCCGTCCAGCAGCCCGTCGCTCACGTAGCGAGGAAGCAGCTTGCTGCCGACGTCGTCGCGGCTGAATCCGAACGTGAGCTGCGTGAGGTCGTTGGTGCCGAACGAGAAGAAGTCGCTGACCGTGGCGAGGCGGTCGGCGAGGAGGGCGGCTCGCGGCGTTTCGATCATCGATCCGGTCGTCACCGTCCCGGTGAACTCCACCGACGCTGCCGCCTCCTCGACCCATCGCCGGGCCAGCGACATCTCGCTCGCATCGACGACGAGGGGAATCATGACCTCGACGTCGGCAGCGATGCCCTCGCTGTTCACGTCGCCGACTGCTCGCAGGAGGGCCCTGACCTGCATCTGATAGAGGCCCGGCCTGACCACACCGAGCCGCACGCCGCGCGTGCCGATCATCGGGTTCACCTCGTGGAGACGCCGCGCTGCAGCGAGCTCGGCCCGCATGAGCTCGTCGAGTTCGCCGCGTGCCTCGGCTGCGACAAGCGGCTCGAGGTCGGGAAGAAACTCGTGCAGCGGGGGATCGAGCAGGCGCACCGTGACCGGCCGCCCGGCCATCTCGCGCAGGATTCCTGCGAAATCGGCGCGCTGCGCCACTTCCAGTTCGGCGAGCAGCGCCGCCTCGTCGCCGGGATCATCGCTCAGGATGAAGCGGCGCACGAGCGGCAGGCGGTCGTCGGCGAGGAACATGTGCTCGGTGCGGCACAGCCCGATGCCCTCGGCGCCCATGCGCCTGGCGTGCGCGGCGTCATCTGCGGTGTCGGCGTTGGCGCGCACCCTGACCGGCCGCCGGGCACTCCACCTCGCTGCGTCCGCCCAGCCCAGCAGGACGTCGAGTTCGTCGGGGGCAGTATCGGTCGAGGTAGTGCCAGCGCCGGCGTACACGTGGCCCGAGCGCCC
>JBEGVK010000193.1:0-5468 GCA_041178405.1 Actinomycetota bacterium | reverse complement strand
CACCGGGTGCATGCGGCGCCGGGCGACTGGATCGCGATGGTGCTCGACGAAGCCGACCGCAACGGCCGCACGTCGATCGGCGCGACCGGCACGCCGTGGCTGGCCCGCTGGCGTCATGCCGAGCGCGCAGCGCAGTCGGCGCTCGCCGCACACCTCGACGCACCTGCGTCGATGCTCTCCGAGCCTGCCGTTGCCCGTGTGCTGTCAGGCACGCAGGGAAATGCCGATGCTCCGGTCGTGCAGCAGCTCGTCGTGTCGTCGTCGATGCCGGTCCGAGATGTCGAGTGGTTCGGCGGCCCGTCGGCGACCGCAGTGCTGTCGAATCGAGGCGCGAACGGCATCGACGGCGTCATCGCCACGGCAATCGGTGCGGCTGCGTGCTCATTGGTGCCTACCGTGGTGCTGGTCGGCGATGTCGCGTTCTGCCACGACCAGTCATCGCTCACGGCGCTGGCCCGCCGCGGCGTGCCGCTGACGATCGTCGTCGTCGACAACGACGGCGGTGGCATCTTCTCGTTCCTCCCGCAGGCGACGACGCTGGCCGCCGACCGCTTCGAGCAGCTCTTCGGCACGCCGCACGGCACCGACGTCGTCGCCGTTGCGCGGGCGCACGGGCTGTCGGCCACCGACGTGTCGACGGTGGGCGAACTGCGCGCCGCCGTTGCGGACGATGCGGTTCAAGTGGTGCGTGTCAGGTCCGACCGGCGACGCAACGTGGCCGACCACGACGATCTCTACAGGGCGGTCGCCGCGGCGATTAGCTGACGGGCGTCGTCAGGCTCGCACGATTGCCGAGAGCATCGCCTGGAACTTGGCCTGCGTCTCGGCCAGCTCCGCGAGCGGTTCGCTGTCGGCGACGATGCCGCCACCGGCAAGCAGTCGGGCGCTGCGGCGATCCGCCGAGAATTCGGCGCAGCGGATCGCCACTGCCCAGGTGCCGTCGCCGGATGCGTCGACCCACCCGACGGCACCGCCGTAGCGGCCGCGGTGGAAGCCCTCGGTGCGAGCAATCAGTTCGAGGGCCGCATCGCGCGGGAATCCGCCAAGGGCAGGAGTGGGCGACAGTGCCCGCACCAGTTCGACGGCGTCGGGGCGCGGATCGCTGAGCTGGCCCTCCATTGCGGTGCCGAGATGCTGCACGTTGGCCACGGTGACGATGCTCGGCTCGGGCTCCCAGTCGAGATAGCTGCACCATGGCAGCAGCGTGTCGTGGATCATGTCGATGACGACACGGTGCTCGACCTGGTTCTTCTGGCTGGCAAGCAGGTCGGCAGCAGCGCGGCGGTCGGTGTCGGGGTCGCCCGTGCGCGGCGTCGTGCCGGCAAGGGGGTGCGACCGCACCGTGCGGCCGCGCACCTCGACGAGCAGCTCTGGCGAGGCCCCGACGAAGCCGTCGATGCTGTAGCGGTGACTGCGCCCGAACGTGGCGCGCAGTCGGAGGAGCACTGCGTGGATGTCGATGGGCTCGTCGCTGCGAACCTCGATCTCGCGTGCGATCACGGCCTTGGTGAGTGCGCCAGCGCGCACGGCGTCGCGTGCCGCAGTGACCGCATCGAGGTAGCGGGCGACAGGAGTGAGGGGCTGCACGGTGAACTGCTGGGCGCGTGGCGCAGGATGCGGCACCGGCGTCAGCCAGCCGCGCTCGATCGCTGCAGCGAGCGCGGCGTGCGGGTCGTCGGCGACGACGGTGACTGCAACGCCTGCTCCTGGATGCCGGGTGACTGCGAGCGACGGCACCTCGAGCGATGCAGGGCTTCCCGGCTCGAACGGCACGGCGCCGAGCGCCAGCGGATGCACGCCGTCGACGTGCGACTCGTGGGGGACGGCCGCCAGTGTGGTCGCCGCCTGCGAGGCCTCGACGCGCATCGCCACGCCGCGCCCGGCAACGCCGACACCGTCGCGAACGAAGAGCGTTCCATCACCGCCGGCGATGTCGTCGAGGGAGATGTCTTGGAGCGTCTGCCCGGGTCCTGCGGCATCGCGTAGCAGCGGGTGCGAAGCCGGCACCGTGAGGGCGCGCATGTCAGCGATCCGGTGTCGAGAGGGTGCCGACCATCAGCTGCGTGAGGCCGCCCGAGAGCTGGTGGTGCTCGGCATCGGCGAATCCCGCCTCGCGCAGCATGGCCACCATCCGGTCGCGCGGCGGCAGGTACTCGACGCTCCGCGGCAGATAGCGATACGCCGCACCGTCGCTGAGCAGGGCGCCGATCCGTGGCACCAGCTTGCCGAAGTAGATGCCGTTGCCCCAGCGCACGACAGGATTGTGCGGCACGCCGACGTCGAGCAGTGCGATCCTGCCGCCCGGCCGCACGACCCGGGCGAGTTCGCCGAAGAAGGCGGCGAGATCGGCGAGATTGCGCAGCGCAAAGCCGCAGGTGGCACCGTCGACAGAGTGATCGGCGAGCGGCAGTCGGAGGATGTCGGCCTGCACCCGCGGGCTGCCGCTGCGGTCGGCGACGAGCATTCCGTGGCTGAGGTCGAACGACAGCGGCTCGTGGCCGGCGCGCTGCAGGTCGATGCACAGGTCGCCCGTGCCGGCGGCAAGGTCGATGACCGTGCTGTGCTCGGGGAGACGCAGCATCCGAATCGCTCTGCGCCGCCAGCGCACGTCGAGGCGGAAGGTCATGATGCGATTGACGAGGTCGTAACGCGGCGCGATGGCATCGAACATCTCGCGCACCGCCGTCACCTTCTCGGCTCCCTGCGGCAGGGTGTCTCGGTCCCAGCTGCGGGCGGTCACGTGCCTCAGGCTAGGGCTGGGTGTGCGAGCATTCGCAGATGAGCGACGAACTATGGCGCCGCGGGGCGCTCGAACTGGCGGGCATGGTGGCCCGCCGCGAGGTGTCGAGCCGCCAGGTGGTGCAGGCCCACCTCGACCGCATTGACGAGGTGAACTCGGCGGTGAACGCAGTGGTCCGCCGGCTCGATGCTGAGGCGTTGCGAGCGGCCGACGAGGCCGATGCGGCCGTTGCTGCAGGCCGTCCGCTCGGGCCACTGCACGGCGTGCCGGTGACGGTGAAGGAGAACATCGACGTGGCGGGCACGCCCACCACCCAGGCGGTGGTGGCTCTGGCCGAGGCGGTGGCCCACCTCGATGCGCCCCTCGTCGAGCGGGCTCGAGCCGCCGGCGCGATCCCGATCGCCCGCACGAACCTTCCCGACTTCGGCCTCCGAGTCACGACCGAGAGCTCGCTGCACGGCGACACGCGCAACCCGTGGAATCCGCGCCGCACGGCGGGCGGCTCGAGCGGCGGCGAAGGTGCAGCGCTGGCAACCGGCATGTCGCCGCTCGGCTTCGGCAACGACATCGGCGGCTCGTTGCGCAACCCCGCGCACTGCTGCGGCGTTGCGTCGATCAAGCCGACCACCGGTGTCGTGCCCGCTGCCACGGTGGTGCCGCCCGAGGACCACGGGCTCTCCGCCCAGTTCATGCTCACCGACGGGCCGATGGCGCGGCACATCGCCGACGTGCGCGCCGGACTGCTGGCCATCGCCGGGGCCCACGACCGCGACGTGCACTCGCTGCCCGTGGCGCTCGTCGACCGCGCCGCTGGGCGGGCACTGCGGGTGGCGGTGCTGCCTGATCCGCCGGGAGGGGCGACGCATCCCGAGATCGCCGCTGCCGTCGAGCGCGCCGGTGCTGCGCTGGGCGCCGCCGGTGCCGAGGTGGTGCACGCCGAGCCGCCGCACTATGTGCGGGCGATCGAACTGTGGATGGCGATCCTCACCGAGGACGTGCGCTGGCAGAAGCCGCTCATCGACATGGTGATGGGTGACGCGGGCCGGCAGTTCCTCGAGTTCGCGATGGAGCACGTGCCACCGATCGACATCGGCTCGTTCATGCCGCTCATCGCCGAGCGGCATCGCGTCGAGCGAGCGTGGCACGCGTTCCTCTCCGACTTCGACGTGCTGCTGTCGCCCACGTGGGCGATGCCCGCCTTCGAGCTCGGCTACGACGTGTCGTCGTACGACGCGGCGATCGACGTGTTCGGCCGGATCCGCCCGGTGCTGCCGATGAACCTGCTGGGCATCCCGTCGGCAGTCGTGCAGGCCGGCATGGCCGACGGGCTGCCGGTCGGGGTGCAGGTGACGGGTCGTCGCTTCGCCGATCTCACCTGTCTCGCCGCCGCAGAGCTGATCGAGCAGGCACTCGGCATCGTCACGCCGATCGACCCGCGTCCCTAGCGCAGGCCGGGATCGCGCCGACGAGTCACCGGGATGTCCGCGCCTGCAGCCGATGTGCCGCCGAGCCGAGTCCGCCGGCGGCGGTGAGCACCCGTGTGCACGGGTACCCTCGACCCATGACCCGCAGTCCCAACCCGCTTCCCGTTCCGTCGACGCCGGTGGTCGACACCCGCGATGTCAGCAGGGTGCTGTTCGGCGTCTTCGTCCCGCAGGGCTGGAAGATGGAACTCTCTGGCATCGACGGTGCCGCCGCACAGTGGGAACGCGCCGTCGGCATCGCCCACCTCGCCGAGTCGCTTGGCTTCGACTCGCTGTGGGTGTACGACCACATGCACAACATCCCGAAGCCCGCTCACGAGGCGGTGTTCGAGTGCTGGACGGTGATGGCCGCCGTGAGCCAGCAGACCTCGCGCATCAGGCTCGGACAGATGGTGGGCTGCAACAGCTATCGCAGCCCGGCGATGCTGGCCAAGGTGACGTCGACGCTCGATGTCATCAGTGGCGGCCGTCTCGACTGGGGCATCGGCGCCGGCTGGTACGAGCAGGAGTACCGCGGCTACGGATTCGAGTTCCCGCGGCCGAAGGAGCGCATCGGCATGCTCCGCGAGGCAGTCGAGATCGTGCGCAGCATGTGGACCGAGCCGGATACCACGTACCACGGCAAGCACTATCGACTCGAGGGCGCGCAGTGCGATCCGAAGCCGCTGCAGCAGCCGATGCCGCCGATCGTGATCGGCGGTGCTGGCGAGCAGCTCACGCTGCGGGTCGTCGCCCGCTACGCCGACTGCAGCAACTTCGGCGGCACTCCCGATGAGTGGGCGAACAAGCGCGAGATCCTGAAGGGCCACTGCGCAGCAGTCGGCCGCGACGAGGCGTCGATCCGCAAGACCTGGAGTCCCGAGATTCTCATCCGCTCCACCGAGGCCGAGCTCGCGTCAGCGAAGGGTGGCAATGCGTGGGGCCAGCCGTTCGATGCATGGCGTGACGGCAACCTCGTGGGCACCCCCGAGCAGGTCTGCGAGAAGGTGCAGCGGTACCTCGACCTGGGGTGCACCGGCTTCATCCCGTGGTGCGCCGACTATCCCGACACCGAGACGCTCGAGCGCTTCGCCCGCGAGGTGGCGCCGAACTTCCGCTAGGCGCTTGCTGGCGAGCCGTGCGGTCGCGCTCAGAACAGCGACGTCTGCTCGGCGGCGTGCACGGGCAGTGGATCCGAGAGCGGCGGCACGCCGGGATTCGCGGCAGCGACGGTCTCGTGGAGTCGTCGGGCGAGCATCGGCGTG
>JBEGVK010000192.1:0-21844 GCA_041178405.1 Actinomycetota bacterium | reverse complement strand
TCACCGACTCGGCCAGGCCGAGGGTGAGCCCGCGCTCGCGGAGCATGCCCAGCACGACGGTCTCCATATTGGCGGTGTCGACGCCGAACACGAGGTCGCCGAGGACCGTGCGAATCTCGTGTTCCCATCGGTCGAGCAACACACCTGCGGCTGCTGCCGAGGAGGCCTTCGCCGTGAGGCGCACCTTGATGCCCTCCCATCCGCTGGCATTGAAGGCGAGCGTCGGATTGCGCTCGGCGTCGAGGCGATCGATCACCTCGTCGAGTCGCTGATTGAGCCCGCTCTCGCTCTCTCCCCACGTGCGCAGCGTGCGGCTGGCAATGACAGCCTCCTCGCCCCCGCGTGCGAGCAGGTCGGGCAGCACCGAACGCGTCACCATGTCCTTCATCTCGTGCGGCACGCCCGGCACGGCATACACGACGCAGTCGCGTCCGCCGACTCGGACCGGGCAGATCAGGCCGGGAGCGGTGCCACGGGTCTGGGCGATGACGGTCGCCCCCTCGGGCACCATTGCCTGACGCAGGTTGTTCTCGGGCATCGTCCGACCGCGCGACGCGAACAGTTGCCGGATCACGTCGGCGATGTCGTCGCGCATCTTCAGCTCGGCCCCCATCACCGCAGCAATCGCCTCACGGGTGAGGTCGTCGTGTGTCGGCCCCAGTCCGCCGCACACGATCACTGCGTCAGCCTCTGAGAGCATCGAGTGAAGAGTGTCCGTCATGCGACCGAGGTTGTCCCCCACCTTCACCTGCATGAAGGAGTCGACACCTATCGACGCAAGCTGCTCGCCGATCCATTGGCTGTTGGTGTCGGTGATCTGCCCGAGCAACAGCTCGGTACCGATCGCGAGTACATCGCAGCGCATCGTCAGGTGACCGAGGTGGGCGACGGGACCGCAGGGGCGTCGGCCGATCGCGCCTTCCACAGGTACTGGGCGCCGCTCACCAGCGTCAGCACGACCGATGCCCACAGCACCGAGAGCCACAGCCAGCGCATGTCGACGGTGAGCGGAAGGATGCAGAGCCCGACAGCGAACTGCTGAACAAGCGTCTTCCACTTGGCCAGACGCGAGGCTGGCACGCTGATGCCCTTTGCACCGACAAAGGTTCGATAGAGGCTGATCACGACCTCTCGCGCCGTGATCAGCACCACGGGAACGAGCGGGAATGCCTGGTTGTGCACGAGGAAGAACATCGCACCGAGCACGAGCACCTTGTCGGCGAGCGGATCGAGGAAGGCCCCGAGGTTGGTTGCACCATGGCGTCGGGCGAGATGACCGTCGATGCTGTCGCTCAGACACAGCACGAACCACAGTGCGAACGCCCCCCAGTGGCCGGTCTGCTCGGACGGGATCAGGACGAACACCACCGGCGCCATCAGCACGCGCAGCACCGTGACGAGGTTGGCCCACGTCGTGACGGCGTTCGGGTCGACAGGCATCAGGCTGAGTCTGCCATGAGGTCGGGGCCGAGGGCATCGACGACGGTGACGTCGTGGAACTCCCCCGCCGCGAGGTGCCGGGGCACCTCGACGATCCCGTCGATCTCGGGTGCCTCACGAGAGCTGCGGGCTGTGCCCGGCTCGTCGACGAGTACCCGGATTGTGGCGCCGATCAGTGAGTCGCGGCGCGAAGCCGTGATGGCATCCTGCATCTCGCGCAGTTCTGCCAGTCGCTCGTCGACGAGCCGCCGGTCGACGCCGCCGTCGAGCGTTGCGGCGTAGGTGCCGTCCTCTGCGCTGTATGCGAAGAACCCGCACCAGTCGAGTTGCGCCTGCTCGACGAAGGCAAGCAACTGGTCGTGGTCGGCTTCGGTCTCTCCTGGATAGCCGACGATGAAGTTGCTGCGGAAGGCAGCGGCGGGTTCGCGGCGGCGGATGTCGTCGATTCGGCGGAGGAACCGCTCACCGTCGCCCCACCGTCGCATCCTCCGCAGCAGCGGCTTGCTGACGTGCTGCAGCGAGAGGTCGAAGTACGGCACGCCGGTATCGCAGATCGCGTCGATGAGCTCGTCGGTGAGGTCGCTCGGATACAGGTAGAGCAACCGCGTCCAGTCGACGGCCGCTGCGACCGACCGAACGAGCGGGACGATCGACCCGGCTCCCAGCTCGTCTGGGCGGTCCTTGCCGTAGCTGGCGAGATCCTGCGCGACCAGCACCACCTCGCGTACCTGCAGCTGCTCGATCTCGTCCATGATCGAGCTGATGTCGCGGCTGCGCTGCGGGCCGCGGAACGAGGGAATCGCACAGAAGCCGCATGTGCGATCGCAGCCCTCGGCGATCTTCACATAGGCCCACGGAGCCGTCGAGCGCGGACGAGGCAGGTTGAGCAGGTCGAGCGTCGGCACCGGGGTGACGGGAATCGAGCCGCGTGCAGCGGGCTTGGCGCCCAGCGCGACCGGCACGCCGAATCCGGCGACCTGGTCGACCTCGGGGAGCGCCTCGCGCAGTTCGTCGCCGTAGCGCTCGGCCATGCAGCCCGTGACGACGAGCCGGGCCCCGGCCTTCTTGCGGTCCTCGAGGGCGAGGATCGTGTCGATCGACTCGCGTCGTGCCTCGTCGATGAAGGCGCACGTATTGATGACGACGAGGTCGGCCTGATCGGCGTCGTCGACCGGGGTCATGCCGTCCGCGAGCAGGGTGCCGATCAGCTTGTCGCTGTCGACCTGATTCTTCGGACACCCCAGTGTCTCGACATAGAAGCGCTGCCCCACAGGTGGCGAGGCTACCGACGACTACTCGTGTGCGAGGCGGAGTCCCCTATTCGGCCAGCGCACGTGCTGCACCGTGCCGAATGCCGAGCACGTGACGAATGCGTCGCGGTACTCGCCACTGCCGTCGCGGTCGCCAAAGCAGATGTTCGTCGTGAGCGGATCGCCGGTCGGGAGGTGCCACGACGACCCGTCTGCAGGGTCGATCACCGTGATGCCGCCGTTCAGCAGCGTGGCGACGCAGACGTTGCCCTCGCCGTCGACGGCCAGCGAGTCGAGCAGCTGCAGTCCGGGCAGTCCGGCGAGGCACGCCGAGGGGTCGAGCGGCGCCGCCGGCGCCAGTCGGCCAGGCGCCTCCACCGTGCGGCGCATCACGCGGCCGGTGTGCGTCTCGGCCCAGTAGAGGGTGCCGCCGTCGGGCGACAGGCCGATGCCGTTGGGTGCTTCGACCGGGAACGCCTGCTCGCTGATGTGCGCGCCGTCTGCGGTGGCGTAGTAGATGCCGGTGAGATCGCTCGTCCGCGCCCGGTTGTCGCGGATGCCGTGGTCGGTGAACCAGAACCCGCCGTGGCTGTCGAAGACGAGGTCGTTCGGTGCCCGCAATGGCCGGCCGTCGCATTCGGTGTAGAGGTCGGTGACGGCACCCGTCGAGAGATCGACCCGCTGGATTCGTCCGCCGATATAGCGACTCGGATCGAACGGACCGGGCACGAGCATGCCGCCGAGGTCGACGGGGCTGAACGACCCGCCGTTGTTGCACAGGTAGAGGGCGCCGTCGGGGCCGATCGCAGCGCCGTTCGGCCCGCCCTCCACCTCGGCGATCGTCTCGGTGGACCCGTCGGCGCGCACCCGGGTGATCCGGGGTCCGAACATCTCCACCAGAACGATCGAGCCATCGGGCATGGCGATCGGCCCCTCTGGGAACCGGAGTCCGGAGGCGATGACGGTCAGCGGGTGGTCGAGTGTCATACCCGCATCATGCACCCTCCAGCCGGGGGGCGCGGACGGCGTCAGATCTGGCCGGCCTCGCGCAGTTGCTCGAACTCCTCCACGGTCATCAGCACTGCCCTGGCCTTCGACCCCTCGCTGGGACCGACGATGCCGCGCTGCTCGAGCAGGTCCATCAGGCGGCCGGCACGGGCGAAGCCAACCTTGAGCTTTCGCTGCAGCATGCTCGTGCTGCCCAGCTGGCTGCGCACCACCATCTCGATCGCCTGGCGCATCAGGCCATCGTCGTCATCGTCGCCGCCGCTGAATGCTGACCCTGCACCGGCACTGCCCGCTCCCTCGTCGCCCTCGATCCCCGACACGTAGACGACCTCGGGAGCCTGGCGCCGCCAATGGGCCACCACCTTGCGCACCTCGTCCTCGCCCACGAAGCAGCCCTGGATTCGCTGCGGGACATTGCTGTTGCCGGGCAGCAGGAGCATGTCGCCCTTGCCGACGAGCTTCTCAGCACCGTGCTGGTCGAGGATGACGCGGCTGTCGGTGATGCTGTTGACCGCATAGGCGATGCGTGCCGGGATGTTGGCCTTGATCACACCGGTGATGACGTTCACCGACGGGCGTTGCGTCGCCACGATGAGGTGGACGCCCACGGCACGCGCCTTCTGCGCGATGCGGGTGATGCTGTCCTCGACATCGCGCTTGGCCACCATCATCAGGTCGTTGAGCTCGTCGACCACCACCACGATGTATTCGAGCCGGCGGTACGCCTTCTCTGCATCGGCGGCCGACTCGGACTGCAGCTCGCCGCGGTCGAACGCAGCGTTGTACCCGGTGATGTCGCGGAATCCGGTCTCGTACAGCAGGTCGTAGCGAGTCTCCATCTCCTTCACCGCCCACGCGAGGGCGTTGGCCGCCTTCTTGGGATTGGTCACCGGCTGCGTCAGTAGATGCGGCAGTCGGTTGTACTGGCCCATCTCGACCTGCTTGGGATCGATGAGGATGAGGCGTACCTGCTCGGGGGTGGTGCGCATCAGCAGCGACGTGAGGATGCTGTTGATGCCGCTCGATTTGCCGGCGCCGGTGGTGCCGGCGATGAGGAGGTGCGGTGTCGTGGCGAGGTTCAAGAACACAGCCCGTCCGGCGATGTCCTTGCCGATGGCCACGTCGAGCGGGTGCGCTGCAGCACGCGCCTCCGGTGCCGTCATGATGTCGCCGAGGCTCACCAGCTGACGCGTGTGGTTGGGAACCTCGACACCCACGGCCGACCGTCCGGGGATGGGTGCCAGGATGCGGACGTCGGTGGCCGCCATGGCGTACGCGATGTCGCGATTGAGGCTGGTGATGCGGGCGACCTTCACGCCCGTGCCCATCTCGAGTTCGTAGCGAGTGACAGTGGGACCGACGGTCTGTCCGACGAGCCGTGTCTCGACGCCGAATGTCGAGAGTGCGTCGACGAGCGCACGGCCGCGCTCGTCGACCTCGCGCTGGTCGATCGACTGTGCAGCGCTCCGGCCGAGCATCGACATCTGCGGGAGGATCCACTTGCCCTTCTTGGCACCGGGGCCAAGGTCGAGTTCGGCCTGCTCGCCGGGCTCAACCGCTGCGGGCACCTTCGGCGGCCGCTTCGGAGTGGGCTGCACCACGCGTCGCGGCTCGGGCTCGGGCTCGACGTCGAAGTCGTCGTCGGCGGCGAGGTCGTACGGCCCGCTGCTCGAGGAGTCCGACGCGGACGGTGTCGAGGCCCTTGCTGGCGAGGCACCCCCTGCCGAAGTGCTCTCGTCGGTGCGACTGCCACCCTGGCGGCGGAACGACGACAGCACGGCCCCGAGGCCGCGGCTGGCCCCGCCCGCCATCGAGCGCACCGACGCGCCGCCGATCAGCATGGCGCCCACGAGGACCAGCGCTGACAGCACCACCACTGTCGCCACCGTGTCGAGCAGCCCGACGAGAGGAGCGCCGATCGCAGCGCCGAGGAGGCCGCCGGCGTCATCGAGTTCGTCGAGGCTTCCGAACACGTCGACCGGGCCGCCAGCCACGTGCAGCAGACCAAGTGCTGCGAACACGGTGACGGTCCATCCGAGGACGAGCCGGAACGGGCTGCCGCTGCGACCGCGGCGCACCACGGTGACGCCTCCGGCCACGAGGACGGGCGGCACGACATAGCGGGCTGCGCCGGCGAACCAGCCGACGAGCGCCTCGACGCCATCGCCGAGCGGGCCGGCGAGGTCGAGGTAAATGGCGAGGCCGAGCAGCACGCCGACGACTACCAGTCCGATTCCGAGGAACTCGTGCTCACGGCCTTCGACGGCCGCCCTCAGCGGCGAGGCATCGACGTCGGAGCCACCCTGCTGGGCGCGGCCCGAACGGCCTGCAGTCCGCTCGGTGCCCTGCGGCGGCGTCTCGACGGCGGTGGACCGGCCACCTCGGGGCTGCCTCGCGCCGGACGACGCCTTGCCGGCCGAGCCCTTGCCCGACGACGCCTTCCCGGACGACGCCTTGCCCGCCGTGCCCTTGCCCGACGAGGCGCGCCCCGCCGCAGTGCTCTCGCGCCGGGACCGGCGGCTGGGATCGCCCCATGTAGCCATCAGGGCCACGCTAACAAGCGGTCGCGCGCGTGTTCGGGCAATCCACCCGTGTCAGGCCGGGTCGACTGCCAGCACGGCCCCGCCGGGACCGATGGTGATGTCGAATCCCCCGCCGCAGACGGTCGATGCGAGCAACCCGTACTGCACCCCGCCCTCGCCATTGCCGTGCACGTAGAAGGTCTCGATGACGGCGTCGGGCACCTCCGCTCGCACGGTGTCGAACACCGAGCCGGGGTCGACAGCGATCAGATCGGCAGTGAACGTCCCCCCGACCGCCTCGCGAGCGGGCTGGGTCGACAGTGTGCCGTCGGCATAGAGCCACGGCTGCACCATCGTGGCGCCGTTCAGGGCGACGAACAGGTTGACGAGCCGTGCTGTTGCGTTGACCTCGAAGAACTCGGGCTCGGCGCCGAGTTCGCCGCGCAGCGACTCGATCGCTTCGGCGATCAATGCCACATCGGGCAGGTCGGCCTCGTCCTGTGGCGCTGCGTCAGGGTCGCAGATCGTCACCGACGACACCGTCTGCTCTCCGGACTCGGATGCACTGCACGCCACCAGCGATGCCAGCGCTGCGCTGGCGAGCGCGAGCCTGGCAGGGGTCACGCCTCCATCACCACCGGAACGATCATCGGACGACGCTTCGTCCGGTCGTTCACGAACTTGCCGGCAGCCCGGCGCACGTCGCGCTCGAGCGACTCGACATCTCGCACGCCAGAGGCGAGCGCTCGTTCGACGGCATCGGCGACGGTATCGCACGCCTCGTCGAGCAGGTCCTCTGCCTCCGGTGCGTACACCCATCCACGCGTGATGATCTCAGGACCGGTCAGCACCTTGCCGGTGGAGATGTCGACCGTCACCACGACAACGACGACACCCTCCTCGGCCAGCACCTGCCGGTCGCGCAGGACACCCTGGCCGACATCGCCGACGATGCCGTCGACGTAGAGGAATCCGGCTGGCACACGGCCCGTCGCGGCGAGACCTGAATCGGAGAGTTCCAGCACGTCGCCGTCGGAGCAGACGAGGACGTGGTCGCGTGGCACGCCCATTGTCGTACCGAGCTTTGCGTTGGCCACGAGGTGCCGGTACTCGCCGTGGATCGGGACATACCACTCGGGCGACGTGATGTTGAGGTAGGTCTTCAGCTCGTCAGCCTGTGCGTGTCCCGTCGCATGCACGTCGGCAATGCCGCTGTGGACGACCTCCACGCCCGCCCGCAGCAGGCCGTCGATGACCCGGTTGACGTTGCCCTCGTTGCCCGGGATCGCGTGGCTCGACAGGATCACTGTGTCGTGCTCGCCCACCTTCACCCACTTGTTCTCGCCACGTGCCAGCAGTGCAAGTGCCGACATCGGCTCACCCTGCGATCCGGTCGAGATGACGCACACGCGCCCAGGCGGATAGCGGTCGATGTCCTCGATGTCGACGAGCGAGGCGTCAGGCACGCTGAGGACACCGAGGTCGCGACCCATCCTGACGTTCTTGCGCATGCTGAGACCGAGCGTGGCAACGACCCGGCCGCTGGCGACGGCAGCGTCGATGATCTGCTGGATGCGGTGCAGGTGACTGGCGAAGCTGGCGGTGATGATTCGTCGCCCGGCGTGCTCGGCGAACAGATGCCGGAGCACAGCGCCGACGCTGGTCTCGCTGGGCGCGTGGCCATGCTCTTCGGCATTGGTGCTGTCGGCCAGCAGGACGCGGATGCCCGTCGTCGACGCAATTGCCCCGATGCGGGCCAGATCAGTGCGCCGCCCGTCGACCGGGGTCAGGTCGAGCTTGAAGTCGCCCGAGTGCAGCACGACGCCCTGCTCGGTGTGCACGGCGATCGCGTGGGCGTGCGGCACCGAGTGGGTGACGGGGATGAACTCGACGTCGAACGGGCCGATCATCCGACGCTCGCCATCGGTGACGACGACGAGGTCGGTCTTGCCGAGGAGTCCAGCCTCCTCGATGCGGTGGCGGGCAAGGCCCAGCGTGACCGAGGATCCGTAGATGGGGAACGACAACTCGCGGAGCAGGTAGTGCAGGCCGCCGACATGATCCTCGTGGCCGTGGGTGGCGACGCAACCCACGATTCGCTCGGCCTTCTCGCGCAGCCATGTGAAGTCGGGGAGCACGAGGTCGATCCCATGCATGTCGGGATCGGGGAACATCAGCCCGCAGTCGATCAGCAGGACGCGCTCCGTTGCGCCCTCGCCGTGCACGAGGGCCATGCAGTTGCGGCCGATCTCACCGAGACCGCCGAGGAAGACGAGACGAACAGGTGCCGGCATCTCAGCCTCAGGCCGCCGACGCGCCGGCGAAGTCGGCGCGCGCCCTCTCGAGCGCAGCGAGCACCTCGGGCACCCGACGCTCGACGAACTCCGGCGCCGGACCCATCGGAAGCCGCGCCTGCCCGACGCTGAAGCCGAGGTGCCGCATGACAGCCTTGGTGGGAATCGGATTCGGCGAGTCATCGCCGCCCTCGAAGACGAAACTCTCGATGAGCCGGGCATTCACCCGGCGTGCACCGCCGGTGTCGCCGCGCTCCCACAGGTCGAACATCTGCTGGTGGTCGGTGCCGGTCCAGTGCGTCGCCACCCCGACGGTGCCGACGATGCCACTGGCCAGCAGCGGCAGCGTCATCATGTCTTCCCCGCTGTACACCTCGAATCCCCCGGGCGCCTGGGCGATGAGCGCTGCCGTTTCGCCCGGATTGTTGGCGGCGTCCTTCAGCGCGACCACGGTCGGCACCTCGCTCGCCAGCCTGAGCATCGTGGTGGTCGCCATCTTCCTTCCGCTCCGGACTGGGATGTCGTAGAGCATCACCGGAAGGCTGCTCGCCGAGGCAACTGCGCGGATGTGGGCATCGATGCCCGCCTGCGACGGCCGGTTGTAGTACGGGGTCACGGCGAGGATGCCCGCTGCGCCGAGGCGCTCGGCCTCGGCCGTCAGGAGCAGCGAGTGCGCCGTGTCATTGGTACACGTGCCAGCCACGACCGGGATCGTGACCGCCTCGGCGACCGCGGCGATGAGCGACAGCCGCTCGTCGTCGGTGAGCACCGGCGACTCGCCCGTGGTGCCCGCCACGACAAGGCCGTCGTGGCCGTGCTGCTGCAGCCACTGTGCAAGCCGGCGCGCCTCGTCGAGGTCGAGCACTCCCGTCTCGTCGAATGGCGTGATCATCGCCGAGAGCACCCTGCCGAATCGGGCCATCAGAACGATCCTTCCGCAGCACGGTCGATCCCCTGGGTGAGGATGAGGTCCTCGTGCAGTTCCATCCACACATCGTGATAGCTGCCGCACATGACTCCGGTGAGCATCCGCGCGTCGCCGTCGACGACTCGCTGGCAGCTGAGGCTCAGCCGCGGGCCGTACGCCGCGAGCCGATCGAGCACCGACCCCATCGCAGACACGATGGGCTGCACCCGGGCATCGACGTCGATCAGTCGCGACACGACGGCGCCGTCGTACGCCGCATCGGCGTGGTCGTTCGGTGATCCGTCGCGCACCTGCCAGTCGCTGCACAGCGCCTTGAACTCATCGTTGAGCGGGAGGAAGTCGCGGTACGCCGGTACCAGCTCCGACTCGAGGTCGACGCCGGCGATGTCGGCAGCAAGGGCGGCTGCGTGTGCCTCGCGACCGGCTGGCGTGAGCTGCCAGAGCCCGCGCGCCTCGCGATACATCGCCAGATCGCGCTCGTGCAGGCCTGCCAGATGCTCTGTTGCCTCGTCGTGGGTCAGGCAGGCCACCTCGGCCACGAGGTCGGCCGTGGCGAAGCCCTTCACCCGCAGGGCGTGCATCGTGCGAAAGAGCGAGTCGTACGCAGTGGCCACCGGCCGGACACTACCGGACGCCTCCGCAATGAGCGGGTGCGCCCGACTCGGCTCGGTGCCGGCCGCCGTCGGCTGTGTCAGTCGCCGGCCACTGGCGCAGCCATCTCGCTGTCCAGCTCGAACTTGAGGTATTCGTCGCCGGTGTTCTCCCAGTCCTCGAACTGGATGACGTTCATCTCCTCGAAGCGGCGCCGCAGCCAGGCGTCATTCCGGTCGAGCAGGCCCAGCTTCTTGCAGTTCGGGACGATCTTGCTGAAGAGCAGGCTCTGGAACACCTGCCGAGTGGGATCGTTGAGCACGATCGGCAGGATCTCGCGCACGTTCACCCCCATCCGATTCCACACCTCCTGCGACATGAACCGATCGCGCATGCGCACCGCTGCCTCGAATGCGAACTCCTGGCGGTCCTTCAACTCGGCGTCGCTCATGCCGTCGTAGACCTCCTTCAGGCTCAGCACCCCGAACGCCACGTGGCGGGCCTCGTCGCTCATCACATAGCGGAGCAACTGCTTGAGCAGTGGCTCGGTGGCGAACTGGTGCAGGGCGCCGAAGGCAGCAAGGGCGAGGCCCTCGACCATCACCTGCATGCCGAGGTAGGTCATGTCCCAGCGGCTGTCGTTGACGATGTCGTCGAGCAGCATCCGCAGGTGGGCGTTCACCTGGAACTCGCCGCCGAGCTTCTCGTGCAGATAGCGCGCGAACACCTCGACATGGCGGGCCTCGTCGACGACCTGTGTGCTTGCGTACAGCTTGGCGTCGTACCACGGCACGGTCTCGACGATCTTGGCGGTGCAGATGAGGGCACCCTGCTCGCCATGGAGGAACTGGCTGAGCATCCAGTTGCGGCCCTGCACGCCGAACTCGAGCCACTCCTTGTCGCCCCACTTCTGCACGGGCGTTCCGTCGTAGAGCGACCGGTCGATGCCGACGCCGAGCACTTCCTGGTCCTGGCGAATGGTCTTCTCGACGTCGACGTCGGTGTCCCACGGAAGGTCGGTCGTGGCATTCCACTGTCCGACCTTGGCCTTCTCGTACAGGCGGCGGAGCGCAGGGCGCGACAGCGTGTAGTCCCACGTGAAGATCGTGTCGGCGTTGTTCTTCACAACATGCTCGACCTCGGTCGGGTCGACCATCGGCACGGAGAGGATCGCATCGATGTCGTTGATGTCGGCACGGCCGATGATCGACTCGTTCGAGTTGTGGGTGACGGTCATGTGTGCTCCTGGTGTGGGCGGCCGGCGAGTGCAGGCGGTGGGACGAAGGCGGGGATCACTGACGTGGCGAGGAACGGCCGCGCCGACTCCGGGTCGCCGAGATCGACGTGGTCGGACGGCGCGAGGAAGTAGCTGATGACGAGTCGCGCAACGACGTCGACGAGTCGGGCTGCGTCGGGTCGCGGCAGGAAGCGGACGACGAGCGGCGCGAGGAAGGTCGTCGCCATGCGGACGATGCGCGGCAGCCCGCCCACCGTGAGCTGCCCGAGGGCCTCGCCGGGCTCGGTGGCGAGCATGACTGCGAGGTGGCGGTCGCCGCGGAGCTCGAGCGTCGAGGCAACGACGGCGCGCACGAGGAACTCCTCGAGGTCGTCAACGCCCTCGAGTTCGGCCGTGAGTCGAGAGAAGTACTCCTCGAGATGGCGGACACGCAGCGCGTCGAAGAGCACGTCCTTGCCGCCGGGGAAGATGCGATAGAGGGTCGCCCGCGACACGCCGGCCGCCGCGGCGATGTCGTCGACGGTGACCTTGGCGAATCCCCAGCGCTCGCCGAGCGCCATCGCCGCGTCGAGCAGTCGGTGCTCGAGCGAGTCGGCCCGTCGCGCAGCCCCAGCGACTCGCAGGGGTGTGGCTCCTGTCACCATGGGTGAGACACTAAGACGGTTTGCGTCTCACCGTCAAGGACGGCGTTGGAGCGCACTACCGAACCCTGCCCCAGCACGGGCCGCGGCCGCGTCGGGCGTTAGCCTTTCCCGGCCCGCGACCGCGGACCACCGTGAACAACCCCCAGGAGACCCACATGCAGCGTCAGATCGTCGCCCTTGCGGCGCTCGCCACGCTCGGCCTTGCCGCCTGCAGCAGCGACAGCGAGACGGCCGAGACCACCGCCCCCGCCGATACGGCGGCCGAGACCACCGCAGCCGACGGCCAGACGGCCGCTGCCTGCGCCGAGGGCAAGACCCTCGAGAGCGGCACGCTCACGATCGCCACCGGCGACCCGGCGTTCCCGCCCTATGTCGTCGACGACGCCCCCGAGTCGGGGCAGGGATTCGAGGCCGCACTCGCACTCGCCGTCGCCCGAGAGATGGGCTTCGAGGGAGCCTCTGTCGCCTGGGTTCGTACGTCGTTCGACACCGCTGTGGCAGGCAGCGACGCCAACAACGACTTCAACCTCCAGCAGTTCTCGATCACGCCCGAGCGCGCCGAGGTCGTGTCGTTCAGCGACCCGTACTACACCGCCAACCAGGCAGTGCTCGGCTACGCCGACGGACCTGGCGCCACGGTGACCAGCCTCAGCGACCTCAAGGGCCTCAAGCTCGGCGCAGCAGCCGGTACGACAAGCCTCGAGTTCGTCCTCGAGGTCATCCAGCCCGAGGTCGAGCCCTTCGCCTTCAACAGCAACGCCGACGCCAAGACGGCGCTCGACAACGGCCAGATCGACGCCATCATCACCGACCTGCCCACCGGCCTCTACATCTCGGCCGTCGAGATCGAGGGGACGAAGGTGTTCGGACAGTTCCCGGTCGACGCCGGCGGCGCCGGCGACCAGTGGGGCCTGCTCCTCGCCAAGGACAGCCCGCTCGTCGAATGCGTCAACATCGCGCTCGCCACGCTCGCCGACTCGGGCGAGCTGGCCTCGATCACCGAGGAGTGGATGGGGACCTACACCGAGGCCCCCTACCTGTCCAAGGACTGACCCCCAACGGCAGGCATCGGCCGCCGGGTGGCACCAGACCGCCTCGGCCGAGTCGATGCAGGCCAGAATCAGCACATGACGCACGAGGGCGCCGGCCATTCCCCCGCTGAGGGGCAACCGGCGCCCTCTCGCGTCCCGCAGGGCCGCCGCGCCGACTGGATGCGCCGTCAGCGCCGCAGGGCCACCGTCATCGCCACGGTCTCGACGGCCCTCACCGTCGCAGCGGCTGTCTGGGGCGTGACGAGCGCGCCCGGATGGGACCGCGTCAAGCGGCTCTTCTTCGATGGCGATCGGTTCCGCGACGACTTCCCCGAACTGCTGCGCTACCTCTGGGTCGACGTCAAGCTGTTCGTGCAGTGCATCCCGTTCATCCTCGCCTGGGGCCTTGCGCTGGCGCTGATGCGCAACGCCCGTTCGCCGGTGCTGTTCCCTCTTCGGGCATTCGCCGCCGGCTACACCGACATGTTCCGCGGGATTCCGGTGGTGCTGACGATCTACCTCGTCGGATTCGGCATCCCCGCGCTCGACCTCTTCACCGGCGAGATACGCGTGCTCGGCCTCGGCGGCAGCCTCAACTCCGTCTACCTGTGGGGGCCGATCGCGCTCGTGATGTCGTACTCCGCCTACGTCGCCGAGGTGTTCCGCGCCGGCATCGAGGGCGTCCACGAGAGCCAGCGTGCCGGCGCGCGGTCGCTGGGGCTCACGCAGGCACAGACGATGCGTTACGTCGTGGTGCCGCAGGCCGCACGACGGGTCGTCCCCCCGCTGCTCAACGACTTCCTGTCGCTGCAGAAGGACGTCGCTCTCCTGAGCTTCCTCGGCATCATCGACGTGTTCCGACGGGCCCAGTCGATCAAGGACATCAACGCCAACTACACCCCGTACGTGGCGGCCGCGCTCATCTTCCTCTTCCTCACCGTTCCCCTCACCCGATTCGTCGACTGGTACACCGCACGGCACCGCCGGCGCACTGGGGGCTCGCTCGTCGCATGAACACCAAGCTCGAGCTCCGCAACGTCCGCAAGCAGTTCGGCGAGAAGGTGGTGCTCGACGACGTCTCCCTGCAGGTGGCCGACCACCACGTCGTCTGCCTCATCGGCGCCTCAGGATCCGGAAAGAGCACCCTGCTGCGCTGCGTGAACCTGCTCGAGCCGATCGACGACGGGGCTGTGCTGCTCGACGGCATCGACATCAGCGAACCCGGGCTCGACCCCGATCCGATCCGGCGGCGGATCGGCATGGTGTTCCAGAGCTACAACCTCTTCCCGCACATGTCGGTCCTGCGCAACATCACCCTCGCCCCGCGACGGGTGCTCGGCATGACGGCCGACGACGCCGACCAGCGAGGCATGCAGTTGCTCGACCGGCTCGGCCTCGCCGACCGCGCAGACGCGTTTCCCGACCAGCTGTCAGGCGGCCAGCAGCAGCGTGTTGCGATCGTCCGGGCCCTCGCCATGCAGCCGGAACTGATGCTGCTCGACGAGGTGACGGCGGCACTCGACCCCGTGTTGGTCGGCGAGGTCCTCAACGTGATCCGCGACCTGCGCAGCGATGGGATGACGATGATGATCGCCACGCACGAGATGGGCTTCGCACGCGAGATCGCCGACCTTGTGTGCTTCCTGCGCGATGGGGTGATCATCGAGTCGGCACCGCCGGCACAGCTGTTCAGCTCCCCGCAGCATCCAGAGACTGCACAGTTCCTCGAGCGGGTGATCGCGTCAGGGCGGCTCTGAACCGCGCCGGGTGCTGTCAGTCGCCTCGCCCGCTCACCACTCCGCACACGATGCCCCTGTTGAGGCACAGTGCCACTTCATCGGCGAGCTTCGACTGGACCCATCCGTTCATGAAGTCGGCATGGCCGGTGAGCACGCCGCCGCTGGCGAGGACGAGTCCGTCGGTCGGACCCCACGCTGGATACTCCACCTCGAACTGCAACTGTGGGATGTGGACCGGATGCGTGGCCGGGCACGAGCCACCAGTGCTGTAGGCAACATGCGAGTGGTGGTCGGGACTGTCGAGCCGCTCGCCGTCCCAGCAGTCAGGGAACGTGACGATGAGTCGAAGCGGCCGCGACTCGGCACACACGATCGGCGTGGCCGACCGCACGACACCCGCACCGCAGCCCCACGCCACGATCGACAGCGGCTGCGCCGTGGTGGCACCCGGATTGCCCGCCACCATCAGAAGTCCGGGCGGATACGGCTCGACCACCCTGTGGTCGACCCCGACGCCCGGCCGGTAGTACGCCACGCCACGGGTCGGCGTGAGCACGGTGCCGTCGCGGAGCAGCGCCGGCGCCCAGTACGCCGCGCGGTCGAGCGGCTGGTCGCACGTCGTGTCGCCGTCGACCAGGTCGGCGGCGACTGTGAAGGCATCGACGTCGGGGTTCCCGAAGAAGACATGCAAGTGGCTGGCGCCCGGCTGACCGGGGTGGACGATCGGGTCATCCTGCGCGGCGTGGCTGAACTCGCAGTCGGCGACGAACTGGGGCGTGTCGCCCTGCGGTCCGGCAACGACCGCATCGGGCTGTCCGAGCGACGTGCCTCCCGGGGCCATGTGGCGATGTGCCGCTGTCGATGCGCCATCAGCGCCGCACGCTGCAAGCGCGGCGGCCACCGCAGCAGCGCGCGCCACACCGAGCAGGCAGCGCACCGGTGGCCGCACGTCAGGCCGGTGCGTCGGGCACGACGATCGCATCGAGATCGATCGTCGGCGGCATGTCGGTCGCCGGAATCGCCGGTGCCGTCGCCGCATCGGGCATCGACTCCTGCGGCTCGAGAGCTGGCAGCGGAGCCGTCTTCCAGTCGACCGACGGCGGGCGTGTCGTCGCCTCGACCAGCCACGCCGCCACGTCGTAGGCGCCGGCGGTCCAGTCGCCGCTGCCTGCGGCGTCGCATGGCGCCAGTCCCTCGAGCGCCAGTGGTGCGCTCGTCGTGAAGGTGTTCCCCGCAAAGCAGTTGCCGAGCGTCGCGAGATCGGAGCCGACCGAGGCGAGGAGGAGGTCGGCGGCGCGGTTGTCGGTGAGCACATTCCCGGTCACCCGGTTCTGCTGCGAGTCCCAGAGCAGGGACGCCCCCGGCGCCAACCTCGGGAGTTCACGGCTCTCGGCGCACGTGAGGGTCCAGGAGTCCTGAGCGGGTATCGAGTCGTTCGGGTCCTCTTCAAGGAAGGGCACGAGCGAGATACCGCCCTTGTCGTGGTCCCAGACTCGATTGCGCTCGATCACGTTGAGGATCCCGCCTGCGGAGAGGATCCCGTTCCCCATTGCGAGGATCGCCACGTCGATCGCCGGCGTGTCGGGCTGGTTGTTCGAGTACACGAGGTTGCCGACGATCGTGGTCGCCCGCTGGGGATAGCAGAGTTCATAGGTGCCGCTGTTCGGCACGATGCCGGCGCGGTTGAAGCGGAACACCGAGTTGACGATGAAGAGGTTTCCGCCTGCGTTGGTGCCCGAATAGCCGAGGCCATTGTGCTCGCTGATCACGTCGGACACCACGGCGTTGCACGGATAGCACTGGCCGATGTAGAGGCCGGCATCCGGGCTGCCAGCGGCATAGATGTGGTCGAACTGGCCGTTCACCGAGTCGAACGCATAGACCCCATAGTCGCCGTTCCGGTATGCGGTGAGATACGACCCCCGATAGCCGTCGGCCATCGTGAAGAAGAACCCGTTGCGGGTGTAGTTCGTCGCAGTCATGTTCTCGACCACGACGCCATTGACTCCGAGCACCCGAACCCCGTTGTCGAGCTCGAACTTGCCATCGAGCACCACGGTGTTGCGGTCGAGCCCTCGAAGGACGATGTTCTCGGTCGTGATGGTGATTGCCTCGTTGTACGTGCCGGGACTGACGAGCACCAGGTCGCCGGGGGCCGCTGCATCGACCGCCTCCTGGATCGTGGCGTAGTCGCCGGGCACCTCGATTGCGTCAGCGCTCGCATCGGTCGTCACCGGCATGGACTCGGTCGTCGGCGCCGACGTCGGCGGTGCCGTCGTGGTGACCGCAGATCGGCTCTCGCCACCGCACGACTGGAGTACGACGACGAGGCCTGCAGCGGCAACGAGGAATCGGCGGCTTCGAGACTGCGCTGTCATGTGATGTCCCCCTACGTGGTCACGACGGTGACGCCGAGGACGGGCAGTCACGGCGGCGTCACCACGACAGTGCCGAACATACCCGCTGCCGACGTGCCGTGGATGGAGCAGAAGTAGACGTAGGTACCCGGCTGGCTGAACACGTGCGAGTAGGTGCCTGTCGGCGGGAATCCCTCGGCATCGACGCCCCACGCCTGCCGCCGAACGTCGCCGTCGGGCGTGACATCGTGGTCGTTGCGCCCATTGTTCAGCCACACCACCTCGGTGCCTGCAGCGATCTGGATCGCCTCGGGGAGGAACACGTTGTCGATCGAGAGCACTTCGACGACCTCGCCGTTGGCGGGATACACCGAGGAATCGGGAACAGCGGGGGCCGTCGCATCCGGCACAGCGGCACCTCCGTCAGCGATGGCGCGGAGGCTGTCGTCGCCATCGGGACCGCATGCGACGAGGGTGGCGGCGACAGCCAGTGCGGCGGCGAACGGCCGGCGAACAACGCCAGCTCGGCGATGCGGCGCAGACGTGCGCTGCCTGCATGGATTGACCGTCACCGGCGTAGTCTGCCGCGGATGTCATCCGACGGTGATGCACCGCGCATCGAGCACCCTGTTCCAGCCCATGCCCCACTGTGGCTCGCCGCATTCGCCAGCCTCCTCGTGGCCGCCAACGTCGGGTCGATCTTCCTGACCAGGCTCGTCGACGACTCCCCGGCGCTGTTGCTCGCCCTGTCGTCGCGCAACCGCCACCTTGTGCTCACCCAGCCGTCCGACCTCGGCCCGTGGCTCTGGGGAGCCATCGGGGCCGCCCGTCTGACCCTGTCGGCGGTGGTCTGCCACTACCTCGGCAGGGCCTACGGCGACCGGGCACTGCGATGGTTCTACCGATATCTCGGCATGCCGAGCGACCGGGTCGACAAGTTCGAGAAGGGCTTCACCGACGCCGAGATCGTGCTGGTGCCACTGTTCGTCGGCAGCAACATCATCTGGGTGCTGAGCGGCGCCGCGGCCACTCCGTGGCGGCGGCTCATTCCGCTGGCAGCGCTCGGCATCGCAGGCCGCCTGGTGGCCCTGTGGTTCCTCGCCGCCCAGTTCCAGTCGCAGCTCGAGTCAGCCATCGACTTCGCCACCCGCTACCAGACCTGGTTCATCCTTGGCACCCTCGTCATCGTCGTGGCAACGCAGGTCCGCAACCTCAGGGGCCGGTGAAACTGCCCTCAGCGCGCCGTGCTATAACGCTCGGCATGGCAACCACGAACCTCGGCGGCAACCCCGTCAACACAGTCGGCGACCTCCCCAAGGTCGGCAGCAAGGCCCCGTCCGTGTCGCTCGTGAAGGGCGACCTCTCCGAGCTCACCTCTGCCGACCTTGCCGGGACCCGGACCGTGCTCAACATCTTTCCGAGCATCGACACGCCCACGTGTGCCAAGAGCGTGCGGGCCTTCAACGAGCGCGCTGCGAGTCTGGCGAACACCACAGTGGTCTGCGTGTCGAATGACCTCCCATTCGCGCAGAATCGCTTCTGCGGTGCCGAGGGCATCAGCAACGTCACCACCGCGTCGTCGTTCCGCACCGACTTCGGCACGGCGTTCGGCGTCACCCTCGCCGACGGCAAGCTGCACGGCCTGCTGGCCCGCGCCGTCGTGGTGATCGACGGCGATGGCACGGTGCTGCACAGCCAGCTCGTACCCGAGATCGCCAACGAGCCCGACTACGACGCCGCCATCGCTGCCCTCGCCTGACCAGCGCAGTCCTCGGCGCCGCCAGCCGGCGGTCAGACGCCGAGCAACGAATCGAGGCCGACCGTGAGGCCAGCACACTCGTCGATTCGCCGGCAGGCGAGCACCACGCCCGGCATGAAGCTGACTCGGTCGTAGCTGTCCTGGCGGAGCGTGAGCGTCTGCCCCGCCGCCCCGAGCACCACCTCCTGATGCGCCACCATGCCACGCATGCGCACCGAGTGGATGCGGATGCCGCCCGGCCCCGCAGCGCCGCGGGCACCCTCGACATCGACATGCGTGGTCGGATCGGCGGCCCACTCCGCTGAGGCACTGGCCATCCTTCGGGCCGTCGCCATGGCTGTTCCGCTCGGAGCATCCGCCTTTCGGTCGTGGTGCAACTCGATGATCTCAGCAGTGTCGAAGTGGGGCGCTGCAAGTTCGGCAAAGCGCATCATCAGCACGGCACTGATTGCAAAGTTCGCAGAGACGATGCAGTTGCTGCGCGCAAACGCGGAGCGCCAGCGGGCAAGGTCGTCGTCGTCGAGCCCGGTCGTGCCGACCACGGCGTGGATTCCCTGCTCGGCGAGAAATGGGACATGGACGCGGGCAGCGGCCGCCAGTGTGAAGTCGACCACGACATCGCAGCGAGCGTCGACAACCGCCGAGACCGAGTCGGCAACCGGCACGCCGTGGACGACGGCCCCTGCACCACGGCCTCCCTGCCGCGACACGGCAGCGACGAGGTCGAGCCCTTCTGCGGCGTGCACCGCGTCGCACACTGCCGAACCCATTCGGCCCAGTGCGCCGATTACCCCGACCCGTCGCTGCTCAACTGTCATGCCTGCGACCGTAGCCGCACGGCCGACACCTCCCCGCCGGGCGGGCGCCCTCAGTCCTGCGGGCCGAGCCGGACGACAAGCGGTGCCTGCTGCAGCACGGCGTCGATCACGTCCGCGACAGCATCGTGGTCGACCGCCGACCACCGTGCCAGCTGGTCGTCGACGGACCGCACCTCGCCTGTGGTCACCAGCAGGCCGCCGGCACGTGCGGCGCGCGCCCCCGTGTCCTCCAACCCCATCTCGAACGCGCCCGTCAGGTAGCCCTTGGCGATCTCGAGCTCATCGTCAGTCACCCCGCCCGAGCCCAGCCGTTCGAGCTCGGCTCGCATCAGCGCCTCCACTTCACCGGCATGCTCTGGCTGCGTGCCGGCGTAGAGCTGGAAGACTCCTGCATCGTCGAATGCAGTGACTCCCGAGTACACGCTGTAGGCCAGGCCGCGTCGCTCGCGGATCTCTTCGAACAGCCTGCTCGAGAGTCCCCCGCCGAGCACGTGGTTGACCACGTCGAGCGCCTCGCGCCGATCGTCGCAGCGCGGCAGCGCCCGGCCGCCCATCACGATGTGCACCTGCTCGGTGTCGTCGTCGATCGACAGCGGCTCGCCGACCGGTCCCGGTGCCGTCCTCAGAGGGCGCCCGCCACCCGCCCTGACGGCGGCGAAGGCGCGCTCGACATAGCCGAGCATCTCGTCGTGGCCGACTGGGCCGGCCAGCGACACCACCATCGTCTCGGCCCGGTAGTGCGCGTCGAAGAATGACCTCACGTCGTCGGGGGTGATGGCCACGACGTGCTCGCGGTCACCGGCCGGATCACGGCCGAGGGCGTGTCCCTCGAAGAGTCGCCGTGCGAACTCGCGGTGTGCCACCTCGTCGGGCACGTCATCATCCATGGCGAGTTCCTCGAGGATCACCTGCCGCTCGCCGAGCACGTCGGCGTCGCGCAGGGCGGGCGCTGTCAGCACATCGCCGAGCAGGTCGATGCAGAACTCGGCATGCCGAGCCGGCAGTCGGCAGTAGTACGCCGTGTACTCGCGTGACGTGAATGCATTGAAGTCGCCGCCACGTGCGTCGACGCTGCGCGAGATCTCCTGTGCAGTCCGGCGCTCGGTGCCCTTGAAGAGCAGGTGCTCGAGGAAGTGGCTGACACCCGACAGCCGCTCGGGCTCGTCGCGTGAGCCGACCGCCACCCAGACGCCCGCCGCCACCGACAGTGCTCCCGGCACGACCTCGGTCGCGACCGTGAGACCTGAGTCGAGTCTGGTGACGGCGAGGTCGGGCACGCTCGAGGGATCAGCGGTGGCGACGGCCGCCGCCGCGATTGCCGCGGTCGCCACGGCTGCCACGGTCGCCACGGTCGCTGCGACCGCCGTCGCGGCCGGAGTTGCCACCCGCTTCGCCGCCGGGACCGAGGTCGCCGAGCTGGCCGGCGAGCTCGGCGTCGAAGGCATCGTCGAAGCTCACGGCTCGCGTGCCGCTGCCTGCCGAGCCAGACGACGCAGACGGGGCAGAGCCGCCCTCGCCAGCGGGCGGACTCCACGACTCGCCAGGGGTGAGGCTGACCTTGCCCTTCTCGTCGATCTCCTCGACGACGACCTCGATCTCCTGGCCCAGCTGCAGCACGTCCTCGACGTTGTTGATGCGGCGGCCCTTGCCGAGCTTGCTGATGTGCACGAGGCCGTCACGTCCGGGAAGGATGTTCACGAAGGCACCGAACTTGGTGATGCTGACGACGCGACCGCTGTAGGTCTTGCCCACCTCCGCCATCGGCGGCGACACGATCGCCATGATGCGCGCCTTGGCGTCTTCCATCCTCCACGCCTCGACAGCGCCGATGGTGACGATGCCCTGGGCGCCGTCATCGTCGACCGCAATCTCGGCACCTGTCTCCTGGGTGATGGTGTTGATGACCTTGCCCTTCGGGCCGATCACTTCACCGATCTTGTCCATCGGGATCGTGATCGTGATGATCTTCGGAGCAGTGGCCGCAACCTCGGGGCGTGCCTGGGCGATGACTGCATTCATGTTGGCAAGAATCTGCAGACGCGCTTCCTTGGCCTGGTCGAGCGCACTCGCCAGCACCTCGGCGGGAATGCCGTCGATCTTGGTGTCGAGCTGCAGTGCAGTGATCGCGTCCGACGTGCCCGCCACCTTGAAGTCCATGTCGCCGAACGCATCCTCGGCACCGAGGATGTCGGTGAGGGTGGTGTACTTGCCCTCGGCGTAGACGAG
>JBEGVK010000191.1:0-5691 GCA_041178405.1 Actinomycetota bacterium | reverse complement strand
TTCCGCGTCGCCCTCACCATGGCCACGGTGTCGGTGATCACATCGAGGTTGCGAAGGCCGAGGAAGTCCATCTTCAGCAGCCCGAGTTCCTCGACCCCGTGCATCTCGAACTGCGTGACTACCGGCGCGTTCTCCGGACCCTGGCCCGACTCTGGCTTTCGCTGCACCGGGAGATAGGTGGTGAGAGGCTCCTTGGTGATCACCACCGCAGCGGCATGGATGCCGTCACTGCGCTTCAGCCCCTCGAGGCCCTTGGCGACGTCGACAACCCGCTTGACGTCGGGATCGGTGTCGTACATTGCGCGCAGCTCGGATGCCGCCTTGTAGCCATCTGCGTACTTCGGATTGTGCTCGAAGCAGTACCGCAGTGGCGTGTCACGACCCATCACGAGAGGAGGCATCGCCTTGGCGATTTTGTCGCCAGTTGCATACGGGTACCCGAGCACCCGTGCCGCGTCGCGTACGGCATTGCGCGCCTTGATGGTTCCGAAGGTGATGATCTGGGCTACATGGTCGCGCCCGTACTTCTCGGCGGCGTAGCGGATCATCTCCTCCCGATAGCGGGAGTCGAAGTCCATGTCGATGTCGGGCATCGAGACGCGGCTCGGATTGAGAAACCGCTCGAAGAGGAGGTCGTACTTGACCGGGTCGAGCTCGGTGATGCGCAGGCAGTACGCCACGGCGCACCCCGCCGCCGACCCGCGACCCGGGCCGACACGGATGCCCGACTCCTTGGCATGGCGGATGAGATCCCAGACGATGAGGAAGTAGCTGGCGAATCCCATCGACTTGATGACCCTCAGCTCGTCGTCGACTCGGCTGGCCACGCTGTCCGGCAGCGACTCGCCCCACCGTTGGCGGGCCCCCTCCCACGTGAGGTGCTCGAGGTACTGCCCGTCGTCTGCGAATCCCGGCGGCAGCGGGAAGTCGGGCAGCTTGGGCTTGCCGAACTCGATCGCCAGGTCGGCCCGCTCGGCAATCCACAGCGTGTTGTCGCATGCCTCGGGAAGGTGGCGGAAGAGATACCGCATCTCGCTGGCTGACTTGAGGTAGTGCTCTGCCCCCTCGAACTTGAATCGGTTCGGATCCGACAGCGTGGTGCCGGTCTGCACGCACAGCAGGGCGTCGTGGGCGGTGTGGTCGTCACGGTGCACGTAGTGCGAGTCATTCGTCGCCAGCAGCGGAGCGCCGATGCGACGCGCGATCTCGATGAGCGAGGGATTCGTGTCGCGCTGGGCCTGCAGTCCGTGGTCCTGTATCTCGACGAACAGGTTGTCGCGGCCGAAGATGTCCTGCAGTCGGGCAGCCTTCTCGACAGCTCCCTTCTCGTCGCCGTTCAGCAACGATTGCAGCACATGGCCGCCGAGGCACCCCGTGGTCGCGATGACGCCGCCGCTGTGCCGCTCGAGCAGTTCCCAGTCGAGCCTCGGCTTGTAGTAATAGCCCTCGAGGTAGGCAAGGCTCGCCAACTGGATGAGATTGCGATAGCCCTCATCGTTCTCGGCGAGCAGTGTCAGGTGGTAGTACTGCTTCCGACCGCCCTCGGCCTCGCCACCAGAGTCGTCGAGGCGTCCACGTCGCGGCGGACGCTCGTGTCGCGAGTCGTGGGCCATATAGGCCTCGGTGCCGATGACGGGCTTGATCCCCTGCCGGTGGCACTCCTTGTAGAACTCGAGTGCGCCGTACATGTTGCCGTGATCGGTCATCCCCAGCGCTGGCTGGCCGTCCTCGACGGCCCGCGCCACGAGTTCGTCGAGCCGCGCGGCACCGTCGAGCATCGAGAACTCGGTATGCACGTGGAGGTGGGTGAACGAGTCGCCCACTGGCTGGGCCCCCTTGCCGGTCGAAGATCACATTGCTGTAGTTCTGCGACCATACCCGCGTCGGGCGACGGCGGGAACCCCGCCCGCGAGACAGTGTGCGGCCGGGTCGCCCTCAGCCCCTGGGACGGCCCGCACCGCCCTGCGAGTACCGGTCAGAGATAGGTGCCGGGACGCTCGGCGGCCTCGACCACTCGCCCGGCGGGCATCCCGCCCGGACCGGCCATCCCCGGGGGCAGCTGGCGCATCTGCTCGAGCTGCTGGCGGGCCGCGAGCTGCTGGGCGAACAGGGTGGCCTGGATCCCGTGGAAGAGTCCCTCGAGCCAGCCCACGAGCTGCGCCTGGGCGATGCGCAGCTCAGCCTCGGTGGGGACGTCGTCGAATGGCAGGGCGAGCATGCGCAGCTCCTCTTGGAGGTCGGGCGACAGCGCGTCACTGAGCTCGACGATCGAGCGCTCGTAGATCTCGGCGAGCCGCCCCCGACTCGCGGCATCGAGCGGGCTGCTGCGCACCTCGTCGAGGAGCTGCTTCACCATCGAGCCGATGCGCATCACCTTGGCGGGCTCGGTGACGGTCTCCGGCGGGACGACCGAGTGCTCATCGACCGGCGCTACTGCCTCACCGTTGCTATCGCTCACCGTGACGTCGTGTGCATCGCTCATGGAGACCTCCCTGGGTTGTCGTCGTGACCGGATTGCTGCGCCGTCGACCAGCATGGGCCGCCGTCTGGGGCAGCGGAGAGCGCTGTCAGGTCGTCGTCCACAGTAACGGTACGACCATCTCGGCAGCGGTCAGTGATCCGTGCCGGCACACGAGGTCGAATCCGGTCGGCTCGTCGGGATCGTCGAAGCTCACCGACGACCTCGCCACCACCGCGACGTCGCCGAGTCGGCCGGCGACCGGCGGGCTGACCACCGGACCGAACCAGCCGTCCGCCAGGACCTCGGCACGGGAACGCACCCACGCAAGGTCACCGTGGCACGACTCGGCGGCCGCCCGCAGGTCGTCGGCAGCGCCAGGGCGGGCGTGCAGCCATCGAAAGCGCCCCTCACCCGACTGGTACCGCGTGAGGCGCTGCACGTCGGGGTGCAGGGACACCGTGTTGGCACCGACGTGCACCTGCCCGTGGTCCGCAGTGACGACGAGCGTCACGCCGGCTGGAAGCCGGTCGAGCACGTCGCCCACCAGTCGGTCGGTCGATGCGAGCTCGGCGTCGTAGTGGTCGCCGAACCCGAACACGTGCGCCACCTTGTCGATGCCGTCGTAGTACGCGTAGGCGAATCTCTCGTCCTCGCGCATGATGGCTCCCAGCTCGACGGCGAGACCCGACATCGTCCGCCAGCCTCGTGCCACCGTGCCGCGGAGGTGTGCCGCCGTGAAGGCAGTGCCCTCGAGATCAGCGCGGCTGACCACAGGAACGCGCTCACCGAGAAATGGCCTGAACGGCTGCGCCCGCTCCGGTGACAGGCGTCGGCGGGCATCGCCATCGGCTGTGTGCCACCTCAGCACGTTCATCACGGCGCCGCCGATGTCCATCCTGTAGCCGACCAGTCCGTGCTCCCCTGGGGTCAGCCCTGTCGAGATGGAGGTGAGCGCCGTTGCCGTGGTCGACGGTGCCACGGTGGTGATGGGCATGGCCTCCATGGCAGCCATCGACGGCGCAAGGGTGCTGCGCTGCTGCAGCTGCTGCCATCCGAGACCGTCGACGACGAGAACGACCACCCGGGGTGCACCGGCGATCGCTGCTGGCATCCACGCCGGACTGGGCGCCCCGCGAGGTCGCAGGACGGCAGGCACGATGCCGCTGACATTGGCTCCCGAGTAGTCGGGCAGCACAGGATCCTGATCGCCCGCGTCGGTCATCAGGCCAGTCCAGCACAGCCTCGACGGTGTCGCCATCTCGCGCGCCCCCGCCGCGCCTACGATGCGTCGGTGCGCGTCTCAAGCAAGGGTGACTATGCCTGTCGGGCCCTGCTGTCGCTCGCGCTCCACCAGCAGGCACCTGGGCCGACGTCGGTACGCGATATCGCCGAGCGGACAGCGATTCCCCAGCCCTATCTCGAGCAGATCCTCCTGTCGCTGAAGGGTGCGGGCCTCGTGCGTTCCAAGCGAGGCGTGGGAGGCGGCTATGTGCTTGCCAGGCCACCCGTCGACATCCGGCTCAGCGAGATCCTCTCGGCTGTCGACGGCCCGATCAGCCTCGGCGACTTCGGCGAGCCGCATCAGGATGGCGCCTGCGATCACGAGGGTCAGTGCGTGCTGCTGGCCATCTGGAAGTCGGCGGGCGAGGAGATGCGACGCATGATGGAGGCGTTCACGCTGCAGGACGTCGCCGATGCAGCTCGCGGCGACGCGACGTGGCCCGAGGCCGGTGCACGGTCGGCCGAAGGGGTCGTTGGCCGCTGAGGCGCCAGGTCACTCGCCGAAGCGTTCGAGGACGTCTGCGAGATCGCTGGGTAGCGGCGAGTCGAATCGAAGCCGCCGACCGCTGAGCGGATGGTCGAACTCGAGGGTCACGGCGTGCAGGAACGGTCTCGGCACGTCGACCGCGACCCGATACCCGCCGTACGTTGCATCGCCGGCGACCGGGTGCTCGATCGCCGCCAGGTGGACTCGGATCTGGTGCGTGCGACCCGACTCGAGCCGGCATTCGAGCAAGCTCGCCACGGCGGGCTCGCGGAACTCGCGCAGCACGGCATACCTGGTGCGGCTCGGCTTTCCGTCGACGACCACGGCCATTCGCTGCGGATCCCGGCGGTCGCGGCCGACTGGCGCATCGATGACGCCGTTGGCATTGTCGAAGTGCCCCCAGGCAAGCGCCAGGTACGTCCGACCGACCGAGCGCCGGGCAAGCGCGTCGACCAGCGCAAGATAGGCGCGCTGTGTCCGTGCCACCACGAGAAGGCCCGACGTGCCGACGTCAAGACGATGCACGATGCCGGGCCGATGTCGCTCCCCCACGCCGGCGATCTCGGGAAAGCGCGCCAGGATGCCGTTCACCAGCGTGCCTCCCCCGTGGCCTGCAGCTGGGTGCACGACGAGACCGGCGGGCTTGTCGATGACCACCACATCATCGTCGGTGTGGACGATGTCGAACTGGACGTCCGGGTCCGGTTCGGGCAATGCCTCGCCGGGAACGCGTGCCTCGTCTACCGAGACCACCTGGCCCTCGACAAGGCGCTGCTTGCCCAGCAGGGCGGGCGCACCGTCGAGCGTCACTCCGCCGCACGCCAGCAGCTCGGCTGCCTCGCTGCGACTGCAGCCGGCGATGAGCGACACCACCCGGTCGAGTCGCTCGCCGGCGCGCGCCGACGGAATGGTCTCGGTGATCACCGTTCACTCCGCTCGTCGCTGGTCTCGCGACGTCCAGACCGATAGATCCACAGGAGCAGCAGTGCCCCGCCCACGTTGACTGCCATGTCGGCCACATTGAAGATCGGAAACCACTGGAAGTCGATGAAGTCGACGACCGCACCGCGCATCCACCCCTCATCGCGCATGATCCGGTCGACCACATTGCCCAGGGCACCCCCGACCACGAGGCCGGCCCCGACACCTGCGAGCCTGCTCTCGAGCCGCCGGGTCCACCAGACGACGGCGAAGGCGATGCACGTGGCAAGCACGCCGATCACCGGACCGAGCCCCTGCCCGGCCGAGAATGCCATCCCCTGGTTGAACGACAGATTCCACTGCAGTGTCCACACCACGGGAACCTCGCGTCCGTCACCGAGATCGCGGAGCGCCCACTCCTTGGTGGTCTGGTCGAGCACCAGCACGACCGCGGCCAGCAGGAGGCAGAGTCGGAGCACCGATCTCGGCGCCTCGGCCGTCGATTGCCCGTCGACCGTCATCGGCGGCCGAATCCGCCGAC
>JBEGVK010000190.1:0-10122 GCA_041178405.1 Actinomycetota bacterium | reverse complement strand
CCTCGCCACGATCGGCATCGGGCGAGTGGTCGTCAAGCCGTTCGACATCGCTGCACTCGTCGCCGCCATGGCCGACCTCGGCTGAGCCCGGGGGCGGGCGGCACGATCCGCTCGGACCGCCCGAGACCGCCACGCAGCGTGCGTGGTGGGTCGCACACGCCCCGTGAAATCACACTATGCGTGACGTTTTCACTACCAACATCAAGATCACGCGCCGTGGCGATTTCAGCGTGGAACGTGAGAGTTTCGGATGATATAACTCTCACATGCGCAGACGACTCGGACTCCGTACGGCAGTGGCCGTCGTGGCTGCCGTGGCCGTCTTCACCCCCTCATCGGCCTTCGCCACAGTGTCGCTCCGCACCACCGCTGTGTCCTGCTTGGCGTCGGCCAATGTGCCCGCCCCGCTCACCGTGTCAAAGGAGTTGACCGGCTCAGCGAACATTCAGTGCACGGCCACGACCACGACCACCGTCACGGTCACCGTGCAGGTCGTCGAACTTGATGGCACCAAGATCGACACGATGGGCAACCTCTTCTTCGTCTCGGAGACGAAGACCCTCACCAAGCTGAATGGCACCGTGTCGTGGAGCCTGTCGACCCCGGCCCGCACGTGTGCGAACGCCGACGGCACCGGCCTCGAGGACTACTACACCGTGGTGCGGGTCACCAACGGCAAGACCTCGGCCACCGAGCGAGTCGGCCGAATCGACGCCTGGAACTGCTGACCTCCCCGTTGGACGGTCGGCTCCCGATCTGGGATGCCTCAAGAGTTGGGCAATCGACTCAAGTCGTAGTACCCGACTGTCGATACCTCCTGTGAGTCGCAGCCGCTCCGGTGCGACCGCCCGCCGGGGCCCACCGGCCCGATCGAGGAGGCATCGATGACTCGCAGGGGTTCCATCACCACCGCCAGCGCCCTCGTTGCGACGGCCGCACTGCTGATGTCAGTCTTCGGCGGCAGCCCCGCCAGCGCCACTGTGTCATTGAAGACCTCCGCCGTCTCGTGCTCGATCACCTCGGCGCTTCCCGCCGTCACCTCGACCAAGCAGCTCAGCGGCACGGGCTCGGTCACCTGCACTGCCGCCACCGCCACCAGCGTCACCGTCACGGTGATGGTGATCGAGCTCGACGGCACGCTGATCGACAAGCTCAACGGATCGTTCGTCACCAGCTCGAGCAAGGCACTCGCCAAGGGTCAGAAGCTGTCGTGGAAGGTGAGCACACCGGTGAGCGCCTGTCCGAACGCCGACCCAGAGGGCAAGGAAGACTTCTACACCGTCGCTGCCATCAGCGGCGGCGGAGCGACCGTCTTCGAGCGTCTCGGACGCCTCGACTACTGGTCCTGCTGAGCAATCTCCCCCGTCAGTGGTGCCGCCCGGCCATGCGGGGCCGGGCGGCGTCACGACGGCGGCCAGCAGACGCCGATGCGGCTGAGTACGCTCGGTTCGCCATGGACCGCTCCAGCGTCACCATCGACACCGAGCGGCTCGGCGACGCAGCGCTGCACGACAGCGTCATCGACGTCGCCGCCCGCCACCGGCGGCTCCCGGAGTGGTCACACCCGACGCTCACTGCGACGGCATTCGTCGTCCTTGCGTTCCTTGCATCATTCGCCCCCGACTGGCTGCGACTCGAGACCGCCGTGGCGATCGTCGCCGTGGCGCTGTGGCCAGTCAACGCCAGCGCCATCGCAGGCGCTGCTGTCGGCGTCATTGCCGGCAACCTGGCCACCACCGGATCGCTCGGCCAACTCGTGGCCACCCTCGGCTGCGCTGCGCTCGCCATGCCGGTCTTCCACCGACGCCCCCACCGCGACGACCGGCCCAGCTGGCTCGGCGTACGGCTGACGGCACTTGCCGTCATCGCCTTCGCTGCTGCCGGCATCGAGCACCTGCTCACTTCAGACCACGATCGCTGGATAGAGCACGGCCTCCACATCGCCATCGGCATCTTCCTCGGCGCCGCGGCTGCGTCGCTGCTCCAGGCGAGACGCGTCAGCGGGCCACTGCTCAGCACCTCGATGACGCCTGCCGCCACGTCGGCATCGGTGCTCTTCACCTTCGGCTACTGGGACGACCGCGACGAGAGCCTGCTGCGCATCACCAACGAAACCGTCTCGGTGGGCTTGCTGCAGGGGATCACCGACGACCTCAACGCCGTGAACAACAAGGCGACGAGCACGCCCGACCTCGACGCAGCGAACTTCGGCCAGTCGCTGCAGGCCACCCTGCTGGGGCAGGCGTCAGTGCGTGGCATGCAGCTCGTCGAGTTCGACAGCGGCGGTGAGGCGATCATCACGGCCGCGCTGTCCGAGACGGGCGACACCTACGACGCAGCGCTCGGCGACTGGCTCGCCGAGCGCGACGCCGACCTCATCGAGAGCAGCATCGCCTTCGGAGTGTCCGAGTACCTCGGCCTCCTCGAACTGCCGACGATCGACGGGGCGACGGAGCCGTCCTTCGTGTACGTGGTGCCGCTGTTCCCAGATGCGTCGGGCGCACCCCGAGTCCTCGCCTACACGCTCAGCCTGAACTCGATCCTCGAGACCGCCATCACCCCGACGATCGTCGCCCAGGGCGATGCCCGGATCGACCTCTACACGCTCGACGGCGGGGTCCTGCGACGAGTCTGGGACAGCGACCCGGCTGACGCCGGTGCCGACCCGGCACCCGTCGACGAGATCACCGATCAGCGCGCCATCCTCGACGTCACCACGATCACGATCGGCGATGTCGAGTTCACGCTCACCGCGCAGCCGGGCGAGGCGTTCGGCACGCCGCCCAACTATCGGAGGCTGCTGCTCGGGCTCGAGGGCATCGGCGGACTCCTGTTGGTCGGACTCATCCTGGGAGGAGCCGACCAGGCCTTCGCCCGCGAACGCGAGCGCCGGCGCCGCGAGGCCCTGCTCGCTGCTGCCCTCCAGGGATCGCCGGGATGGACCGCCGTCGTCGATGCCAACGACCGAGTCGTGATGGCCAACAACGACGAGCACGGAGTTCCCGCCGGGGCGCTCGTCGCCGACTCCGAGATCTGGGCAGCCGACGACGACACCCGCCACGAGGTGCTCGCCATGCTCGAGCGCGCCCGAGCCGGCGAGGACAGCGTGCTGACGCATCACTGGACCGATCCCGACGAGTCCGACAACTCGATGCGCATCTTCCAAGTCGACGTGCGACCGCTGCCCGACCCCCGACTGGTGTACCTGCAATGCGTCGACATCACCGACCAGCGCGACCGGGCAATGCGCACCGCCCAGTCCGAGCGCATGGAGGCGATCGGCGTGCTCGCCGGCAGCCTCGCGCACGACTTCAACAACCTCCTCTTCATCACGCTCGGCTACCTGCAGATGCTCGAGCGCCAGCCGATCGTTGCGGGCGACGCCCAGGCGAGCAACTTCGTCGGCAAGGCGGTCGAGGCTGTCGAGCGCGGCGCCACGGTCGCGAAGTCGCTGCTCTCGTTCGCCCGCAGCCAGCCGCTCGAGGCATCGGCCATCAACATGCGCCAGTTCCTCGCCGACCTGCAGCCGCTCATCGACCAGGCCATCCACGGCGCCCACGACCTCGCTGTCGATGTCGAGGGCGACGGTCTCGACGTCGTCGTCGACCCCGGCCGGCTGTCGAGCGGTCTGCTGAACATCGTCTTCAACGCGCGCGATGCGATGACAGCCAAGGGCTCGATCACCATCCGCGTGCGCCGCGGCGAGACCGCAGCATCCGACGGGACGCTTCGCGAGATGGTGTCGATCGCCGTCACCGACACCGGCAAGGGCATGAGCCCCGATGTCGCTGCTCGCGCCTTCGAGCCGTTCTTCACCACCAAGCAGGTCGGGTCCGGAACCGGGCTCGGCCTCGCCACCGTGTACTCGTTCGCCCAGCAGAGCGGCGGATGGGCCACCATCGACAGCACCGAGGGTGTCGGCACGACGGTGTCGATCTTCCTGCCGCCGGCCTTCAGCACCCATGTCGCCGAGCCCACTGGGCCAGCGTCAACCGAGTGGTCGGTGCGGCGGGTGCTCGTGATCGACGACGAGCCGGCGCTCGCCGATCTCGTCGCTGCGTGGCTCGGCGACCTCGGCCTGTCCACCCGCACGGCGAACACGCCCGAGGAGGCACTCACCGCGGCCGACGAGTTCGGCCCGCAGTTGGTGGTCTCGGACGCCAACCTCCGCGCCGACATGGACGGCCTCGATGTCGCCCGCGAGCTGGTCGAGCGCTACCCGTCGCTCGTGGTGATCTTCATGACCGGATTCAGCGACCGCATCAAGGCACTCCAGGCGGCCGGCGTCGCCGTGCTCGCCAAGCCGTTCACCCGAGACGACCTCATCCGGGTACTTTCTCAGCACGTGGGCATCAAGGAATCCGACGGGACCACCGCGCAATGACGGACGCACAGCAATGACAGACACACAGGGCACCAAGCCGAAGCTGCTCGTCATCGACGACGACCCGGCGATCTGCGAGATGCTGGCGGTCATCGCCGGCGGGTTCGGCTACGACACTGAGACCGCGTCGACCCTTGCCGAGATCGAGCGCACCATCAAGGCCCGCCACGATCTCATCCTCCTCGACCTGTCGCTCGGCGAGACCGACGGGATGACAGTGATGCGCTCACTCGCAGAGGAGCAGGCGGGGGCCAATCTCGTGCTGCTCACCGGCGCCGACCAGTCGGTCATCAACGGTGCCCGCCGCGTCGCCGAGCTCAGCGGGTTCAACGTGGTCGCAGCGTGCGCCAAGTCGGCCAACATCGCCGAGATCGAGAACGTGCTCCGCGAGCGCAGCACCCTCGTGGCCGGCGCCGGCGGCGCAGCATCCAACCCTGCCGACGATGCTGCCGCCGAGCGCCGGCGACTCGCCGCCGCCGCCCTCGAGGCAATCGACGGCGACATGCTCCACCTCGTGTACCAGCCGATCATGGACATCGCCAGCGGCGAGGTGGTCGGCGCAGAGGCACTCGTCAGGCTCGACCACCCCGTCCTCGAGCGAGTGTCACCAGAACTGTTCGTGCCAGCGATCGAGGACGCCGGCCACAGCGGCCGACTGCTCGAGGGAGTGCTGCGTCGGGCCGCACGCGATCGGGCCCAGGTGGCCGCCCTCGCCGTGCTGCCCACCGTGTCGCTGAACGTCTCCGTGCGCGACCTCGCCGATCTCACCCTGCCCGAGAGGGCAGCCGAGATCCTCGGTGCTGCCGCACCGCCGGCACGGTGGACGCTCGAGATCACCGAGACTGCCGAGGTCGACCGACTCGCCGATGCGCTCGACGTGCTGATCCGACTGCGGCTGAAGGGCTTCGGCCTGGCGATGGACGATTTCGGCTCCGGCACGTCGACGCTCGCCCGCCTGCGCGAGTACCCGTTCACCATCCTGAAAGCCGACCGGCGATTTGCCGATGCCGACCAGAACGACCTCGAGCGGACGGCCAATATGTTCCGAGCCGCCTGCGACCTCGCTGCGGCGATGGACCTGCGCGTCGTGGCCGAGGGCATCGAGACGATCGAGGAACTCGCTCTCTGCAAGGAGGCCGGCTGCGATCTCGTGCAGGGCTGGTACGTCGGCAAGCCGGTGCGACCGGAGGCGTTTGGCGTCCTCGTTGCGTCGTGGATGGTGAAGGCCGCCGGCACGACGTGGTGACGGCGCCGCACACGGTGCGGCGATTCGAGCGTGAATGCAACGGGCCGCCTGCGCTGCTGCGCAGGCGGCCCGTTCGCGTCGTGTGCTGACGTCAGGCGATGACAGGCGGACCCGTCACATCATGCCGGGCATGCCCCCGCCGCCGCCCGCCGGCATCGCCGGCTTCTTCTCGGGCTTCTCGACCACGAGGCACTCGGTGGTGAGCACCAGTGCAGCGATCGACGCTGCGTTCTGGAGCGCAGCACGGGTGACCTTGGCCGGATCGATGATGCCGGCCTTCACCATGTCGACCATCTCGCCGGTCGCCGCGTTCAGCCCCATGCTGCCCTTGGCGCTCTCGATCTGCTGCACCATGATGCTGCCCTCGAGGCCTGCATTGTCGGCGATGAGCCGGGCGGGGGCGACGAGCGCATCCCACACCGTCTTGGCACCCGTTGCCTCGTCGCCTGTGAGCGACTCGACGACCTTGGCGACCGCCGGACGGCTGCGGAGAAGGGCGGTACCGCCGCCGGCAACCACGCCCTCCTCGATGGCCGCACGGGTGGCCGACACGGCGTCCTCGATGCGGTGCTTCTTCTCCTTCAGCTCCACCTCGGTGGCCGCTCCGACCTTGATGACCGCCACACCGCCGGCGAGCTTGGCGAGGCGCTCCTGGAGCTTCTCGCGGTCCCAGTCGCTGTCGGTGTTGTCGATCTCGGCCTTGATCTGGTTGATGCGGCCCTGCACGTCGGCCGACTCGCCGGCACCGTCGACGATGGTGGTGTTGTCCTTCGTGATGATGACGCGCTTGGCGCGGCCGAGCAGGTCGAGCGTCACGTTCTCGAGCTTCAGGCCGACCTCTTCGCTGACGACCTGGCCGCCGGTGAGCACGGCCATGTCCTGCAGCATCGCCTTGCGACGATCGCCGAAGCCGGGAGCCTTCACCGCAGACGAGTTGAACGTGCCGCGGATCTTGTTCACCACGAGCGTCGCCAGCGCCTCGCCGTCGACGTCCTCGGCGATGATCACCAGCGGGCGGCCCGTCTTCATCACGGCCTCGAGCGAGGGCAGCATCGACTGGACGGTGCTGATCTTCGCCGAGTGCAGGAGGATGTACGCATCATCGAGCACCGCCTCCTGGCGGTCCGGGTCGGTGACGAAGTACGGCGACAGGTAGCCCTTGTCGAACTGCATGCCCTCGGTGAACTCGAGCTCGGTGCCGAAGGTGTTGCTCTCCTCGACGGTGACGACGCCGTCCTTGCCGACCTTGTCGATGGCCTCGGCGATGACCGAACCGATGCCGGCATCCGCTGCCGAGATGGTGGCGACGGCGGCGATCTGGTCCTTGTCGTCGACCGTGGTGGCCTGCGACTTGATGCTCTCGACGGCTGCGGCGACGGCCTTCTCGATGCCGCGCTTCAGGCCCATCGGGTTGGCACCGGCAGCCACATTGCGCAGGCCGTGGCCGACAAGGGCCTGGGCGAGCACAGTGGCAGTGGTAGTGCCGTCACCGGCGACGTCGTTGGTCTTCGTGGCGACTTCCTTCACCAGCTGGGCGCCCATGTTCTCGAAGGGGTCGTCGAGCTCGACTTCCTTGGCGATGGACACGCCGTCATTGGTGATGGTCGGCGCACCGAACTTCTTGTCGAGGACGACGTTGCGGCCCTTCGGCCCGAGCGTCACCTTGACCGTGTCGGCCAGCTTGTTGACGCCGGCCTCGAGGGCGCGACGCGCCTCGTCGTGGAACTTCAGCTGCTTTGCCATGGTGGTTCAGTGGCTCACTTGCTGACGATCGCGAGTACGTCGCGGCTGGTGAGGATGAGCAGATCCTTGCCGTCGACGCTCACTTCGGTGCCGCCGTACTTGCTGTACAGCACGGTGTCGCCGACCTTGACGTCGAGCGGGCTGTGGGTGCCCTTGTCGTCGCTCCAGCGGCCCGGTCCGACGGCGAGGACCTCGCCCTGCTGGGGCTTTTCCTTGGCCGTGTCGGGGATCACCAGGCCCGAGGCAGTGGTCTGCTCGGCCTCGGCGGGCTTCACGACGATGCGGTCATCGAGGGGCTTCAGGTTCATGGTGCGGGCCTCCATTGGCGAATGCACGTGTACTGGTTGGGACGGGGGTTAGCACTCCCCCGTTGCGAGTGCCAAGACTACGCGGCGACCCTGCCTGTTAGCAACCGGAGGCGGCGAGTGCTAACCGAGGTCGCCCGGCTCCCCGACGGGGGCCGGCAGGCCGAGCAGGCGGGCCACGGCCCCGAGCGGCAGGCCGATGACGTTGCTGCGACTGCCCTCGACCGCCTGCACGAACCGCCCGCCGCCCCCCTGCAGGGCGTAGGCCCCCGCCTTGTCGAGCGGCTCGCCCGAGGCCGCATAGCGCTCGATCTCGAACGGATCGAGCCTGCGGAAGACCACGCCACTGGTCACCACCTCGAGCGTCGACGTCCCGCCAACCCACACCGCCACCGCCGTGTGCACCTCGTGGCGCCTGCCGCTGAGCGAGCGCAGCATCCGCACCGCATCGTCGGCATCGGCCGGCTTGCCGAGAATCCGGCCATCGAGGTCGACCGTCGTGTCGGCAGCGATCACCGTGCCGTCGGCCGGGGCGGCCCACTGCGACCATCCCGTTCGCTGCTCGCCTCGGCCGACCACGGCGTGCAACTTCGCCGCCGCCAGCCGGGCCACGTGCTCTCGCGGCATCTCGCCCTCGAGCGGCGACTCGTCGATGTCCGGCGAGACCACCTCGGGTTCGAGCCCGATCGAACGAAGCAGGTCGAGTCGCCGCGGCGACGACGAGGCGAGGTAGAGCCGCCCCTGCATCATCCGCCGGAGACGGCCATCACGGCATCATCGTCGGGCACGGTGAGGTCGTCGAGTCGGTCGAGGTAGCCATCGGGGAGCGCCACTCGGATCGGGCCGTTGGTGTGGCCGCGTCGGATGCGCTCGCCACCCGGCACGATCTCAAGCAACGGGTCGAGTCCGGCAACGAGATCGTCGAGTTCACCGAGGCTCGCGACCATGCCGAACCGGCTGCGCGTTGCGCCTCCCACGGGATAGCCGGTGAGGTACCACGACGTGTGCTTTCGGAAGTCGCGCATCGCGTGGTCCTCGCCGAGGTGACCGACCAGCAGGACCGCATGGTCGCGCATCACCGAGGCCACCTCGCCGAGCAGCGGCGACGGGCGAACCGGCCGGCCGGCGAGCGCGTCGACGAGATCGCGGAACAGCCACGGCCGGCCGAGGCAGCCGCGGCCGACCACCACGCCGTCGCACCCCGTCTCGCGCATCATCCGGACTGCGTCGGACGCCTCCCACACATCGCCGTTGCCGAGCACGGGAATGCCTGACACCGCCGCCTTCAGCTCGCCGATGGCCTCCCAGTCGGCAGTGCCCGCATAGTGCTGCTCGGCCGTGCGGGCGTGCAACGCGATCGCCGCAACGCCCTCGTCCTCGGCGATGCGGCCGGTGGCCACGTGCGTCAGCAGGCCGTCGAACAGTCCCTTGCGGAACTTGATGGTCACCGGTACTCGATATGGCTCAGCGGCACGCACGGCCTCGCGCACGATGGCCCGCAGGAGGTTGGGCTTTGCCGGCACCGCAGCCCCACCTCCCTTGCGCGTCACCTTCGCCGCCGGGCACCCGAAGTTCATGTCGACATGGTCGACTCGGCCCTCAGCGCACAGCATGCGCACTGCCTCACCCACCTGGAACGGGTCGCTGCCGTACACCTGCAGCGACCTCGGCTGCTCGTCGGGCCCGAATGTCATCATCCGCTCGGTCTTCGCATTCCGGTTGACGACGGCGGCGGACATCACCATCTCGTTCACGTAGACGAGACCAGGTGCGAACCTGCGGCACATCGCCCTGAACGGCGCATTCGTGACGCCCGCCATCGGCGCCAGCACCACCGGCGCCACCGGCTCGAACGAACCGAGGCGCAGCGGCAGTCGGTGGATTGCCACCCATGCACCTGGAGCGCCGGTCTCGGACATCGCTGACAGATCGCGCGGTGCGGCCACGACGGCACGGTACCGGCGCCAGACACCGTCACCCACCGCAGTCAGTCGCCCCGGCAGCTAACCCGACTGCGAGCACCACGTGGCACATGGTCGGCGGCCCGCGGCGCCGGGCGCCGCCGAGTCGCCGATCACCCGCCGAGCGGGCCTGCCACGACGACCCGCACGGGGATGCCCCCATTGGCGGTGTGCAGCGCATCCGCCCAGACGATGCCCGTCGACTGCAGTGGCACCGACGACGACACGAGCAGCGCCGACTGCCACCCCGCAAAGCGCTCGCCGAGCACGCGTCCAACGGCGTCATACAGCGGCACGAGCGACCTGCCGCCCGAGATGCGCTCGCCATAGGGCGGGTTCGACACCACCCAGCCGAGGCGGCCTCCGGGCGGCGGTACCGCATCGCTGATCGCCGCGTGGCGAAACTCGATATCGCCGCCGACACCTGCACGCGCCGCGTTCTCGCGCGATGCAGCGATCGCCCCCTCGTCAGATCGGAAGAGC
>JBEGVK010000189.1:0-9466 GCA_041178405.1 Actinomycetota bacterium | reverse complement strand
GGCCGGTGGGCCGGTGGCGTGACGTAGCGGGCGAGATCTGCCGCCCGAAACCGTCCATACCGTACGAACTTGTCGTCCTAGGAAGGGATAGGCGTTATCCAAGAATCGTCCAAAATCGCCGCCGCCGGTCCTGTGCGACTCGTCCGGCCGGGTCCAGCGGCCACAATCAGGGGTGTGAAGATCCTGCTGGTGGAAGACGACCGGTCGATTGCGGCGTCGATCGTCGAGGGATTGCTGGCCAACGGGTTCGACGTCGTGCACGTCGCCACCGGCTCGGAGGCCTACGAGCAGGCCGAGCCCGACATGGTGCTGCTGGATCTCGGACTGCCCGACCTCGACGGTCGGGATGTGTTCCGATTGATGCGTGCCCGGTGGCGGGCGCCGATCATCATGCTCACGGCCCGCGCCGAGGAGTTCGACCGAGTGCTCGGTCTCGAGTTGGGCGCCGACGACTACGTCACCAAGCCGTTCAGCTTCCGCGAACTAGTGGCGCGCATCCGGGCCGTGGCGCGGCGTACGGGCGACAGCGGTGGTGCCGGCCCTGCGGTGAATGCCCCGCAGGTGATCGGGCCGCTGGTCATCGACCGCCGTGCCCGCCGCGTCACGCTCGACGGCGACGAGGTGGCGCTGACGGCCAAGGAGTTCGACCTGCTGGCATTCCTGGCATCCGATCTCGGCGCTGTGAGGTCGAGAACCGAGATCCTCGAGAGCGTCTGGGACTCGAATTGGTACGGGCCGACCAAGACCGTCGACGCCCATGTCGCCGCGATCCGCAAGAAGCTCGGAACACATGACTGGATCCAGGCGGTGCGCGGCGTCGGATTTCGGATGGAGCCCCCAGCATGAAGTGGCGGCTGCTTGCGGCGTTCTCGGGACTGGTGGCAGTGGTGCTGGTCGCGCAGGACATCCCGCTGGCCGAGTTCATCCGCGACACCGAGCGGGCCTCGCTTGTCAGCGCACTGCAGCGTGACGCCTTCATCCTTGCCGGCGCGTCGGAGGATCTCCTGTCCGGCGAGGACGACCACGTCACCATCGAGCTCGTCCAGGCCACCGTCGACCAGTACGCCAGCAGCAACGGCTCGAAGGTGGTCGTCACCGACGTCGACGGGCGGATCGTGGCGTCGAGCGACGGTGACGACCAGGCGGGCGACGACTATTCGAACCGCCCTGAGATCGCCGATGCGCTGTCGGGCCGGGCGACATCGGGCGAACGCAACTCGACGACGGCAGGGCCGCTCGTCTTCGTGGCAGTCCCGGTGCTGTCGGGTGGCACGCCCGAGGGTGTGGTGCGCATCACTCTCCCGGCCGACATCGTGCGCGAGCGCTCATCGGAGAAGGTACGCGGCCTTCTGCTGGTGGGCCTCATCTCGCTGCTCGGCGCTGCGATCGCAGCCTTCTTCATGGCCAGCACCATCACCTCGCCGATCCGGCGGCTGCAGCGCAGCACCGAGCGATTTGCCACAGGCGATGTCTCCGAACGGGCCGATGCCACGCAGGGCCCGAAGGAGATACGCAGCCTGGCATCGTCGTTCAACGTGATGACCGAGCGAATCTCGGGCCTGCTGAGCCAGCAGCGGGCGTTCGCGGGCGATGCCTCGCATCAACTGCGCACGCCGCTGACGGCACTTCGCCTGCAGCTCGAGCGGGCGAGCGAGGTGCTCGAGTCCGACCCCGAGGGAGCTCGTGCCCGCATCGAGGCAGCTCGCGAGGAGACAGAGCGTCTGCAGCGCCTCGTCGAGGGTCTGCTGATGCTCGCCCGCAGTGAGGGTACGACGCCGCAGCTCACCACGGTCGACGTGACCACCACGGTGCGAGAGAGGTTCGATGTGTGGGCGCCACTTGCCGAGGAGCGCGGCGTGCACCTAGTCGTCGATGCAGCCGCTGGCCTCGTTGCGCGGGCTGTGCCGAACTCGCTCGAGCAGATCGTCGACAACTATGTCGACAATGCGATCGGCGTCGCATCGGCAGGTCAGACGATCACCATCTCGGCCATGTCGACAGACGAAGGAATCGACATCAGCGTGGCTGACGAGGGACCGGGTATGCATCCCGACCACCTGGGCCGGGCATTCGACCGCTTCTGGCGAGCGCCAGACGCACCGCACGGCGGCAGTGGCATCGGCCTTGCGGTCGTGCGGCAACTGGCGGTGCTGAGCGGTGGCTCGGTGCGGATGGCCAACCGTCCGCGTGGTGGCCTGGTTGCGTCAGTCGTGCTCCAGCCGGCCGTCGGCGCCTCGGGCTGATCGGCCACGGTCCGCACGCCGCCGCCGCAACTGGCTCGAGGCTGCCCGGTCGGGCTGCGCCGCAGCGACGGCCGTCGCTACAGCTTGATGGTGGTCGTGGCAGTGCCGGCGCGTTCGTGTGAGACGCGCACGGTGACCTCTCGCCCGGCCCATGCCTGTACGACCCACTGCACCATGGTGCGTTCGGGTGTGCCGTCGTTCTTGCCGTAGGTGAAATGGTGCTGCAGCCGTCCGCCCAGCTGGCCGAGCTCGACTCGGGCATGCGGGCCTCCACTTCCGGCGATCACCGGGAGACCTTCAATCTCGGCGACGACCGGCAGCGAGAGCTTGGCGTTGAGTGCCTTCTGCGTGACGTACGTGGGCAGCCATCCGGTGTTGGCGATACCGACCTCGATTCGGTAGAGGTCGCCACCCAGCGACGTGGCCTTGCTGTGCAGGATCTCGAGCCTCGGCGAGCAGAGTGCCTGGAAGACGGCAAACTCGGCGTGCGGCCGCACCTCGTCGTGCAAGCGCGATGCGGGCGCATTCCCCCAGAAGAACACCTCATCCCATCCGCCGATCTCCACCCGGCCGAGTTGCGGATGGTCGAACGGCACCCAGTCGGCGTAGGCCTCGGGGTGGTGCTGCTGCGCCCACTCGTACACGGCCTGCTCTTCCGCCGGTGTCGGGCCGGTGTACCAGATGTGCGTGCCGGGCTTCTTGCCGGTGGCTCTGTGGATCACGTCCCAGAACTCAGTGGTCCACCCGTAGACACCGAGATGCTCATACGCCCAGTCGTCGGCCGCTCCGCTCATCGTGTCTGACTTGTCGAACGTGAAGTCCTCGAACACCGAATGGACGGTGTATGAGGTCAGGGCCTCGCCTCGCGCGCCGAGTTCCTTCCACACCCACAGGTCGAGTGGCGGCAGCGTGCTGTCGGCGGCGGTGCTGCTGGGGCGCAGGAGCACGCCTCCAGATGTGTGGAATGCGTTGTAGCCGCAGATGTTCGGGCGGGCGACGATTGCGCGCACGAGGGAATCGATCTCGGGCTCGCTGAGTGGATGGTCGCCGCTTCCCGGAACGTTCGTGCCCCAGCCGGCAGGGAAGTTGCGGTTGAGGTCGAGGCGCTCAGGGTTCGGCGCCAGGGGAATCGTGAAGCCATCGTGTTCGACGACCTCTCCCTCAGCCAGCATGCGATAGCGAGGCGTGCCGGCCGGCACCCCGTCGGGAGGGATGCGCACCATGAGGCGCGGATGTGCGGCGCCGGGGGTCCAGGTGCCGTTGGGGTCGGCGACGCGCATCGTGCGGATCTGTCCGTCGCCGTTCATGTCCTTCTCGTGCAGGCCCGGATCGCGATGGGCGTCGGCCCACGGCCACGGCCTGACGCTGCTGCGACGGAAGCGGGGTTCGTCGGCGAGCGCCCACTCGACACCGTCGGGGTTCACCCGAGGCGCGATATAGAAGGTGCGGGTGCGAACCGCCTCAGTGACGCGGGGATCGGTGCCGAAGTTGGTGACGAGATAGTGGATGACGTGGAGCGCGGCCACGCCACCTGTGACCTCGATGGCGTGGATGTTGGCGTCGATCCAGTGCGCCGGCTTCTGGAGGTGCGGTCCGGTGGCGTCGTCGGTGATGGTGGCCAGCAGGAGCGGCCTGCCCGCGTGCGAGGTGCCGTACTGCTCGACGGTCATCAGCGTCGGGTGGGCTGCTGCAGTCGCGTGCAGCCACTCGCTCATCTCGTCGTAGCGGAGGAAGCGGTCAAAGGCGTATGTCACGGGGCGAACCTAGTTCGCTGCCCGGTGCCTGCTCTCCGGGCGGCATGGCCGGATCCGGCCGATCGGCGTCAGAGTCGCCGACGAGGTTCGTCGGGCGGGGTTCACGAACGAACTAGCATTGTCCCCATGGCGACCAAGAAGGCACACCTCGAGCACCTGCGCAACGTGTCCCTGTTCCAGGGCTGCTCCACCAAGGACCTCGAGCGCATCCACAAGGCAAGTGACGAGATCACCATGCCCGCTGGCTCGCTGCTCGTTGATCAGGGCCAGACCGGCCGCGAGGCCTTCGTGGTGCTCAGCGGCACCGTGCTCGTGAAGCGCAACGGGAAGAAGGTCGGCACCTTCGGCCCCGGCACGGTGGTGGGCGAACTGTCGCTGCTCGACCACGGTCCGCGCACCGCGACAGTGGTGTGCGAGACCGACTGCGAGCTGCTGCTGCTCGACCAGCGCCACTTCATGGGCGTACTCGACCAGGTGCCCACCATCGCGCACCGCCTGTTGGCCAGCCTCGCTGGCCGCATCCGCGACCTCGACCGCCAGTACTTCGGCTGAACCGGGGCGCCGCCGACCGCCAGTCGGCACTCATTGGCGGTCGCTGTCGTATGACGGATACGCCCGCTGGCACTAGGGTCGCGACTGCACTATGAGCACCCACAGTTCTCCCGCACCCGACGCCGCGCCCGCCAAAGCGTGGTACCGCACGCCGCACAAGCTCGTGTGGGCCGTTGGCCTCTTCATGGGCGTGTTCACGATGGCCTCGGGCATCGTGCCGCAGCTCACGAAGTGGAAGTCGACCAAGGAAGTCACCCGCGAGGTCTTCGAGGGCATCCCGGGTGCCGTGCAGGTCGCGTTCTACACCGTCATCCCGGTGCTGCTCATCTGGGGTGCGTTCGAGTTCGCGAAGCGCGTGCAGAACTGGGAGCGCGGCGCACCCGACAGGCGGCCCACCACTCGCCATAACGTGAAGCGCCGTCTCGCCGACTTCCGGGCAGGGGTGTACATGCGCACGCTCATGCGCGATGCCGGAGCCGGCCTGATGCACTCGATGATCTACTTCGGCTTCATGGTGCTGCTCGGCGTCACCACCACGCTCGAGATCGATCACCAGTTGCCCGAGAACCTGAAGTTCCTGCACGGCAAGACGTACATGGCCTACTCGTTCATCGGCGACCTTGGCGGCCTCGTGTTCATGACCGGCATTGTGTGGGCTGTGCTGCGCCGCTACGTGCAGCGTCCCTACCGCATCCGCATCAAGACGAAGCCTCAGCATGCGCTGATCCTCGGCGTGTTCGGCGCGATCGGAATCACGGGCTTCCTCGCCGAGGGCTTCCGCATCGCCGAGATCGGCTCACCCTCGTACGAGAAGTGGAGCTTCATCGGCTATCCGATCGCCCAGCTGGTCGACGGCGCCTCGGCCGACACGCTCGTTCTGTGGCACCAACTGATGTGGATCGCCCACGTCGTGGCGTTCGCTGCATTCCTCATCATCCTGCCGATCACGATGCTGCGGCACATCTTCACCAGCCCGCTCAACATGTACCTGCGCGATCGCGATCGCCCGAAGGGTGCAATGCGGGCGATGCCGAACCTCACCGAGACCTCACTCGAGAGCTTCGGTGCCAGCGTGGTGGAAGACTTCACGTGGAAGCAGTTGCTCGACACCGACGCCTGCACCATGTGCGGTCGGTGCACGAGCGTGTGCCCGGCGCATGCCACGGGCAAGCCGCTCGACCCGCGCGAGATCGTGCTCAAGACGGGCGAGGTGATGTCGGCGTCGCGCCCCGGTGGTGCGGTGCCGCCGCCGCTCAGCACCGACAAGGAGATCACCATCTCGGCCAACTCGCTGTTCGAGCGCATCACGGCCGAGGAGATCTGGAGCTGCACGTCGTGCCGTGCGTGCGACGAGATCTGCCCCGTGAACATCGAGATCCTCGACAAGATCCTCGACATGCGCCGCTATCTCAGCCTGATGGAGAGCAACTTCCCGAGCGAGCTGGGTAACGCATACCGGGCGATGGAGAACCAGGGCAATCCGTGGGGCATGAACCAGGGCGAGCGCGCCGACTGGGCCGATGGCCTCGACGTCACTGTGCTCGACCCGGGCCAGCCGATCACTGCCGAGTACCTCTACTGGGTGGGCTGTGCCGGCAGCTTCGACGACAAGAACAAGAAGGTCACGCAGTCGATGGCCAAACTGCTGCGCCGTGCCGGCATCGACGTGGCAATCCTCGGCCCGAGTGAGATGTGCACCGGCGACTCGGCGCGCCGCAGCGGCAACGAGTACCTGTTCCAGATGCTGGCCATGCCGAACATCGAGACGCTCAACGGCATGGGCGTGAAGAAGATCATCACCCAGTGTCCGCACTGCTTCAACACGCTGAAGAACGAGTATCCGCAGCTCGGCGGCAACTACGAGGTCGTTCACCACTCGCAGCTGCTCGAGACGCTCATCTCGACAGGTGCGCTCGATGTCAGCCAGGCGACGCTCGAAGAGCGCATCACGTATCACGACAGCTGCTACCTCGGCCGCCACAACGATGTCTACATGGCGCCGCGCAAGGTGGTCGGCAGCATCAAGGGCGTGCAGGTGGTCGAAATGCAGCGCAACGGCACCAAGGGCATGTGCTGCGGTGCTGGCGGGGCGCGCATGTGGATGGAGGAGAGCGTCGGCGTGAAGGTGAACGACGAGCGGGCGAAGGAAGCGATCTCCACCGGAGCCTCGCGTGTCGCTACGGCGTGCCCCTTCTGCTACATCATGCTCGACGACGGCGTGAAGGCCGCTGGTGCCAGTGAAGACCAGGTGAAGGTGGCCGACATCAGCATTCACCTGCTCGACGCCATCGAGGCCGGCGAACGGGCACTGGCGAATCTCGAGCGGCCGATCAGCGAGCCGGTGGCAGGCGAGTAACCCCACCGCCGGCAACGGCGCAGCGGCACGGGCCGCAGGTGGTCACATCGTGTTCTGGTTGTACTTGCTCGCGACGGCGCCCTGTTGATTCTGGTACTTGCTCTTCAGATCGGGATGTCCGTAGGGGCGCTCGGCGGGCCGGTCGAGTCGCTGGAACACGAGCTGGGCAACCTTCATGCCGGGTCGTAGCAGGATGGGCAGGTTCGACACGTTCGAGAGCTCGAGCACCACGGTGCCCTTGAACCCCGGATCGATGAACCCTGCCGTGGCGTGCACCTGGATGCCGAGGCGTCCGAGGCTGCTCTTGCCGTTCACGACGCCGACGATGTCGTCGGGGCAGCCAACGGTCTCGAAGGTGTGACCGAGGGCGAACTCGCCGGGATGCAGCACGAACGGCTCGCCCTCCGGGACGCTGACGGTGTCCATCAGCTTGGTCTGCTCTTCGAACGGATCGATGTGCGTGAGTCGGCTGTTGCGCATCACGCGGAACTCGGTGCCGAGGCGAACGTCGACGCTGGCCGGTTGCACAAGGCTGGGCTCGTAGGGCGACAGGTGGATGTAGCCCGTGCCGAGGTACTCGCGCAGCGTGGCGTCGGAGAGGATCACAGTGGGGAATCTAGTGGGCGGTGGCGCCGGGGCATTCTCCGTCGGCGCACCAACTGCACAGCACGCCGGAGGCGATGAGCATGATCTGGACGCCGTCGAGGGCGTACAGGCGAATGTGCTCGGGTGACGCCTCCTGTGGCGTGATTCGCCAGGCCTCGGCGAGCGCCCGCTGCGCGGCATGAGCTGCCACGGGCACCAGTTCGGGCCGCGGCTCAGCGCGCCACACCCAGTCGCCGTCGACGAGGACGAAGCCGAGTCGAAGCAGTGAGGCAATGGCGCCTCGGTCGGCGTCGGGCGACTGCGGCTGCAGTCGCGGCCATCCGAACATCCGCACCTCGGTGCTGTGCAGCGGATCGACCGTGAGCCGTCCGTACGCACCGGTGCCTGCGGCCGTGCTGGCGATCATCACCGAGACTCCATCAAGGTTGGCGTAGGCGTACTCGAGCAGTCGATCGGCCAGAAGCGAGTGTGTCGACCGTTGGCCTGCCGTGGTGCTGTGGCGGGTGACGTCGACGAATCGCGGCGGCGTTCGCCGATGCGGATGTGATGCAGCGTCGTCGAGGATCGAGCGGATCAGCTCATCGATGGCGACATCGATGTCGTCATCGCCTGGGATCGCCATAGCGGCGGGCTGCTCATCGACGCCACCGTCGATGTCGAGCTCGTCATCGACGTCATCATCAATGTGGGAAGCGAGGTCGTCGTCGTCTTCGTCATCGAGGCCTTCGTCAGGGCCTGCATAGTGGTCGACGTACCCGTCATCACCGGCGTCGAACGTGTCGATGTCGTCGTGCTCGTTGATGTCGTCGAGCGGGCGGTTGAGGTCGTAGAGCGATCGCTCGAAACGGAAGAACGACAGGTCGGGCAGGTCGTCGTCGGTCATGCGGAAGGGCCTCCTCGTGGTGCTCTCGCGTTTCACGCACGACCACGGGGGAGGCGTGACGCAGTGCTGGCGTGGGTCAGCGACCGACCGGCCGGAGTACCGACAGGGCCCGGGTGATCTCGGCTGGCCGGATCTCGTGAAGGTCGTCATCGAAGACGTCGACGCTGACGTTGGCCCCGGCCGAGCGATACGCCGCCGCAGTCCGCTCGACCCGATCGAGCGGCACCCACTGGTCGTGTGCGCCAGCACCGAAGTAGGCCGGCATCCCGTCGAATCGGCCACCGGCTTGAGGAACGCTGAGGTCGGTGCCCCCGGGCCCGATGCGGCCGCCCGTGAACGCAAGCAGTCCCGCCCAGCGACGGGGGTGCCGTGCCACCCATTCGCTGGCGAGACACGCGCCCTGCGAGAAGCCGGCCCACACAACACGCTCGGACGGCACATCGTGGATCGAGGCGGCGACCTGGTCGAGGGTTGCCAGTGCGTGGTCGAGCAGCGGCTGATTGTCGTGCAGGGGCGCCATGAACCCGAGCGGATACCACGACCCGCCATGTGCGCACGGCAGCACCCAGTGGATGTCGTCGATATCCAGCCGGGCAGCGAGGTTGTCGAGCATGTACTGCGGCGCCTGCCCCCGCCCGTGGACTGCGACGACGACGAGCCGGGCGCTGGCGACCGGTGCTCCGTGGTGCACGACCTCCATGTCGAGGTGTGGGTTGTGTGCGGGGGAGTCGGTCATCGCAGCAGTCTGGTCAGATCGACTGCCGTCTGGGCACTGTGCGCGGTGCGGCAGTCATCGATGCACCGAGTATGTCGTACACCACGACCGGTACGCACCGTGTGGATGAGTCTCGTACCGAATGCCGTCGTCGATGCCAGCAGGCTCTCTGCCAGCAACCTCGATGCCAGCAACGTCGCTGCCAGCAACCTCGCTGTCAGAAACGTCGCTGTAAGGAACGTCGTTGGCGCCACGCGCCTCGTGGCAGGGCTCCCGGAATCGTCGCTACACCCCCTCTCTAACGTCAGGGCATGGACACCCTCTGCCGCCCAGCGCACGATGCGCACCCCAACGCCG
>JBEGVK010000188.1:0-2964 GCA_041178405.1 Actinomycetota bacterium | reverse complement strand
CATGAGCAAGGCGAAGTTCGAGCGTACGAAGCCGCATGTGAATATCGGCACGATGGGTCATATTGACCATGGGAAGACGACGTTGACGGCGGCGATTTCGAAGACGTTGGCGGATCGTGGGTTGGCGCAGTACACGCCGTTCGATCAGATCGACAAGGCGCCGGAGGAGAAGGCGCGTGGGATCACGATCTCGATCGCGCATATCGAGTACGAGACCGAGAAGCGGCATTATGCGCATGTCGACATGCCGGGTCATGCGGACTACATCAAGAACATGATCACTGGTGCGGCGCAGGTGGATGGCGCGATCCTGGTGGTGGCGGCGACGGATGGTCCGATGCCCCAGACGCGTGAGCATGTGCTGCTGGCCCGCCAGGTGGGTGTGCCGTACATCGTGGTGGCGTTGAACAAGTCGGACATGGTGGACGACGAGGAGCTGCTGGCGCTGGTGGAGCTGGAGGTTCGGGAGCTGCTGAACGAGTACGAGTTCCCGGGTGATGATGCGCCGGTGGTGCGGGTGTCGGCGCTGAAGGCGCTGGAGGGCGACGCGGGGTGGCAGGACAAGGTGATGGAGCTGATGGCTGCGGCCGATACGTACATCCCCGAGCCCCAGCGCGAGCTGGACAAGCCGTTCCTGATGCCGATCGAGGACGTGTTCACGATCACGGGCCGCGGGACGGTGGTGACCGGCAAGGTGGAGCAGGGCAAGGTCCACACGGGCGACGAGATCGAGATCGTGGGGCTGCGTCCGACGCAGAAGACGGTGTGCACGGGTGTGGAGATGTTCCGCAAGCTGCTCGACGAGGGCCAGGCGGGCGACAACATCGGTGCGCTGCTGCGCGGCACGAAGAAGGAGGACGTCGAGCGCGGGCAGGTGCTGTGCAAGCCGGGGTCGATCACGCCGCATACCGAGTTCGAGGGGCAGGTGTACGTGCTGACGGCATCCGAGGGCGGGCGTCACAAGCCGTTCTTCAACAACTATCGGCCGCAGTTCTTCTTCCGGACGACGGATGTGACGGGGACGGTGAAGTTGCCGTCGGGCACGGAGATGGTGATGCCGGGCGACAACATCACGATCCAGGTCGAGTTGGGCAAGCCGATCGCGATGGACGAGGGGCTGCGGTTCGCTATCCGCGAGGGCGGCCGCACGGTCGGCGCCGGCCGCGTCACCAAGATCACCAAGTGATCTGATCGACACCGATCCGACCACTGACTGATCCGAGGAGAACGACCAGACCATGGCACAAAGCATCCGAATCCGCCTGAAGGCGTTCGACCACGAGATCATCGACCAGTCGACCCGCAAGATCGTCGAGACGGTGACCCGCACGAATGCGACGGTGCGCGGCCCCATCCCGCTGCCCACCGACAAGCATCGCTACACGGTGATCCGCGGACCGCACATCGACAAGGACTCGCGCGAGCACTTCGAGATGCGCGTGCACAAGCGCCTCATCGACATCGTCGATCCGAACGCGAAGACGATCGACAGCCTGCAGCGCATCGAGCTGCCGGCCGGCGTCGACATCGAGATCAAGATCCAGAACAACTGACGAGAGCCGGTGCGGATCGCTCCGCACCAGATCTCCGAGACTCGGCGAACCCGCTGCAGCCCTCACGGGCCGCAGCGGGTTCTGAGTTTTTCTGGTGTGTCGTGCGAGTGGCGTGATGTCACTCGGGGAGCCGAGCCAGCCGGAGCAGCCGCAGCAACTGGGGCGTGGCGTCGTGCGGCGTAGGGTTCGACCATGCAGGACCTCGACGTGCACCTGGGCGGGCGACGTCCCTTCGGACTCGGCTACTGGCCCCTGCCCGAGGACGATCCGGGCGTTGAGATTCCCCGCGAGTCGATCCGGCTGGTGTCACCCGACGGCGGACTGGTGCGCGGACTGCTGTGGACTCCACCGGGCGGAAGGCCGTGGCGCACGGCGGTGATCCTCACCCATCCGCGGGGTGACTTCAGCGTGCACTACGCATGCCCGCTGCTGGCAGCCGCCGGCTACGCCGTGCTCGGGTTCGGCACCCGCTACATGAACAACGACACCGACTGCCTGCACGAGCAGTGCATCGTCGACGTGAAGACCGCCTACGACGAGATGGTGCGTCGCGGTGCCGAGTCGGTGGTGCTGCTCGGCAACTCGGGCGGCGGCAGCCTGATGGCGCTCGCCCACGCCGAGCTGGGCATCGGCGACGGCTGGGTGGGCCTCGCCGCCCACCCCGGCGAGGGCGTGTTCATGCTGCAGGTGATCGACCCGAGCGTCGCCGACGAGGACGACCCGTTCAGCACGGTGCCCGAGCTCGACATGTACCACCCCGACAACGGGTGGCGGCCATGGCCCGAGCCGTGCCGCTACGACCGCGAGTGGCTGACGCGGTACCGCGCCGCCCAGGTCGAGCGGGTGGCGCGCCTCGACGCCCTCGCCCAAGCGAGCATCGCCGCGTCGGCCGACGCCGGTCGGCGACTGCGGGGGATCGACCGCAGCAGCGAGACCCCCGAGTGGCGCGAGCAGCGCCGGCGAGCGGTGTTCACCCGATACCTCACCATCTACCGCACCCTCGCCGACCCGGCATACCTCGACCTCACCATCGACCCCGACGACCGCCCGATGGGCAGCCTGTTTGCCTTCCCCGACCCGTTCGATGCCAACTACGGCAGGGGAGGGCTGGCGCGCACGATGACCGCCCGGGGCTGGCTGAGCACCTGGTCGGGCCTCAGCAGCCACGCCCGGTTGGCCGACACCATGCCCCGGGTGACGGTGCCCACCCTGCTCGTGCACCCCACCGCCGACACTGAGATCAGGGTGTGGCAGGCCGAGGAGATCGCCGCCGCCAGCGGTGCCGCCGACCGCACATACGTGGCGATGCAGGGTGCCCCGCACTATCTCGAGGGCCACCGCCGCGAGGCGATGGCCCTGGTGGCCGACTGGCTGAGGGCTCGCTTCGCCTGAACCGGTCGTGCTGGCCGGC
>JBEGVK010000187.1:0-28703 GCA_041178405.1 Actinomycetota bacterium | reverse complement strand
GAGTGCCCCCGACGGTGCGCCGTCGGCATCCACTCCACCGCTCGTTGCGCCGCTGCTGGCGCCGCCCCCGACGTTCCAGCCGGTACCGGGTGGTGTGCCGCAGCCGCAGGCAACCGCCCCGTCCGCTCCGCTCGTGTCGCCGACCGCTGCAGTTCCCACTGTTCCGACGCAGCCGATCCCCCTTGCGCAGACACTGTCGCTCGGCTCGGCCGTCCCGGTCGTGGCCGACCCAACTCCGCAGTTCATCGGATTCGACTCGAAGGGCGAACCGGTTCCGCCGCCGCCGTTGACTGTGGGAGAGCCGATCCTGTCGGCGACAGTGGCGACCGAGCCGGTGCCGGTCGTCGAGCAGACGCCCGCCGACGAATGGCTGGCAGCGACGGCCGAACAGTCCGCCGTCACGGCGCGGAGTGGCTCGACTGCGGTGCTGCCCGTTGTCGACGATCATCGTTTCCGCCTGACTGCCCTGCTCGTGCTGGCAGTGCTCACCGGCGTGGTGGCGGTCGCGGCGGGAGTCCTCGACGTGGTGAGCTTCCTGGTCACCGGTACCGACTCAGCGGCCTCGACGCTCGTGATGGACGACCTGTCGTCGAATCACCTCATCGGAATCGGCATCGGGGTGTTCTTTCTACTGGTCGGAGCGGTGGTCGGTGCCACAGGCCGCCGGTCGGGCGCTGGACTTGCGGGCGGTGCGTCGCTGGCGCTCGCCGGACTCATGGTGAATGCGGTCGGCCTCGGCGTCGATGCCCTTGATGAGGTCGAGGTGCGGTATCTCGCCACGCCTGGCAACACCATCACCTCGACCCGCGAGATCGGATTCTTCCTCGCCATGGGCGCCGCCGGCCTGGCCGGCCTCGCCTTTGCAACCTCGCTCGCTGCTGCCCGTGGTGGCGGTCGGCCACGCATCGCCCTGGTGCTGCTCGGGATACTGGCCACTGCGGCCGCCGCAGCCGGTCCGCTCGTGCCGCTGAATGGTGCCGTGTGGCTCGACAACTGGACGCAGGAGGGCGTGCCCGATGCGACGATGTGGCTTCGGCTGGCCACGCTCGGACTGCTGCTCGTGGCGGGTATCACGGCGTTCTCGATCGGCGGCCGCTTCGGCGGCGCAATGGCGCTCGGAGCCGTGTCGATTGGTGTCTTCCAGAGCGTCACCTCGTATCTCGAACTCGGCGAGCTCCCGCTGGGCCTCGCCAATGGCAACTTCTTTGCGCCGAATGGAGGCCTCGAGGTCGAGCCACACCTTGTCACGCTGGCGGGCCTGATGGCAGTGGTGTTGCTGGGAGTGGTCACCATCATGGTGCCCGCACGCCGCCGCTCTGCGTAGGCGTCACGCCCTCATCGCCGCAATACGCTGCAGTTCATGTCCGCCGATACCACGTCAGGGTCCGTGAAGCAGCGTCTTCGCCAGTCGCTCGAGGTGGCGATGCGAGCGCGCGACGACGTGGCGCTCTCGGCGATCCGCCAGGCACTGGCAGCAATCGCAGTGGAGGAGACCGCCGGTGACGAGCAGGTGGTGCTCACCGATGCACAGGTGCTGAAGGTGCTGGCGAATGAGGTTCGCAAGCATCACGAGACCGCCGACGCATTCGTCACGGCGGGCCGTCCCGACCGAGTCGAGCGAGCGCGGGCCGAGGCCGCCGTGCTCGAGGCGTACCTGCCCACAGCGCTCGACGACGCGGCACTGCAGGCCGTGGTGGACGAGGCGGTGGCTGCACTGGCTGGCAGCGATGGCATGAAGGCGATGGGCAAGGTGATCGCTGCCGTGCGCGAGGCAGCGGGGCCTACTGCCGACGGCGCAAAGATCGCTGCAATGGTGAAACAGGCACTCAGTCGCTGACGCTGTGCCGCCGCACGCTCAGCGTGTCGATGTGGTGAAGGTCCACCATGTGCCGCCGTTCGCGATGGTGGTTCCTGCTGCATTCACGGCGCGTACCTGCCACTCGTAGCGTGTGCCCTTGAGGAGTCCGCTGAGTGATGCGGTGCGGGCAGTCGAGGTCGAGATCCACGTGCCACCGCATGTGCTGTTGACCGTCGTGTCGATGCAGTACTCGTAGCGAGTCGCGCCGGATGCTGCACCCCATGAGAGCGACACCGCAGTCTTCACGCCGGTTGCGCCATTCTTCGGCGACGACTTGGCGAACGAGCCGGGGTACGGACTTGCATTGACGGTCAGTGTGAGCTGCTTGGACGATGATCCGGTTGCCCCGGGTGCGGTGTCGACCGCGGTGACGCTGAACGTGGAGGTACCCGACGTGGTGGGCGTACCGCTGAGCACCCCTGCTGACGACAGCGTGAGGCCAGTTGGCAGCGTGCCCGCCGACAGCGACCAGCCGTAGGTGCCGCTGCCGCCGGTTGCGGTGAGGGTGGTGCTGTACGGACTGCCGACGGTGGCGTTCGGCAGGCTCGATGTCGACACGGCGACAGGCGCCGGCGCCGTGCTGTCGCTGCATCGATACGCAGACAGCGACTGGACGCTCGACTGGTTGTGCGAGATCAGGGTGCCCATCTCGCCATCGGGACTCTCGACGCCGATCGTGGCCGAGCCGCCGTTCGAGTCGAGGTCGGTCACGGCGTCTCGGTACTGGAAGGTGACCGACTTTGTCGCCTCGTCGAGCACGACCTGGAATGTGATGGGGTTCGTGCTTCCCCCTGCACGGACCACGTCGACCCATGATGCCGCGAATCGGCGATTTGGTGACGTTCCCTGCGCGATGGTCCACATCGACCCGCTGAGGGCTGGATTGATGTCATCCCACCACGGTGCAGCAATGTTGTTGGGCTCGAGGATGTTGGGGATCGGCGTGTTGAGGAACGAGGTTGCGTCGGCAGTGCCGAAGCGGATGTAGCCGTTCGACGACACCGTGACGGTCGAGTACGACACCCCGTAGAACGGGAACGAGAACGGCAGTGCTACCGCAACACCAGCGTCGTCCGTGAGCGATCGGCGGGTGCCGCCGACGTTGTAGTCGATCCACGAGTACGTCGTGGTCGTGCAGGCGTACGGTGTTGGCTGCGGTGGCGCCACGGGGGTGGTGATGGTGGCGGTATTGCTGAATGCCGTGAGTGCGCCGCCGCCGGATGCCTGCACGCGGTAGCAGTAGGTGGTGCTGCCGCTGAGGCGACTGTCGTAGAACTGGTTGACGTCGGAGCCGAAGGTGCCAATCGATACGTAGGTGCCGCAGACGCCTGATGTCGAGGGTGCTCGCTGCACCACCCAGTTCGTCTCGCCGCTGACGCTGTCGGTCCAGCTGAGCGCCGTGGCGTTCCACGCCGGTGCAGTGGCGACGAGCGAACTCGGGCTTCCCGTCGGGGCCGATCCGCCCACGCACGAACTGACGACCGAATTGGCGTCGAGCCGGCCGGCGCGATGTGTCCTGCCGTTGAGCGACGCCGTGGGCACCATGCTGTCGAGGAGCAGCGCTCTCATCTGTGCTGGCGTGCGAGTGGGATGTGCTGCCGCACACAGCACGAGTGCGCCGGTGACGTGGGGCGCAGCCATCGAGGTGCCATTCAATGACCCGTAGGCGCTCGGAGGCAGCGTGGAGGTGATGCTCACGCCTGGTGCGGCGATGTCGACCGTCGTGGGCCCGTAGCTGGAGAAGCTCGCCAGTCCACCGGTGCTGGTGGTGGCGGCCACCGAGACGACGCAGTCCCACGTGCGGGTGGCGGTGGCGCACTGGTAGTTGGCCGGGTACGACGCGGTCAGGTCGTTGTTGCTGGTCGCGTTGCCGGCCGCGACAACGAACAGGATGCCGGCGTCGCCGCCGCGGTTGATGGCGTCGAGCATCGACTGGCTGAACCCACCGCCCTCCCACGAGTTGTTCGTGGCGATCATCCGCAGGCTGTGGCGAGTTGCGAGGTCGGTCATGTAGTCGAGGGCACGGACAGCGTCGGAGATGAACCCGCCGGTCGAGCCGAGGAACTTGCCCGAGACGATGGTGACATCCCACGCGGTACCGGCGACTCCGATGCCGTTGCCGCCGGTTGCGCCGATGGTGCCGGCGACGTGCGTGCCGTGGATGTCGGCGTTGCCGGTTGCGCCGCCGTCGTAGATCGTGGCGTCGTTGTTGTGGAAGTCGTATCCGTGGATGTCGTCGATGTAGCCATTTCGGTCGTCGTCGACTCCGGCGACGCCTGCGCTCTCGGCAGGATTCACCCACATGTTGTCGACGAGATCGGGATGGGTTGCTTGGATTCCCTCGTCGATGACGCCGACCACGACCGACGACGAGCCGGTGTAGTTGCGAGTCCACGCTTCCGCTGCCTGACTGCCGAACTGGTTGGCTGGCGTCGACGAGTTGCCGTACATGCCCCAGAGGGTTCCGTTGGTGACCAGCGGGTCGTTCGACACGGCCGCCGTGGTGACGGCATAGTCGGGCTCGGCGAACCGGACACCGGGCAGTGAGGCGGCGGCCTCGATCGCAGCGGGCACGCTCGTCGTCTCGGGGAGTGTCCAGCGTTCGACGTCGGCGGCGAGCGGTGAGAGTGGCGATGCGCCGGCGATGCGCATCGCCGCTCGGACTGCGGTGCGGTCGGCCGGTGTGGTGGTGCGGTGGAAGCCGACGAGGAGCGCATCCGGCGCGTGAGGCGCCAGCGCGGGAGCGTCGTGCCCCGGACCGGGCAGTGCGCTGGCGGGCGCCCGATGTGCGGGCGCGACAACGACGATGAGCGCGCAGAGTGCGGCTGCCCTCACCGTCTGCTGGCGCATGCGCCCTGACGTCTCCCTCTGGCCCGTGGCGGGCCCCTCGATCCGCCACGGAGGACGGAGTAACTACTTCTAGTAGTAGTACGCCCACGACAGGCGTTCAAGGAAAAAAGGGAATTTCTCTAACGATTGTTCGCCACGGCAGGCCGCCAACAGCGGTGCGGGCCGGCCGGCCCGACTAACTCGACCGGCCCGAGACCACGTCGACGGCGACCGACGGCCGGGAAACCAGCAGCCCATCCACGCCGCGGTCGAGCATGGCGATGTAGAACTCCTCGTTCTCCTGAGTGGAGGTGTCGTCCATCCACACCCACACGGCGAAGCCGTCGGCCTGCGCCCGTGCGATGACCGGTGCGGTCAGCACCTCGACGCCGGCATAGAAGGGCGGCACTTGAAAGACGAGGTCGCTGGGTGCGAAGTCGACCTCGGCGCCGCCGTACCACGAGATCAGGGTGTCGAGACCTGGACTGGTGGCCACGGTAGGGGCGGCGGCGCGGAATGCGGTGAGGACGTCGTCGTCGAATGACACCACGATCACCGACTCCTCCCTGCCGAGGGCGGTGATCTCGGCGGCAAGGGCCTCGGCGCCCTCCTGCGCCCATGCGAGGTCAGGCTGGCCGTCGTCGCCGGTGGGCACCTTGATCTCGACGTCGAGTACGTGATCGGGGAAGGCGGTGGCGACCGACCGGAAGGTCTCGATACGGAAGTCGTCGGGTCCGAAGCCCTCAGGGGCCGGCCTGTCGCCGGTGCGGACGCCCCGCAGTGAATAGGCGCCCGGATCGAGGCCCTGGTTGCTCCATGTGTCGCCGGCGAACCAGTACGCATTGTCGAGGGCCGCAAGCGTGCCGTAGTCGAGGTCGCGCACGCGGCCCGATGCCTCGGTGGTGCGGTCAATCGTGTCGTCGTGCTGCACCACGAGCTGTCGATCAGCGGTCAGCATGACGTCCATCTCCAGCACGTCAGCCCCAGCAAGGGCCGCCGTGGTGAACGCGAACATCGTCGAATGGGGTGCCTCGAAGTCACCGCCGGCGTGGGCGATCACGATGGGGCGCCGCAATGCGAGCAGTTCGGCGACCGTGTTGGCCTCGGGCGGGCGCACCCGGTCGAGGGCGCGCTGCGGGGCTTCTGTCGTGGGCGGACTGGTGGACTCGGCGGGTTCAGGCGACACTGTGGTGCCCGAGGTGGCGGGGCCGGCGAGTGTCGTATCGGAGGACGCCGAATCGTCAGTGCATGCCGAGGCGACGGCCGCTGCCAGTGCCAGGACGGCCATGGCGCCGCGAAGTCGTCGGGGAAACCGGGCTCGAGACATGGGCGCACACTACGGTCCTCCGACTCTGGGAGGGGGGCCTCCATCCCGATAGGGTCGTTTATTGTGAATTGGAAGCCAGCCGGAGTATCGGCGCGCCGCACGGCCCTCGCCGGACTGATGGCGGTCGTTGCAGCGGGATGCGGCGGAGCCGACACGGCCTCGGCGCCCGATGGCGATCCCCAGGAGGCCGCCCTCGCAGCGTGCCTCGCAGGCCAGGCACGGCCTGCCGGTGACCGTCTCGTGATCGCGACGACCGTGGCTCCCATCACGTCGATCGTCGCCAACATCGTCGGCGACCGCGCCGACATCACCGGCATCGTCCCCGAGGGCACGAACTCGCACACCTTTGAACCGGCGCCCAGCGTCGCCGCCACGCTGGCCGGAGCCGACGTGGTCTTCGTCAATGGCCTCGTGCTCGAGGAACCCACCAAGGACCTCGCCACGGCGAACCTTCCCGACGACTCGGTGCTCTGCGAACTGGGCACCTCGATCCTCCCCGTCGCCGACTACATCTACGACTTCTCGTTCCCGAAAGACGGAGGCAAGCCGAATCCGCACCTCTGGACCAATCCCCCGATGGCCGAGCAGTACGCGCTGCTGGTGCGCGACGTGATGTCGAGGCTCGACCCTTCCAACGCCGACGCGTACATGGCCAATGCCGCTCTGTACGTGGCCAAGCTCGACGCGCTCGATGAGGCCGTACGTGCTGCCACGGACACGGTCGACCCGGCGAACCGCAAGTTGCTCACCTATCACGACGCCTATGCCTACTTCGCCCGCACCTATGGCTGGGATGTGATCGGTGCCATCCAGCCATCGAGCTTCGACGAGCCCACCTCGAAGGAGATCGCCGAGCTCATTGCCCAGGTACGCGAGTCGGGCGTGCCGGCGATCTTCGGATCGGAAGTGTTCCCCAGCCCGGTGCTCGAGCAGATCGGCAGTGAGACGGGAGTGCAATACGTCGACGTGCTGCGCGACGATGACCTTCCCGGCGAGCCGGGAGATCCCGAGCACTCGTTCCTCGGGCTGATGCGATTCGACTATGTGACGATGGTGGAGGCTCTCGGTGGCGATGCCTCAGCGCTCCTGGCCCTTGACGTCGCTGATGTCGTCCCCGACATGGCGGTGTACCCGCAATGATTGACCACGTGACACCAGCTCTGTCGCTCGTCGAATTCGACGGCGTCTCGCACTCGTACGGCGGGCCGCTGGTGCTCGACCACGTGCACCTGTCGGTTGGCGAGGGTTCGTTCCTCGGGATCATCGGGCCATCTGGTTCCGGCAAGACCACGATGCTGCGGCTCCTTCTCGGCAAGCTGCAGCCCTCGGCCGGCACTGTCCGGCGGCTGCCGAACATGCGCATGGCCTACGTGCCCCAGATCGAGACGGTCGACTGGAACTTCCCGATCACGGTGGCCGAGGTCGTGCTGATGGCCTCGAAGGGCTCATGGCGCCGCCCGCGTGCCACGGCCGCCGAGCGCCGTTCGGTATCGGCCGTGCTCGAACAACTCGGCCTCGGCGGCCTCGAGCAGCGGCACATCCGCGACCTGTCGGGAGGGCAGCAGCAGCGAGTGTTCCTCGCCCGGGCGTTGCACCGGCAGCCGCAACTGCTCGTGCTCGACGAGCCCACCTCGGGAGTCGACGTGCGAACCCGGCACGAGATGGTGCACCTCCTGTCTGATCTGCATCAGGGTGGGATGTCGATCGTGCTCACAACGCACGACATCAACGGCCTCGCTGCACACCTCCCCCTCATCGCCTGCGTGAACCGCCGAGTGGTGGCAGTCGGGACACCCCGCTCGGTGCTCACTCCCGAAGTGCTCGAGACCACCTACGGCGCGCCGATGGAGGTACTCGAGCATGGCGGACTCCTGATCGTCGCCGACTCGCCGGCGGTGACTCGGTGAACTTCTTCGAGCCGTTCCAGTTCGAGTTCTTCCGCAACGGCCTTGCCGTGTCGGTGCTCGCCGGCGCCATCTGCGGTCTCGTGGGCGTGTTCGTGGTGCTGCGGCACCTCAGCTACATCGGGCACGGCTTGTCGCACTCGATCTTCGGCGGTGCTGCGGCGAGCGCGGTGCTGTCGGTGAACTTCTACATCGGAGCCGGCCTGTGGGGACTGCTGTCGGCGCTGATGATCGGCAGGGTCGCCCGTCGAGGGCGCATCGGCTCGGATGCGGCGATCGGCGTGATCACCACGGGGTCGTTCGCCCTCGGCCTTGCGCTGTCGAACATGTTCGGTCAGGCGAAGCGTTCGATCGAGGCGGTGCTGTTCGGTTCGGTTCTGGGTGTGTCGGCCATCGACGTGGTGGCGGTAGCAGTCGTCGGCATCGGCGCGGTGGCGGTCATCGTCACGCAGTACCGCCCGCTTCTCTTCGCCACCTTCGACCCAGAGGTTGCTGACGTGAGCGGCGTCCGAGTGCCGCGCATGGAGGCGCTGCTGATGATGATGCTCGCCGCAACCGTGCTGTTCACGATGCAGGTGGTGGGGGTTCTGCTGATCAGCGCACTGTTGGTCACCCCAGCGGTCATTGCCCGGATGCTCACCAACTCGTTCGCGCGGATGCTGTTCATCTCGCCGCTCATCGGATCGATGTGCGGCCTGTTCGGCATGGTGCTGAGCTATCACCTCGACATCTCGCCAGGGGCGACGATCATCCTCGTTGCCTCAGTGCTGTTCGTGGCGGTGTATGCCGTGACAGGCCGGCGTGGCCGCAGTGCGGTCGTCGGACTCGTTCACTGACCATTGCCCCAGGCGTCAGCCGCCAGGGCGCAGATCCCACTCCTGGCCGCCGGGTGTGTCGCGAACCTCGATGCCTGCCTCGGCGAGCCCGTCCCGGATGAGGTCGGAGAGGTCGTAGCGCTTGGCAGCGCGGACTTCGCGCCTGACAGCAAGCGCCACCTCTACGACTGGTGAGAGCACTTCGCGGGGATCCACGAGCCCTCGTGCCGACACCTCACCTAGGCGGACGATCATCGAGCGCAGCATCGTGCGAGCGCGGTCCATCTCGTCGCTCTGCAGTGTGTCGGCAGACCATGCGGTGATCGCAGCGTCGAGTTCGAGCACAGCAGTGACAGCTCCAGCCGCATCGCGTCGTTCGACGGCATCGTCGAATGCGCGACCGAGCCGCTCGGCATCGGCGGCGAGCGATGGCGTCGAGCGGGTGTCAGACTCTGCGCCAGTGCCCGGGGCGACTGCCGCGGTCGGCGTATCGAGCGAGGACGAGGTGCTGCCGTTCGCCGTGTTGTCGTGTGGACCGCGACGAAGGGTGTCGATCGGGACTGTCTCGCCGGCCGGGATCTCCATCGACATGCCATCGCGGCGGACGGTGACGACGCCGAGGCCGACCACGGTGGCCGTGTCGGCATCGAGGTCGAGGATCACGCCGGTGTGCTCGTCGACACCGAGCACGAATGCCCCGTCGGGAAGTTCGCGCTCGAGGACGCGCAGCCTTCGCTCGCCGAGATAGCAGAAGCGCGTGTCGTGGTGGCCTCCCTCGGCGTTGTTGTAGTGAGGGATCACTGCTGCGGAGAGGCCGACGACTGAGAGCAGGTCGAGGCCCTCGAGCCAGTAGGGATCGTGACCCGACTTGTAGATCTCGTACACCGGCACAGTTCGGACGCCGAGCGTCAGTGCGGCGGCACTCGAGAAGGTGACGGCGCCACCGTGACGGAGCTTGTCGGCCAGGAGGTCGGGCAGTGGCGTGCCGGCCCACTGCCGAAGGGCATAGGTGGGGCTGCCCGGCCCGGCGAAGACGAACTTGGCAGAGCGGACGGCAGCGAAGGCGGTCTCTCGTTCGAGCGTGGAGGCTGTGTCGACGCGCTGCAGCCCGGCGACGCCGACCGTTCGCTTCAGGCTCACTCGGAAGTACTCGATCGTCTTGGCCGACAGTTCGTCGGCGTTCTCCTGGAAGCCGAACGGGGTGTCCAGGAATACTGCGGCGATGTCGCCTCGGGCGTCTCCCGTGTCGGCTGCGGCCACTCGCTCGAAGACTTCGCGATGAGGCTTCACCATGGTGGGAGCGGTCTCGCCGCTGCCCATGATGGTGAGAAGTCGGGTCATGGTGACTGCTCCTTCGACGTGATGCGGGCAGCGAAACTGCGCAGCACCTCGGCAAGCGGTTCGGGATGCTGGGCATGGATGTCGTGGTCGGCCGGCGAGAACCAGTGTGCGTCGCCGTTGGGCAGGGCTGCCAGCGCATCGTCGACGGCGGTGCGCTTGTCATGTGTCCAGGCAACGTCGCCGGTGTCGGCAGGCACGAGCAGCACGGGCAGCGTGATGGCGGGAAACAGCGTGGACGGCCGGTGATCGAAGAGCGCCTTCAGGATCATCAGGTGCCGGTCGAGTGTGAGCCACGGGGCGATGGTGCCGTCGGGGCGGACGTCGAAGTTGGCCAGTGCGCCTCGGATTCCGGATTCTGGCCAGTGTGGATGGGCGCGTCGCATGTGCGATTCGATGACCTCGAGCGGCGTGCCGACGAGTCGCGGCGGTGTGAGCACCGCACGGCATTCGTCCCAGTCGGCGAATCGGGTGCCCAATTCGATGAAGCCGCCGTCGACGGCAACGACACCGGCGACCGAGTCGGGGTTCGTCGCTGCAAGCTCGATGACGACGTTGCCGCCCCACGACTGGCCGGCGACGATCGGACGCCGGAAGCCGAGTGCGGCGATGATGGCAACGAGGTCGGCGGTGACCGTCGCGAAGTCGTAGCCGTGGTCGGGCTTCGACGACTGCCCGTGGCCGCGCTGATCGACACTGGCGACCGGATGACCTGCCGATGCGAGCGACTCGGCAACACCGTCCCATAGGAGGGCGTTCGACGCCAGCCCGTGCACGAGCACGAACGGCGTGCCACTCGCCTCCGGATTGCGGATGAGAACGCGCAGGTCGACACCAGGCTCGACGTCGATGCGGCGCTCGTGTGGTGTTGTGGCGTCGCTCGGAGTTGCGATGTCGGCAGGCGGCATTGGCAGTGACGGTATCGGCAGCGGGGCTGCCCGCGCTGTGGCGTGTGGTCGGGTCAGTTGAACGAGCCGACGGCGTACAGGTCGGATGAGCGATCGATGAGCCCTGCCACCATCGCAGCGAGTCGGGCAACGTTGTCGACGTATCGCTCGCAGTGCGCATCGGTGTGGGCGACGCTCATGGTCCACGACTCGCTCTTGCCCCACGGCGGCAGGAAGATGCCGCCGTTGTGCTGCACGAGGAAGTGCAGGTGGCTGAGGGCTGTGGAGATCTGCAGGAACGACCGGTAGTCGGTGGCGGGGGTGTCGTGAAACACCACCGAGCCCTTGAATCCGACGGCGTGTCCGTATGACGGCTGTCCGTGCTCGGCGAGCACCGAGCGACAGGCGTCGAGCATGTGGCGGCCGCGCTGTTCGGCTTGTCCGTACACCTCGGGTGTGAGCACATCGTCGAGCACGGCGCGAGCCGCTGCCATCGTGAGCGGGTTGCCGTTGAAGGTGCCGATCTGGTCGTAGAGACCGGTGGTGATGGCATCCATCACCTCGGCGGTGCCGCCGATCGCGCCGCACGGAATCCCGCCACCGAGTGCCTTGGCGAGGCAGACGATGTCGGGCCGTACGCCGAACAGGCGTGTTGCTCCCCCCCAGTGCACGACAAGGCCGGTCTTCACCTCGTCGAAGGCCACGAGTCCGCCATGTCGGCGGACGAGGTCGCACGCGCCCTGCAGGTAGCCCGGTGCGGGCGGGATGATGCCGGCATTCATCATCATCGGCTCGAGGATCATCCCTGCCACCTCGCCGTCGTGTGCCTCGAGCAGGCGCTGCAGTGCGGTGAGATCGTTGAACGGCACGATCCTGATGAGGTCGGCCATCGCCTGGGGGACGCCACTGCCGGCGATTCGAGTGGGGTTGTCCTCAGGGCCGAGCATGTCGAGGCTGCGAAACGACGACACCATGATGGCGTCGCTGTGTCCGTGGTAGCTGCCCTCGACCTTGATGACCAGCTGCCGACCGGTGATGGCCCGCATGAGGTGGATTGCGTCCATGGTGGCCTCGGTACCCGAGTTGGTGAAGCGCCACATCGGCAGGTCGAAGCGCTCGCGCAGTGACTCGGCGACAGCGATGGCGTCCTCGGTGGGCTGGGCGAAGTGCGTGCCGAGGGTGACGCGCCGCTGCACGGCATCGACGACGGCCGGATGTGCATGGCCGACGACGTTGACGCCGTAGCCGCCGTGGAAGTCGACGTACTCGGTGCCGTCGGCATCCCAGACGAGGCCGCCATCGCCGTGGCTCACCCACACAGGACACGGCTTGGAGCTCGCCCAGCTCGAGGTGACGCCGCCCGGCATGACGGTGCCGCCGCGTACGCCGAGCTCTTGTGAGCGTCGGGTTCGGCTGAGGAACGAGGCTTCCTCCGCCCGGATCAGATCGTCGAGGGAGTGGTTGGGTGCAGTGTGGTCCATGGCAGTGCCGGCGTGGACGGACGGTCGTCGCCGGTGGACGACCTGCGGGGGAGCCGCACCATGCGCCTGACGCTAGCCCACGGCGCCGCCGACCAGGCCGGGTCGGGTATCGACGGCGGGTGACCTTCGACCCCTTGTGCTGGGGAGCGGCCGTGCCGACACTGAGTCGGGCCGCAGCGCCTGCCATCGTTGCGGCAGGAGGAGACAACTATGGGATCCGCCACATCCGACACCAACACCGAGGTCTGTGGTGCTGCCGCTGTTGCAGCCAGCGCATCACGCTGCGCCGGCAGACGACGGGTGCACCTTGTGGCGGCCGTGGTGCTGTGCGCGATCGCAACTGCGTGCGGCAGCACCGAATCCTCGAGCAGTACGAGCGCCACCGGAACCTCGTCGCCTGCATCGTCGACCTCGGTGACGACGACGGTGCCGGCGAGCACAGCGCCGCCGTCGACGGACACATCGACCACTGTGGCGCCGCCGCTCGAGCAGCCGGCGATATGGCCAGCGGCAGGCGAGTTCTTCGACCGTCCCGAGCTGGCGGCGGCCGACTTCGTGGTGCGAGTGCTCGGAGTTCCACCCACGCTCGGCCCGTTCATGGCGGGTGATTCGCGCAGCGGCGAGATCGAGGTGCTGTCGCCCGGCGGCTCGCTGACGGGTCGCGGGGTGCTGTTCATGCGCCAGCTCGGGCCGCAGAGCGGGTGGTTCGTCACCGGTATCGGCAACGATGTCGCCGCCGTGGCGTCGCCCGTGCAGGGTGACACCGTGGCAGCGGGGCCGCTGACGGTGCAGGGCACCGGCTATGGATTCGAGGCCGCCATCTCGGTGAGCGCGTACGTGGCTGGCAATCCGGTGCCGATCGACACCGTCTCGACCCAGGCGGGGTCGATGGAACTGCCGGGCGAGTTCACGGTGACGCTCGACCTGTCGTCGGCTTCGCCGGGCGACCTGGTGATGATCCTGGTGCGCGGCGGCGTCGGGCTCGAGACCGACCCAGGCGAGCTCGGGGCAATCGCCGTCGTCGTGGGCTGAGGCCGCCGGCGCCGGCCGGGCGACCGATGCCCGGTGCATGGCGCCAGGTGGGGCCAGGGGACGAATCGTTCGGGGAATCCACGGGCCTCGTCACGCGGCGTCGAGGGTGGTGCGTAGGCAGGTCAGGGTTCGGCATACGGCCGGCACCAGCCAACCAGGGAGACCATCATGACGTCCCAGTTCCCCACGCTCACCACCCTCGGCACCGAGGTGTCGGTCGACCTTCCGCTCAGTGATGTCGATGTCGAGGTCGCCGTCGATGCGCTCGGCTATACCGCGCTCGTCACGCAGGTGTTCGGCAACGATCACGAGGCACCGATCGAGGTGAGCTACACCTTCCCGCTCCCCGGCGGCGTTGCCGTGCACGGCTGCACGATCCGCGTCGGCGACCGCGTACTCGATGCCGAACTGAAAGAGGTCGGCCAGGCGCGGATGGAGTACGACGAGGCCGTCAAGAAGGGCCTGACGGCGTCGATTGTCGAGAAGAACCTGTCCGAGGTGTTCACGGTCCGGGTCGGCAACGTGGCGCCGAACAGCGAGATCGAGGTCCAGTTGACACTGCACGGCGAGGTCGTCATCGACGAGGGTGAGGCGACGCTGCGCTTTCCGGCGGTGGTGGCGCCGCGCTACTCGTCGCCCGATGCTGCGGCCGAGTCGGCCGACACCCGACTGCTTCCCCGTGCGCAGGGCGTGACGTCGTCGGTGCGCACTCGTTTCTCCATCGAGGTGGCCGATGGCACCGTCGTCGACGGTTCGTCGATCCGCTGCACGTCGCACCACGACTCCGGAACCGCCCTCGGTCATCGCATCGATGACATCGCGCTCGACCGCGACGTGGTGTGGCGCTGGCCGGTGGCCCCGTCGACGACGATGGCTCGCTGGATCCCCGACGTCGACGATCCCGAGCAGGGGGTTGTGGAGGTGGCGATCCGCGAGCCAGCACCCGACAGCAGCGTCCGCCTGCCAGTAGACGTGAGCATCCTCATCGACCATTCGGGTTCGATGGGCGGATCGGGACAGGTGATCGCCAACGGCATTGCGGGCGACATCCTGACCACGCTCGTCGCCGGCGATACGGCGGATGTCGTCCAGTTCGACAACAGCGTCGAACCACTCGGGGCGTGCGAAGCGGGTCCGGTCCAGCCCGGGAGCGCTGCCTTCCGACGGCTCGTCGACCAGGTGGCTCAGATCACCTCGTGCGGCGGCACCGAGCTGCTCGGTGCCATCCGCTTTGCGGCGAAGCGTCTGCCTGCTGCGACAGCCGGGCGCGAGCGCGTGCTGGTGCTCATCACCGACGGCCACTTCGGCAACGAGGGCGAGGCGGTGCGCCTGCGCTCGACCGTGCTGAAGGGTGTCCGCGTCGTCGTGGTGGGCGTCAACATGTCGGTCAGCGGCGGATTCCTCACCGAGTTGGCGAATGGTTCGTACATCGAGCTCGTGAACGACGACCGCCGCCGCCTCGAGGTGAGCCGGCGGATCTGCTCGCGGATCACTGCCCCGCTGCACTCCGGACTGCACATCGAGGGGGCGACCGAGCCCACTCGCCCGCTCGGGGTCGACGTGTACCCAGCGGCATTGGTGCGCATTGGCGGCCGAATGGCTCGGCCAGGCGCCAGCGTGGTGCTGGTCGGCAGCGATGGCGAGCGGATCGTCGTGCCCGTCTGCGAGTCGGCCGACGGCTCGATTCGCACACGCTGGGCCGCGGCCCGGCTCATCGTGCTCGAGCACGGCAATGCCGACGACGGTGAGATCGTCGCCATGTCGGTGCGCTACCGGGTGCTGTGCAAGCGCACCGCCTGGATCGTGGTCGACCGCGAGGGCCCGGTGCAGGACACCACTCCGGTGACCATCGTGCAGCCGATCGAGGAGGCGTTCGCCTTCGGCGCCGTCGACGCGATGCAGCTGAGCCCGGCACCGACATTCCTCAGGTCAGCCGTCAGTAGCGACAGTTACCCCTCCCACAGGGTCCCTCGCGGGGCCCGGCCATTGATGGCCCCGCGGGCGATGGCGGCGCCTCGACCGAGGGCGGCGCAGCGACGCTCGACACCAGCGGTCGACACCGCAGCACTCCTCGCGGAGTGCCAGCAGGCACTGGCGGCGATGAGAGCGTCGTCGACGGTCACATCCGACCTCGTCGACCTGGTCGAGCGATGCCGCGCGGTGCTGTCGCAGGCGCTGCGTCGCAGCCTCGGCCGACTCGGTCTCGGTGATCTCGTCGGCCCGGTGCAGCAGCGCACCGCCAATCGAGTCATCCGGCTGCTCGAGCGGGTGGTCGACGAACTGCAGCAGCGTGCCGCAGCATCAGTCGACGCCTGACGTCAGGTGCCGCAGAAGGTGACGTAGCGTCCAGCGCCGGCGGGTGCCGGCAGGGCGTAGCGCTCGAGCCCCGGCCTGGCCGTGAACGGCTGGGCGAGGGCATCGAGCAGCGTTGCCAACGGCGTCATGTCGTCGGCGACAGCGGCAGCGAGCGACTCTTCGACGAGGTGGTTGCGAGCGATGTACACGGGGTTCACCCCGTCCATCGCAGCGGCCACCTCGTCGGCGCGTCGGGAATCGGCCGACAGCACCATCCGCCACCGGGTGACCCACGCGTCGAGCGCCTGCCGGCCGAGGACGCTGTCGGCGAGGCCATCGCGGCCAGCATTGGCGCCGTCGGTACGAAGGCGGTCGGCCAGCACCCTGAACGCCGATGTGTAGTCGACGCCGTGAGCGTGCAGCAGGCCGAGTAGTTCGTCGACGAGCAGGTCGGCGGCAGCGGGTTCGATGGCCTGGCCGGTGAGGCCGATCTTGGTTCGCATTCCCTCCCGCCAATGGCGATCGAACTGCTCTGGGAATGCCTCGAGCGCCTCGGTGGCAACCGTCACGGCGTGATCACGGTCGTCGTCGAGCAGTGGCAGCAATGCCTCGGCGAGACGGGCCAGGTTCCAGTGCGCCATGTTCGGCTGGTTGCCCCACGCATACCGTCCGCCGTGGTCGATCGAACTGAACACCGTTGCGGGGTCGTAGGCGTCCATGAAGGCGCATGGTCCGTAGTCGATCGTCTCGCCCGAGATGGTCATGTTGTCGGTGTTCATCACACCGTGGATGAAGCCGACCAGCATCCACTTCGCCACGAGTAATGCCTGCGCTGCGATGACATGCCGGTACAGCTCGCGATACGGCTGCGGCTCGTCGCGGGCCGATGGGCAGTGTCGGGCAATGGCATGGTCGGCTAGCCGTCGCAGCAGCGAGGTGTCGGAATGTGACGCCGCATACTGGAAGCTGCCGACGCGCAGGTGGCTCGATGCCACTCGCACCAGGATCGCGCCGGGCAGTACCTGCTCGCGGACAACATGGTCGCCGGTGGCGATGACGGCGAGCGCTCGGGTGGTGGGAATGCCGAGGGCGTGCATCGCCTCGCTGACGATGAGTTCGCGCAGCATCGGGCCGACCGCCGCCCTGCCGTCGCCACCGCGCGCGAAGGGCGTGCGTCCGGATCCCTTGAGGTGGAGGTCGCGGTGCCGCCCGTGGGGATCGATGATCTCGCCGAGCAACAGCGCCCGTCCGTCACCGAGCCGTGGCGAGTACCCGCCGAACTGGTGGCCGGCGTAGGCCTGGGCCACCGGTCGGGCGCCGTCGGGCAGCGCTGCTCCGGTGAGCAGCGCAATGCCGGCCGGCGTGCGCAGCGAATCGGCATCGAGTCCGAGTTCCGCAGCAAGCTCGTCGTTGAGGGCGAGCAGTCGCGGCGAGGAGGCGGGTTCGGCCTGCCACGGCTCATGGAGGCCGCTGAGATCGCGGGCGAACCAGTCGTCGAGGCGGATCGCAACGGTGGTGCCCACATCGATCACGCTACGGGCGCGAGCGGCCTCAGCCGCCACCGTGCACCGCAGTGATCAGGCAGGGCCGGTGAACAGCGATCCCTTCGTGAGGTGCTGGCCGTTGCCATTGGACGGCTCACCCTGTCGCTGCTTGGCCTCGGCCCTGGCGACTACCTGATGGTGCACCTCGTCGGGTCCATCTGCGAGGCGCAGGGTCCGCTGCGCGTGGTACATGTCAGCGAGCGGGAACCACCTCGAGATGCCTGCTGCGCCGTGCATTTGGATCGCCTCGTCGATGATGTCGCAGCACTTCTCGGGGACCATCGCCTTCACTGCGCTCACCCACACACGGGCTTCGGCGTTGCCGAGTGTGTCCATTGCCTTTGCGGCGCGCAGCACCATGAGCCGCATCGCCTCGACCTCGATGCGCGCCCGCGAGATGACCTCCATGTTCTTACCGAGGTTGATCAGCTTCTTGCCGAAGCCTTCGCGGCTGAGACCGCGGTCGACCATCATCTCGATTGCTCGCTCTGCTGCACCGATGCTGCGCATGCAGTGATGGATGCGGCCAGGGCCGAGGCGAAGCTGGGAGATCTCGAATCCCCGCCCCTCGCCCCAGAGCACATTCGTGGCCGGGACTCGGACGTCGGTGAACCGAAGGTGCATGTGGCCGTGAGGGGCGTCGTCGTTGCCGAACACGTCCATGGCACCGACCTTCTCCACCCCTGGCGTGTCCATCGGCACGAGGATCTGCGACTGCTGCTTGTAGGTGTCGGCGTGCGGTGACGTCTTCACCATGACGATCATGATCTTGCACCGCGGATCGCCAGCACCGGAGATGTAGAACTTCTCGCCGTTGATGATCCATTCGTCGCCGTCGAGTACGGCACTCGTGCTGATCTGGCGTGCGTCCGACGACATCACGCCGGGCTCGGTCATGGCGTATGCAGAGCGGATCTCGCCGCGCAGCAGCGGCTCGAGCCACTGCTTCTTCTGCTCGGCCGTGCCAACGCGTTCGAGCACCTCCATGTTGCCCGTGTCGGGTGCCGAGCAGTTGAGGCACTCCGAGGCGAGACGGTTCTTGCCGAGTTCGACGGCGATGTATGCGTAGTCGAGGTTGCTGAGACCCTCACCGGTCTCTGAGTTGGGAAGGAAGAAGTTCCAGAGTCCGAGCGACCGGGCCTTCGACTTCGCGCCCTCGAGCAGCTCGAGCTGGCCGGGGGCCCAGCTCCACCGGTCGGCCCGTCCCTCGCCGAGGCGATGGAACTCCTCGGTGATGGGGTCCACCTCGTCGCGGATGAATGCCCTGACGGCGTCGTAGAGCGGACGTACCTTGTCGGACATCCGAAGGTCGAAATCGTCCATGCTCGCTGTCTTCAGTGCGCCACCGGCCATCGGGTGCCTCCTGTGAGTCGTGCTGCACGACCGGGTTGGGCGGCTCGCTGGTGCGGTCGGTCGCCGGGCAACCGGTCGGGTCTGCCCGATGCCATGGTGGCAGATTGCCGGCGTGTGGGCCGAATGGGGCGAACTGCACGGCAGACGTGCGGCCGCGGATCGGCAAGGATTCGCCCATGACTGCTGGCGATGACACCGCTGCGCTGCTGGCCCGCCGCGACGCAGTGTTCGGCAAGGGCTCCACGATCTTCTACGACCATCCAGTGCACCTCGTGCGCGGTGAGGGCGTGTGGCTGTTCGATCCCGATGGTCGTCGGTACCTCGACCTGTACAACAACATCCCTGTCGTGGGCCACTGCAATCCACGGGTGGTGCAGGCGATGTGCGGCCAGGCGTCGGTGCACACCACGCACACGCGATATCTCGACAGCCGGATCGTCGAATATGCCGAGCGACTTCTGGCCCTTCACCACCAGCAGGTCGACAATGTCGTGTTCACGTGCAGTGGCACGGAAGCGAATGAAGTTGCGATGCGCATGGCGCGCATGGCCACTGGCGGCACCGGCTTCATCTGCACTGACGCCACGTATCACGGCAACAGCGATCTCGTGGGCAGTCTCACGCGGGCACCGCGGCGTGGACGGCCGGGTGTGCACGCCATCCCCTTCCCGCAGCGTTATCGGCCTCTCCGCAACGGGGTGAGCGAGGCCGAGTTGTGCGATGCATATCTCGACGAGGTACGTGCTGCCATTGACGACTTTGCAGCCGAGGGAACGCCGCTTGCCGGGGTGATCTTCTGCTCGATCCTTGCCAACGAGGGACTTCCCGACGTTCCCGCCGACTTCCTGCCGCGTGCGGCGCAGATGGTTCGCGAGGCCGGTGGCGTGGTGATCATGGACGAGGTGCAGTCGGGCTTCTGCCGCAGTGGCGAATGGTGGGGCTACGAGAAGATGGGTGTCGTGCCCGACATCGTCACGATGGGAAAGCCGATGGGCAATGGCATTCCAGTTGCCGCATGTGCAGCCCGGGCCGACCTCGTCGAGCTGTTCCGCTCTCGCACCCGGTACTTCAACACCTTTGCCGGGAGCCCGCTGCAGGCGGCTGCGGGCATGGCCGTACTCGATGAGATCGAGGACCGCCAGCTGCTCGTGCAGGTGAATGACGTTGGCAGCCGACTGCTGCACGCGCTGCACGAGCTGTGTGCAGATGTCGAGTCTGCCGGTGACGTGCGTGGCTGTGGCCTGTTCATCGGCATCGAGTGGGTGAAGGACCGCGAGTCGAAGGAACCCGATACCGAGGGGGCGGTGAGGATGGTGAATCTCCTGCGCGAGCGCGGCATGCTCCTGTCGAATGCGGGGGCACACTCGAACGTGCTCAAGATCCGTCCTCCGCTCGTCTTCGAGCAGTCTCATGCCGATGTGTTCCTCGAGGCGTTCGAGGCCGCACTCACCGAACTGCGCGGCTGATCCGATGGCCAGTGAGGAAACGGCCGGCTCGATCCTGCACGCGCTCCGCTCGACTGCGGTGCGGGCGCTGTCGGCGTGGGACATCGACGTCGCCTCGCTCGAATTCGTCGTGGCCCGCGAGAACGCTGTGTTCAGGGCCCGTCGACACGACGGTCGTTGGGTGGCAGTTCGGGTGCTGCGTCCCGGCTATCACGACGCGGCGGAACTGGAGAGTGAGGTGGAGTGGACCACTGCCCTCATCGCTGCTGGCATCGACACCCCGGCCACGGTGGCAGCGATCGATGGCCGCCACTTCGTCGCAGCACGCGGCGACGACGGTGTTGAGCGAATGGTGGGCGTGGTCGAGTGGATCGACGGTGAGGCGCTGGCGGCTTCACTGCTCGACGAGCGCGGCATCGATGTCTGCCGCCAGCTCGGCGAGCTGATGGCTCGATTGCACGAGCACGCGGGGTCGTGGGTGCCGAGTGCTTCGTTCACTCGTCATCGACTCGATGCTGATGGGCTGCTGGGTGATCAGCCATGGTGGGGGCGGTTCTGGGATGTGCCCGAGATCGACTCGACGCAGCGTCCGGCAATCGAGGCTGCTCGACGTGAACTTCGGCAGTTGCTCGACCAACTCGGCACCTCGCCGTCGACGTTCAGCCTCATCCATGCCGACCTCCTGCCGCAGAATGTGCTCGTTCGCGATGGCAGCCCGTTCGTGATCGACTTCGATGACGCTGCCTTCGGGTGGCATCACTACGAGATGGCCGTGTCGCTGTACGACATCGCAGATCCCGAGGCCCGCGCGGAGCGTCGCGCCGCGCTGCTCGAGGGCTATCGACGAGTGCGGCCCTTCTCGGCCGCAGATGAGACCCTGTTGCCGGCATTCCACGTGCTCCGTCAACTACAGGTGATCGGCTGGCTGCACCCTCGGCTCGACCTGATCCTCGCTGTCAACGGGCGGTCCGACACCCGGGCAGAGGTGATGGAGGGGCGTCTGGCGCGCGTGGTGCGCGACATCGACGAGTGGCTTGCCGCTCGCTGACGACAGGCGCATCTCAGCGGTCGGGCAGGTGCACCATCGAGGGCTCGAGTTCGGCGATCGAGGTGATGCCGAGCAACTGCATCGTGCGTTGGATGTCGTCGCGGAAGATGTCGACAACGCGCTGCACGCCCGCCTCGCCGCCTGCCATGAGCCCGTAGAGATAGGCGCGGCCGACGAGCGCGGCGGATGCGCCGAGGGCCACGGCGGCCACGACGTCGGCCCCGCTGCGGACGCCGGTGTCGACCATGATCTCCATCCGATCGCCGACGGCCTTCACCATCGGGGGCAGCAACTCGAGCGGTGTCGGCGCGCGGTCGAGCTGCCTGCCACCGTGATTCGAGATGACGATGCCATCGACGCCCATGTCGGGCATCCGCTCGGCGTCGTCGATGCGCTGCACGCCCTTTACCACGAGCCGTCCCGGCCACACCTCGCGAAACCACCGCAGGTCGTCCCATGTCACCCCGGCGTCGAACATCGCGTCGGCAATCTCCTCGAGTGACATTCCCGAATCGTGTCCACCGGATGCGAAGACGAGCGGCTCGGTGGTGAGGAAGTCGACGAGCCACCCGGGGTGACGAGCGCCGTCGACGAATGTCCGCCACGTGAGCGATGGAGGAATGGTGAGCCCGTTACGCAGGTCGCGCATCCGGCCGCCGGTGACGGGAACGTCGACGGTGAGCACGAGGGTGTCGAACCCAGAGGCCTGGGCGCGTTCGATGAGCGACAGACTGTGATCGCGGTTGCGCTGCACGTAGAGCTGGAACCAGCGACGCCCGCTGCCAGATGCGACAGCGAAGTCCTCCGGTGAGGTGGTGCCGACAGTCGACAGGGCAGAGGGAATGCCTGCACGGGCGGCGACCCGTGCGACTGCCGACTCGCCCCTGGTGTGCATCATGCGCGTGTATCCCGTCGGCCCGAAGACGAGTGGCATGGTGCTCGCAGCTCCGAGAATGGTGGTGGCGGTCGACACAGACGTGACATCGCGCAGCACGAACGGCCTGAACTCGACTCGTTCGAAGGCATCACGTGCCCTGCGCATGGCCACCTCGCTCTCGGCACCGCCATCCACGTAGTCGAAGACCGCTCGTGGCCTCCTGCGCTTTGCGAGCGCGCGGAGGTCGTTGATGTCGACAGCACCCTGGACGCGCCGCTCGTCGCGGGTGGCCGCGCGCTGCCTGCGCTGCAGCAGCGGCGCGAACTCGCTGGGCCGGGGCAGCCGACGTCGGATCCGGGGCGGACGGGGATGCATGCCGCGACCCTAATGAGGCCGGATGGCCTGTCGTGATGGGCGCAGCGGGACAGTTCGAGGTGGCGCGATCGAGCGGCAGGCCTGGCGCGCTGCGGCCCGGATCCCGTGGGATCCGGGCCGCTCGTCTGTCGGGCTTTGCATCAGCCTGATCGGCCGATCGTCACTACGGGCCGAAGCAGCCGCCGTACTCGACGTCGAGCCACTGCCACCAGCGGAAGTAGTCGTAGTCGGGTGCGATCATGAACGGCATCGGCTCCCAGTAGTTGGCATTGTTCAACTGGTAGACGGTGCCGTACTTCACCGGTGTGTACGCGCCGGTGTACTGGTACACGGCGCCGAACAGGTAGGGAAAGCCCGTCCAGATCGGCGAGCAGGAATCGGTCTCGTAGATCTGGTGCCATACCGAGAGCCGGTTCTCGGCGGTGAATCCCATGTAGTCGACATCGACCGGGTTGGCGATGCGTGCCGAGAAGTACGCAACAACGGTCTCGTCGGGATCACACCACAGGTTGTTGAGGCGCAGCGTCTGTGCCTTGCCGCTGGCGAGCACGCTGAACGAACCGGACCACCAGCAGTCGCTCGGCGGAGCCCACAGCATCCCGCCCGACGGACCGGCCACCTTCTTGCTGATGGAGATACCGGCCGGAAGGTTGATCTGCGCGCTGCCCCCTTCGAAGTTGTCCTCGCCCGTGTAGAGCGTGACGGCGATGCAGTTATGGCTCTTGACGAGCGACGGGACTATCGGTCCGTCGAGCGGCTCGGGCCCATAGGGACCCCAGAGACAGTCGCTGAGGTACATGCTGGCGGTGCCGACTTCGGCGCTGAAGGCGCTGCCGCCGGGCCCGGCGCTGGCTGACGGCGCAGCACCCACCGCGAGGGTGCCTGCAGCCAGCGCACTGGCGATCACGGCTCGGATGAGCCTGGGGGATAGTCGTGTCATGGGATCGCTCGCTTCCTTGTGAGTAGGGCGGTGATCCGGATGTCGGGTTCGATGACAGGCCCGCTACATCGCCTGGCGTTCCGAACCGACCTCGAACGTACGGCGCCCCGTCCGTGCGCGGACGGGCCACCCGTCGTGCGCTCGATGCCGTGCGGCACGGAGGGCACCTGTCGTGGGTCCGCGACTGGTTACGGTGATCCGGCCATGAACGACACCGAACAGCGAGCCACGCGCCGCAACGCACACCCGAATCCGATCCTGCCGGTGTTCGTCACGGTCTTCATCGACCTGATCGGCTTCAGCATCCTCATTCCGGTCTTTCCGCTGCTGATCGGCGATCCCGAGGTCAAGGTGATCCCCGATTCGTGGACACCGCAGCAAGGCCTCATCATGCTGGGCTTCCTGCAGGCCGTGTTCCCACTGTGCACCTTCTTCGCTGCCCCGTTGCTGGGGCAGCTGTCCGATCGACATGGTCGTCGGCCGGTACTGGCGATCTCGATCCTCGGCACTGCGGTGGGCTACGCGATATTCGCTGTCGGCATCGGGGCGAAGTCGATCCCTTTGCTGTTCCTCGGCCGGGCAATCGACGGGGTCACCGGCGGCAACATCGCCGTGGCGCAGGCCGCAGTCGGCGACGTGAGCGACCACACCAATCGCCAGCGCAACTTCGGGCTGATCGGAGCGGCCTTCGGACTCGGCTTCATCATCGGCCCGTACATCGGCGGTCGGCTCAGTTCGCCCGGCCGCAGCTTCTATGGCCTGTTCACCACACCGGACTGGTTCAGCGCCACCACCCCGTTCTGGTTTGCCGCCGGCCTGTGCGCCGTGAACATCCTGCTCATTCTGCTGCGCTTCCCTGAGACGTTGAAGGTACGACAGAGCGACCGGCGGATCGAGATCACGACAGCGGCGCGGAACGTGGTGCGCGGGTTCTCGTCCGAGCGACTGCGCACGCTGCTGGCGACCTCGTTCCTCTTCAATGGCGGCTTCACGTTCTTCACGACATTCTTCGGCGTGTATCTGGCGCGCAAGTTCGACTTCTCACCCGACAGCACCGGTGACTACTTCGCCCTCGTCGGTCTGTTCATCGCGTTCTCGCAGGCGGTGGTGGTGCCCCGCATGGCGAAGGTGCGCCGCGACTACCAGGTTCTGCGGTGGGCGTTCTTCGGCGTGGCGCTGGCGATGGCCGGCTTCTTCCTTGCCGACGCGCGCTGGCAGCTCTACGCAATCGTCCCGATCTTCACGTTCTTCAACGGACTGGTGATTGCCAACCAGACCAGCCTCATCTCGCGGTCGGCGGAGATGGGCAAGCAGGGCGAGGCGATGGGCATCGCGAGCAGCGTGACGAATCTCGCCCAGGTACCCGCCAGCGTGCTGGTGGGCTACATCACCGGATCGATCAGTTCGAACACGCCGCTCGTGGTCTCGAGCGCGTGCCTTGCTGCAGCGGGTGTGGTCTTCGTGGCGTTCTTCCGGCCCCGATTCGTGCACGACGAGCCGCTGGGCCAGCGGCCTGCAGTCGCCGCCGACTGAGGGCACTGGGCCGAGCATCCGCTCTATTGATAACGAATGTCTATCGAATCAAGAAGAACTATCTAGTAGGTAAATGACATCGGCGCCGACATGATGGGCGGTACCCCCGAACCAGTCCCCTCAGGAGGACCCGATGTCGAACCCCCAGCCCTCTGGCACGTGCCCGTTCTCAGGCGGTGGCAGTGGCCCTGCCAACCGCGATTGGTGGCCGAACCAACTCGACCTCTCGATGCTGCGACGCAATCAGCCGGCCTCAGACCCGATGGACGACGGCTTCGACTACGCCGCCGAGTTCGAGTCGCTCGACCTCGACGAGGTGCGCCGTGACATCACGGCGGTGATGACCACCTCGCAGGACTGGTGGCCGGCCGACTACGGGCACTACGGCCCGTTCTTCATCCGCATGGCGTGGCACAGCGCCGGCACGTATCGCGTCGGCGACGGCCGCGGCGGTGCTGGTGCGGGCATGCAGCGGTTTGCCCCGCTGAACAGCTGGCCCGACAACGCCAATCTCGACAAGGCACGACGGCTCCTGTGGCCGGTGAAGCAGAAGTACGGGCGCCGGCTCTCGTGGGCCGATCTGATGATCCTCGCTGGCAACGTGGCGCTCGAGTCGATGGGCTTCGAGACGTACGGCTTTGCCGGTGGACGCGACGACGTGTGGGAGCCCGACGAGACGTACTGGGGCACCGAGGGAACCTGGCTCGGCGATGAGCGGTATTCGGGCAACCGCGAGTTGGCCAACCCGCTCGGTGCCGTGCAGATGGGCCTCATCTACGTGAATCCCGAAGGGCCCAACGGCAATCCCGATCCCCTCGCTGCCGCCCGCGACATCCGCGAGACCTTTGCGCGGATGGCGATGAACGACGAGGAAACTGTTGCACTGATCGCTGGCGGCCACACCTTCGGCAAGGCGCACGGCGCAGCCAATCCGTCGGGACACGTCGGGCCCGAGCCGGAGGGTGCGGGAATCGCCGAACAGGGACTCGGCTGGACGTCGACGTATGGAACCGGCCGCGCTGGCCACACGATCACCAGCGGCCTCGAGGGTGCGTGGACACCCGATCCGGTGCGCTGGGACAACGGGTACTTCGAGATGCTGTTCGGCCACGAATGGGAGCTGACGACCAGCCCGGCCGGTGCCAAGCAGTGGCGGCCGAAGGGCGGCGCAGCGTCCGACGCAGTGCCCGATGCCCACGATCCGTCGCGTCGGCACGCGCCGATGATGCTCACCACCGATCTGGCGCTTCGTGTCGACCCCGCCTACGAGAAGATCTCGCGACGGTTCTACGAGAACCCCGACGAGCTCGCAGCGGCGTTCGCGAAGGCCTGGTACAAGCTCACCCACCGCGACATGGGCCCCTACGTGCGCGGCCGCGGCCGACTGGTGCCCGCCGAGCCACTCATCTGGCAGGACCCGGTGCCGGCAGTCGACCATCCGCTCATCGGTGCTGCCGAGATCGAGTCGCTGAAGGCTGCAGTCCTCTCGAGCGGCGTGCCTGCACGCGACCTCGTGAAGGCGGCGTGGGCTTCGGCCGCTACGTTCCGCGGCACCGACCGTCGCGGCGGTGCCAATGGCGCACGCATTCGCCTCGAACCGCAGCGGAACTGGGCTGCCAACGACCCGGCGACGCTGGCAGCGGTGCTGTCGGCTCTCGAGAAGGTGAAGGCTGACTTCGACGGCAGCCGCACCGACGGCATGAAGGTGTCGATGGCCGACCTCATCGTGCTGGCCGGCTGCGCCGTGGTGGAGAAGGCGGCTCGCGATGCGGGCGTCAGCATTACGGTGCCGTTCACGCCAGGCCGTACCGACGCCGGCGATGACCAGACCGACGCAGCGTCGTTCGCTGTGCTCGAGCCGACCTTCGACGGCTTCCGCAACTATCTCCGTGACGGCCATCGCTTCTCAGCCGAGGAACTGCTGATCGAGAAGGCTGCGCTGCTCACGCTGACGCCGCCCGAGATGACCGTCCTCGTCGGCGGCATGCGAGCACTCGACGCGAACGCGGGTGAGTCCCGTCAGGGTGTGCTCACCGACCGAGTCGGGGTGCTGTCCAACGACTTCTTCGTGAACCTGCTCGACATGCGCACCACGTGGGTACCCGTCACGAAGGACGAGTCGACGTTCGAGGGCCGAGATCGTTCCACCGGAGCAACTCGCTGGACAGCGAGCCGCGTCGATCTCGTCTTCGGCTCGAACTCGCAGCTGAGGGCGCTGGCTGAGGTGTACGCAGCAGACGATGCACGCGAGAAGTTCGTTCACGACTTCGTCGCCGCATGGCACAAGGTGATGGAGCTCGACCGCTTCGACCTCCGGTAACAGTCCGGCTCAGTAGCCGTCGGGCATCCGCATCGGCGAGCCAGGCCGCGTTAACTCGGTGATCCGAGTTGACGCGGCAGGCCAGCCGTCGCACAGTGCCTGGCGCTCGCCGTTCTCGAACGATGCGCTCGTGAAGCCCGGGGCCATCGTGTTGCCGAAGAGCGCAAAGCGCCCGCCGATGCAGATGCGGCCGCCCATCCAGGTGCCTGCCGGGACGACGAGCTGCGGTGTGTCGCCACGGAGGATGTCGTTGCCAAGGCGGTGTTCTGAGTGCGTGCCGTCGGGGTGCAGCAGCAGCACGTCGATCGCGTCGCCAGCGTAGAAGTGCCAGATCTCGGTGTCGGTCAGTCGGTGCATCGCCGAGAAAGAGTCGGGCTCGTCGGTCATCGCGCCGTAGATCGCGGTGCCGAGAATGCGGTCGCCGTCATCGAGACGCCATGTCTGCCGGAACAGGATTCCCTCGACCGGCAGTGGCTCGAGGCCGAGCAGCTCGATGATGTGCTGAATCTCGTCTGGCAGCAGGTGTCGGTGCGGCGCTGGGTTCGAGTTCACAGTGGAGCGGCCACGGCATCGAGGCCGACCTCGATCATTGACGCAACGGCTGCATCCACCACCGGCCGATGAGGGTTGTAGCCGGCCATGTCGTCGTCGCGTGCTGCGAGTGGGTTGCCGTCGACTGCGAGGATGGCCCCAGTGCTGACGCCGTGGAGCGCAGCGGTGATGAACAGGGCCGCGCACTCCATCTCGACGGCAACCACACCGGTGCGCTGCCACATCGGCAGGTCAGAGCCGAGTGCCTCATGCGGGTAGAACAGGTCGCTCGTGAGCACGACGCCCTCGACGGGCTGCAGTGTGCGGCGTGCCGCAGCGGCTCGCAGTGAGCCGACGATGTCAGCGCTCGCTAGTGCAGGAAATCCGAGCGGCACGAGCTTGGGTGTGACCCCGTCATCGCGCACCGCACCGTGAGCGATGACGAGGTCGCCATCAAGCACGTGCGACTGCATTCCGCCGCACGTGCCCGCCCGGATGATCCGCTGGACCCCGGCTCGGCAGAGTTCCTCGAAGCACAATGCCGCACCTGCAGAGCCGACACCGTGAGATGCGACGCCGATCGTCTCGCCTGCGTGGCTGCCGGCGAAGAGCACGTACTCGCGGTTGCGAGAGATCTCGCGCGAGTCAGCAAGCATGCCTGCGACGCGTTCGGCGCGGGCCGGATCACCGACGACGAGCAGCCGCTGCGGTACGTCGCCGGCGCGAACCCGGAGGATCGGCATCAGGGTGTCGGGTCCGACCTTCATCAGGAGTCCTCCTTGGTGGATTGGTGTGCGACGAGCCGTGCAGGTGGGTGCGGTGCCGCACGATGCCACAGTCTGCGACGGGCGGGCTACAGCGTCCGGTCGCTGCCGCCGTCGATGGCGATCTGTGCTCCTGTCGTGGCGGCAAAGGCAGGGCCGACCAGTTGCAGGACCGCGTCGGCGACGACTGCCGACGTCACCTCGGTG
>JBEGVK010000186.1:0-3285 GCA_041178405.1 Actinomycetota bacterium | reverse complement strand
ACTGCCGGGAACACATACCCGAAGTAGGTGCCGAGCTGTGTGGCGATGACGCCCACCAGGAGGATGCTGGCGATCGGACGTTCGTCGACGAACCTGCGCCACCGCGCGGCCGGTTGACCTGGACTTGCCATTCGAAACCCCCAATGTCTCGAGGCGGGCGGCTGCCCGCACCACGGGCAACGTACCACTCAGCGGACACCGCAGCGCGAACCGGTGCCCCGGCAGTCAGTCAGGCGCTGGGGCCGGTGGGCGATAGTCGGTGTTGCGGTCGATGTTCATGTAGATGTCCATGCCGATCGGATCGGTGATCTCCTCGGCTAGTTGTCCGATGAGTCCGGCGCACCGGGCGAGCAGGGCGACGCCCCGCACGACACCGAGCGGTATGTCGATATCGGCGAGGACAGCGCCGCACACGCCGGCGCCGTTCAGCGGAAGCGTTCGGTTGAGCACGGCTGGATGGGCGCGGCCGATCGCCTCGAACAACTGCAGGTGAGGGCCGAAGACGCCGTGCTGGCGGGCAAGTTCGAACAGCCGCGGTGTGCGAGGATCGCCGTCCTTGTGCACCGGATGCCCGAGTCCTGGCACGAACGTCCCGGCCTGCTTCGCGCGGCTGACAGCGTCGGTCGCGATCGCGTCCCAGCCGGCGTCGTCCTCGGGGATGTGATCGAGCCCGGCAAGCGTGGAGGAGAGAAAGGCTGCCGAGTTCTCGGTGACGCCGAGGAACCGCGACCCACCGCCGAGCAGGCCCGCGGCAAGAGCGCCCTGCAGGCTGTCGGGGGCGCTCAGCAGCGTGACTCGTGCGGCGATCGCCGTCGGCGTGAAGCCGTGGTCGGCGAGCGCGCACAGCACTGCCTCGAACAGCGCGGCCTGTCCGGCGGTCGGCCGACGCTTCGTGATCATCCAGTAGGAGAGCTCGCCGAAGCCGACATTGCCCATCAGCTCGCCGGCGAGATCGTGGCCGAGCAGCGTGATTGTGTGGAGGTCTGATGCCCCGAGGCCGGTTCGGTATGAAGGGGTGGAGGTCATGGTCGCTGCCGATCTGCCGCCATGCTGTGCGGCGGCTACTGAGGGGTGGAGAGCCAACGACGGATCTCGTCGGAGTGCTCGCCGAGGAACGGTGGGGGAAGGTCGTAACGCGGACTCGACACGCTGAAGTCGATGGGATTGCGCACGGTGTCGACGGCTCGATCGCCGCTGCCGACAGTGGCCCGCGGCTGCAGGCCGAGTTGCTCGGCCAGTGCGACTCCCTCGCCGATCGAGTTGATCGGTCCACACGGAACCCCAGCTGCGTTGAGCTGCACGAAGAGATCGTCTGCCGACCACTGCCGCAGTCGCTCGACGAGAATCGGATGCAGCAGTTCGCGATTGGCGGTGCGATCTGCGTTCAGCGCAAATCGCGCGTCGTCGGCCACCTCGGGGATGCCGAGCACGTTGCACAGCGATCTGAACTGACGGTCATTGGCCGCTGTGATGATGACGTCGCGGTCCTTGGTCGGCATCGTCTGATAGGGGTAGACGCTCGGATGCTCGTTGCCCATCCGGTGCGCCACCACGCCCGCCAGGGTGTAGGCGCCTGTGTGGTTGACGAGACCCGACATTGCCGATGACAGCAGGTTCACCTCGACATGCTGGCCCTCGCCGGTGAGCGTCCGGTGGTGGAGGGCAGCGAGCACGCCGATCGTTCCGTGCAGGCCCGTCATCACATCGAATGCAGCGATGCCCGCTCGGTAGGCGGGCCCGTCGCTCGGGCCCGTGAGGCTCATCAGGCCCGACACCGCCTGCACGACGAGGTCATAGCCCGGGAGTGCGGCACCGCCCTTGGTGCCGAAGCCGCTGATGGAGAGATAGACGATCGACGGATTCAGCTCGCGGGCTGCGTCGTAGCCGAGCCCGAACTTGTCGAGTCCGCCGACCTTGAAGTTCTCGATGCACACATCAGCCCGGCGCAGCAGCTGGCGGGCGAGGGCCACGTCGTCGGGAACGCCGAAGTCGAGCACGATCGATTGCTTGTTGCGGTTGATCGACAGGTAGTACGTCGACACGCCGTCATGTTCTGGGGGCATCCACGTGCGGGTCTCGTCACCCGCCGGGCTCTCCACTTTGATGACGGTCGCCCCGAGGTCGGCGAGCAGCATCGAGCAGTACGGACCCGCCAGCACCCGTGAGAGATCGGCGACGAGCAGTCCGTCGAGGGGCCCCCGGCGCGGCTGCTCGTGATCGGAATTCGGTGTGGTCATCGGCTCGGCCTTCGGTGCGATCGGACGTGGGGATGGTCGCAGAGTACGGTGGCGCCCGGCATTGCGCCGAATGCCAGCACGAGAGGATGATCGAGGTGGCTGCTCGCCAGAAGAACGTCGCTGGGCGAGGAGCCAGCCGGCCTGCGGCAACGCAGCGGGAGGGTGACTTCGTTGAGGCGCTCGCCCGGGGTCTCGACGTGCTGACCTGCTTCGGCCCCACGGCGATGGAGCTCACTGTCAGCGACGTGGCGGCTCGGACGAAGCTGGCGCGGCCCACAGCCCGCCGCCTGCTGCTGACGCTCGAGCAGCTCGGCTACGTGCACTCCGATGACGGCGTCTACTCGTTGACGACGCGGGTACTCGAGCTCGGCACGGCAACCATCGCAGCTCAGGGTGCGTGGGATCTGGCACGACCGCGACTTGTCGAGCTCGTCCGCCGGACGGGTGAGTCGAGCTCGATGTCGCAGCTCGACGGCAGCGACATCGTGTACACCGCACGAGTGCCGGTGGCGAAGATCATTGCGCTCTCGGTACACATCGGCACTCGCTTTCCTGCCATCGCCACATCGATGGGCCATGTGCTCCTCGCCGATCTCGATCGAGATGCGCTTGCGCACGCCCTGCGGCAGCCATCGCGATCTGGCGTGATTCCCCGTGTGGTGCCGTCGGGCCGCGAGCTCGATCGGATCCTGAAGGAGACACGCGAACGCGGCTGGGCGATGAGCGACGAGCGCCTGTCGCTCGGCATCCGCTCGATTGCTGCGCCGGTCCGCGACGGATCCGGACGGGTACAGGCAGCGATGAATGTCACAGTTCATGCGGCAGAGACCTCGGTCGCAACGCTGACGAAGACGTACCTTCCGATGCTGCTCCGCACGGCCGAGGCTGTGTCGGCGGACTGGGCGAACCTGTCACGCCTGCCGGCCACGGATCCTCGGCCGCTGACGACACGGACGAACAGTGGAGGCCGCCAGGCGCAGCGCTGACCCGTACAGCACAGCAACGGGCCGAGCGGGCAGATCGCTCAGCGGTACGTGTTGTTGCTCGT
>JBEGVK010000185.1:0-17573 GCA_041178405.1 Actinomycetota bacterium | reverse complement strand
TCGCTCGTGATCGGCACTCCGGCCGAGGGGCTCGACCTTCCTGCCGACGGCGACCCCGCAGAGACACCGCTCTCGACGCGCCAGCGGGTGAACATCGGCCTCGTCATCCTGTTCAGCCAGGCGATCCTCATCACCGTCGTCGCCGTGGCGCTCTTCGCCTACTTCATCCTCTTCGGCGTACTCGCCATCTCCGCCGACACGGCGGCTGGCTGGACCACCCTCGAGCAGGTGAACGTGCTCGCCGAGATGACCATCGGCGGCCGCCGACTGGTGCTCAGCGAGCAGCACCTCCGCGTGGCGGCATTCCTCGGCGCATTCAGCGGGATGTACTTCACCGTCGTGCTCGGCACCGACAGCACGTACCGCGACGAGTTCGCCCGCGACACCAGGCCCGAGATCCGCCAGGCGCTCGCCGTCCGACTCGCCTACCGCCAGGCCCACGCCTGACCCTCCGAGTCACCGGCGGGCTCCGACACTCGGTACCCTGAGGCCATGCATCAGTTCCTCTCCGACGACTGGATGGACGCCGCCCGGGCGATCCGCGAGAAGTACGCCGACCAGGCCACCAAGGTCACCACCCCGGTGAAGATGAACCAGGTGATCACCGACGTGCCCTTCGGCGACGGCACCATCAAGGCGTTCCTCGACACCTCGAGCGGCGATGTGGTGATGGACCTCGGCGAACTCGAGGCAGCCGACCTCACCGTCACCACCGACTGGGAGACCGCACGCAAGGTGTTCGTCGATCAGGACCAGGCGGCGAGCATGCAGGCGTTCATGGCCGGCAAGATCAAGGTGCAGGGCGACATGATGAAGATGATGGCCATGCAGACGTCGATGCCGTCCGACGAGATCGCCAAGCAGATCGCATCGGAGATCAAGGCCATCACTGCCTGACACGCCCCGGCGGCGCGTGCAGCGCGCTGCTGCGTCGGGACTCAGTCGGTCTCGAAGAACAGGTCGACCGTCGAGCCCCTCGGCACCATGTCGCCGGGGTTGGCGAGGACGTTGGCGATCGACGCGTACGACAGCGGCAGCAGCGTGTTGCCCTCGACCTTGCCGACCTTGAACCCAGCCTCTGCGAGAACTCGGATGATGGTCTCGCCGTCGAGGTCGGTGAGGTCTGGGAACTCGACGAGGTCGGGACCCTTCGAGAGCTGCACCTTCACCACTGCGCCGACCGCGAGCTCGACGGCCGCCGCCGGATCCTGCACGACGACCGAGCCAGCGGGTATGTCGTTGCTGAACACCGGCTCACCCACTTCGAGCACGAGGCCGAGCGCGACGAGTCGGGCACGGGCTGCTGCCTCTGTGAGTCCGGTGAGATCGGGCACGGCGCGTGGCGCCTTGCCTGCCGACACCGTGATGACGACGCGGGTGCCCTTCAGCACGGAGTCGCCTGCCTTCAGTGCCGGTGAACCGGGCACCGTCCATGACACGACACGGCCGGCTGCGACGACTTCGCTGAATGCCGGATCGCCGACCTCGGCCTCGAGGCCGAGCGCCTCCAGCTGGGCAATGGCTTCGGCCTCCTCGAGGCCGGTCACCTCGGGCAGCACCTGCGGCTTGGGACCGATGCTGACATAGAGCAGGATGGTCGAGCCCTCGGCTGCCTGCTCGCCGACAGCGGGATCGGTCTTCACGGCGGCGCCGACCGGGATCACGTCGTCGGGCACCTCCACCTGCTGTACCTCGAATGCGGCGAGCAGGTTCAGCGCCGCCGCAGCCTCGATGCCCTGCACGTCGGGCACGGTGACGCGGTTTGGCCGCGACGCGAACCAGCCGATCGCGCCGACGAGGAGCGCCAGCAGCGCCACGCCAATGATCAGCCCGCGCCGGCCGCCAGTGGTGGTCCACCATCCGGGCGGGTCGATCTCGTCGACTGGCACGGCAGTGATCACCTGCGTGGCGGTCTGCATCTGGCGCGTGGCCGGCAGTGCCTGCGTTGCCGGGCCACCCCCGGGACGCGAGCGACGGATCGGCCCCGATGGATCGCCGGCCTGGGGCACCACGGCGCGCATCTCGCTCGTCGGCACGCCCCCGTCGCCCGGCGAACGGCGCAGCGGGCCGGTGGGCTCAGTGGGATCATCGGGCCGGCTTGGATCCGGTGCCAACTCGGCGGCGAGGATCGGCAGCGGCATCGGCCGCGGCAGCCGCGGTGCGGCCTGCACGAGTTCGCGGCCGAACTCGGACGCCGTCGAGCGCTCGGCGGGCGACGGCCGGCCGGCCTTCTCGAGCACCGAGGCGAGGGCGCCGAAGTCGGCCGACACCGGCAGCAGCCGATCGACTCGGTTGGCGAGCGTTGCCACCGCCGAGTCGCCGACGAACGGCACGGTGCCGGTCATCGACTCGACGAGCGTGAGACACAGGGAGTACACGTCGCCAGCTGCCACGGCATCGCCGCCGACGGCGCGCTCGGGAGCCATGTACTTGGCGGCGTCGTTGCTGAGCGTCTCGATCCCCCCGGTGGCATCGGTGAGCAGCGCAGTGATGCCGACGTCGACGAGGCGCAGGCGGCGGTCCTCGCCGAATGCGATGGTCGACGGCCTGACATCGCCGTGCACGATGCCGGCGCGGTGCAGGGCGTCGAGCGCCTTGCACGAGTCGAGGCCCACGAGCAGCGCCTGTGACGGCGTCAGTGTGCGGCCACGGTCGAGTGCGTCGCCCAGCGTGCCGCCGTCGAGCTGCTCGGAGACGACGTAGAGCACCTGCCGACCGCGCCAGTCGGCGGCCCCCCAGTCGAAGACCGACGCCAGGTGCGGATGGTGCAGGCCGGACAGCGCCTGCATGAGACCGCGGAATCGCTGGCGCACCTCGGGGCGGGCGCTCAACTCGGGATGCAGCATGCGCACCACGACGGGGCGCTGCAACTGTTCGTCGACCGCATCGTGCACGGCCGCCTCGGCGGCCCGGCCCCGGCGCTGGCCCATCCGGTAGCGGTCCGCGAGGAGGGGCCGCGGGGCACCCGGGCGCGGGCTCCCGCCCGACGGAGAGGGTGCCATGTCGACCATCTGTCAAAAGTTACCTGCCGACGGGCGCCGGGAGGTGCCTCGGACGGGACCCTCCGCTGACCATGCGCTCCCTGCGCCGGTGGGCGAGACTGCGCCCATGCGACGGATCAAGTGGCAGCAACTGCTCGTCAGCCTCGTCATCGCGTCCTGCGTCGTGGCAATCGGCTATGCGATCTCACTGGCGGTCACCGGCCGCGAGGGCCAGGGGCTACCGGCGTCGATCGAGTCCGTCGACCCGGTGCGCGGTGCCCGGCAGGTGCCGGCCCAGACCGCGATCGTGGTCGATCTCGAGGTCGGCTACACGGGCGTGCTGATCATCGACGGCCTCGAACTCGAGACAGTGCGCGTCGACGAGGTCGACAGCGCCACGCCTGGTCAGCAGGTCTCCCTGCCGCCCACCACCCTGTACGAACCCGGAAATGCCACGCTCACGTTCAACCCGAGCGAGAACGCACCAATCACGGCATTCGAGCAGGGCGTGCACGTCGTGACGCTCGTGTACTGGTCGCTGGTCGAGGGACGCGGCGCAGCGCGCAGTTTCACCTGGACGTTCGAGGTCTTCTGACCGGGGCTGTCCTCAGCCCGGCAGTTCGCCCGTCGCGAGGAGCTGCTCGAACCCTGCCTCGTCGAGCACGGGGATTCCGAGGTCGGCGGCCTTGGTGAGCTTGCTCGCGCCGGGCTCGGCACCCACCACCACGGCGAACGTCTTTGCGCTGACGCTGCCCGGACTCTTGCCGCCGCGGTCCTTGATCGCCGCCTCGGCCTCGTCGCGCGAGTAGCCGGCGAGCGTTCCCGTGACGACGACTGCCTTGCCAGCGAGCACCTGGGCGACCGTCGACGTCTCGACGCGGCCGAAGTCGACGCCGGCGACGCGGAGCTTCTCGATCATCTCGCGGTGCTGCGGCTGGGCGAACCAGCGGGCGATCGAGGAGGCGATGATCGGCCCCACGCCGTCGGTGGCGGCAAGGTCGGCCTCCGTGGCGCCCATGACCGCATCGAGCGAGCCGAAGCGACGGGCGATCGTCTCGCTGGCGGCAGGCCCGAGCCCCTTCACGCCGAGCGCAGTGAGCACCTTCTGCAACGGACGCGACTTCGAGGACTCGATGGCGGCGAGGAGATTGTCGGCCTTTGTCGCTCCCCACTTGTCGAGCGTCATCAGCTGCTCGCGCGTCAGCGCGTAGATGTCGGCTGGGTCCGAGACCAGGCCGGCGTCGCTGAGCTGGAACACCGTCTGCTCGCCGAGGCCTTCGATGTCCATTGCGCCGCGCGAGCCGAAGTAGATGATGCGCTGATCGCGCTGGAACGGGCACGACGGCTCGACGCATCGCGTGTCGGCCTCGCCCTCGGACCTGACGAGCTCGGTGCTGAGCGGGCATGGGCACACGGCGGGGAATTGCCATGGCTCGCAGCCCTCGGGCCGCAGCGACAGCACCGGGCCGACGACCTCGGGAATGACGTCGCCGGCCTTGCGGACGACCACGGTGTCACCGGGGCGCACGTCCTTCGCCCGCACCTGGTCCTCGTTGTGCAGCGTGGCCATCGAGACCGTCGAACCGCCGACGAACACCGGCTCGAGGACCGCGAATGGAGTGGTGCGGCCGGTGCGACCCACCGATACCTGGATGTCGCGCAGGATCGTGGTGCGCTCCTCCGGCGGGAACTTGAAGGCGACCGCCCACCGCGGCGCCCGGGAGGTGAATCCGAGCGTCTCGCGCTGCGCGAGATCGTCGACCTTCACGACGGCACCGTCGATCTCGTAGGCGAGGTCGTGGCGTCGCTCCTGCCAGTGGCTGCAGAACGCGTAGATCCCATCGAGGTCGCCGACGACGCGGATCTCGGGGTTGACCGGGAAGCCGAGGCCAGCGAGGAAGTCGAGCGTCTCGTGATGACCTGCGAACTCGGGACCGCCTACCACTTCGCCCAGCTGATACGCCCAGAAGGCCAATTCGCGCTGTGCCGTGACCGCAGGGTCCTTCTGGCGCAGGCTGCCGGCGCCGGCGTTGCGCGGGTTCACCGGCACCGGCTCGGGCTTGCGGCCGGCCGCCACCCTGGCGGCATTCTCGGACTGCTTGGCAGCACGGAGCCGCTCGAATGACTCGATGGGCATGTACACCTCGCCGCGCACCTCGAGCACTGGTGGCGCCCCGACGAGCTCCTTGGGTACCGCTGCGATCGTTGCCACGTTGGCGGTGACATCTTCGCCCACCCGTCCGTCGCCGCGCGTGGCCGCCTGGACGAAGCGTCCGCCCTCGTAGCGCAGACTCATGGCAAGTCCGTCGATCTTCAGCTCGCACACAAACCGCACCGCTGCGCCGTCGAGGCCGCGCTGCACGCGATCGCCCCAGGCGTGGAGCTCGTCGACGTCCATTGCGTTGTCGAGACTCATCATCGGCACTCGATGTGCGACCGGCGAGAACGCCTCGGCGAGCGCACCTGCACCGACGAGTGCCAGCGGACTGTCGCCGTCGGCGAGCTCGGGGTGCTGCTCTTCGAGCGTCCGCAGCGCTCGGACCAGCTCGTCATACTCGGCGTCGGAGATCTCGGGCGCGTCGTGGGCGTAGTAGCGCTCGTTGTGGTAGCGGATCTGGGCGCGCAGGCCGGCAATCTGCTGCTCGGCGCCATCTGCTGCACTCATGCGCACCAACCTAGGCGGCACGTGCGCGCCGGTTGCACGCCGGACTCACTCGGCACCCACTCAGCGAGCCGCCCCTCAGGCGCCGGGCCGCCAGTGGGATCCGCCGCCACCGTGGCGAGCGCGCCGGCCCACCTCTGCCGCGACGCACAGGACACGTTCTGCGACACCGGCGCTGTGGGCCGCCAGACCGCACGACGGCGTGATGAGCGCCTGCTGCCGCACCAGGTCGAGGTCGGCGCCGCGCTCGGCCATCTGGCACCAGAGGTCGTTGAGATTGTGCCATGCACGCTCGGCACTCGCCGCAATCGGTCCGGACGTGGGCACTGCTCCCCACGCGATCCGTCCGCCGCGTTCCATGAACCGCACGAGGTGGCCGACTGCACCGAGCACGCTGCGGTGCACCGGCACCGAGATGAGGCCCGGACCGGCGTCGATCTGCGACGGCAGGTCGGCGACACCGCAGATGTGCAGTCCGACGAGTGCCCGCGACTCGATCGCCGACAGCGCACCCGACACCAGGTCGATGGCGACATCGGGAGCAAGGGCGAAGCCGGGGTCCATGAGGTCGGCGAGCGCAGGCTCTTCGAGTACCACCACCTGCCCTGCATCTGGGAGCGCCGCAGCGACCTCGTCGACGAGATGCTGCAGTCGGGCGCGCACGCAACGCATCGCCGACTCGAAGGCGAGGCTGGCCGGCAGACCCGCCCGCACGAGTGCCAGCCCGAACGACACCGGGCCGACGAACTGCCACTTCACCACCTCGAGACCGGGTCGCAGGCGCGGCGCCTCGGCGAGGAAGGTGCGGAAGCCGAGGAACGCGTCGTGCTGCAGGTCGGTGCTGATCGGTGCCAGTGGGTCGATCCGGATCGGGTCGAGCGAGATGCTGCCGTACTGACCGACGGTGATGCCGCGCATTCCCACCATCGCCTGGGCGACAGATCCCTCGGCGGGACTGCGCCGAGGCAGCGACGGGATGGCCGGCACGTCCATCTGCGTCAACGACACCCGCGCTGCTTCGACGGCATCGCGGTGCGGCAGGCCGCCAATCGCAGTGACGGTGCTGCTGTCGAGTTGAACGGTCGTCCTCACGGCGGTGCCCTGCCCTCCGATCACTGCTCGAGCGCGCCTGGCAGCGGTCTGGCGGTTCAAGGCACGATTGTCGCACCGCCCACCGCTGCAGGGCCGTACTGAGCGTCACACTCGTCGCGCGGTCCGGCGTCGTTGCCGACGCCCCCGCCGCCAGCCATGCTGGGCGGATGGCCGACACCACCCCGCCCCCGACGCCGGCCGATCGATCGCTCACCGCCCCGCTGTGGGCCGCCCGCATCCTCTGGACGGCCACCGGCATCATCCTCGCCCTTGCCATGGACCGCACCGAGGGAATGGCGGCGAGTGGTGCGCTCATGGCGGCGTGGTGGACGGTGGTGGCCGGCGTGCTGGTCGCGCTCGTGGTGCCGGGTTGCCTCGGCCTCACACTGGTGCGGTTCGCCGTGCCCGGCTCGGTGCCGGCCGCTGTGCTCCTCGTGGCGGCGACCGCATCTGACGATGCCGTGTCGATTGCGCTCAGCGCCGGCGGCGCGGTGCTCGTCGTTGCCATGTCCGCCCTCGTGCTGTGGTCGGGCTTCGGGGAGGCAATGGTGCAGGGTTCGGCCTACGGCCATGAGCGACGCCTGCCGCTGCGTCCCCCAGTCGCCCACTCAGCGGCAATCGTGGTCTCGTGGTGCGTCTGGACGACGGTTGCCACGCTCGCTGTCGCAGCAGCAGCCGACGATCGGCCTGCAGGGGCGGCGGGACTCGCCGCTGCTGGCATCGGCGGTGGCGCCGTGCTGGTGCGCAGCATCCACCGGTTCTCGCGTCGATGGCTCGTCCTGGTGCCGGCGGGTCTCGTCGTCCACGACCACGTCGTGCTCGGCGAGACGCTGATGGTGCCGCGCCAGTCCGTTGCATCGGCCCGTCTGGCACCGGCCGGCACCGAGGCCCTCGACCTCACCGGCCCGGCGGCAGGCTTCGCCATCGAGATCGCCGTGCGGTCGGCGGCCACGGTGCTGCTCGCCGCCGACCGACGTCACCCGCGCGGGGTTGCCGTGCACGCCCAGTCGTTCCTGGTCGCCCCCAGCCGACCTGGACGTGCGCTGCGTGCCGCCGCTGCACACCGCCTGCCCGTCGGCTGACAGCGGCCCGAGCCGCAACTCAGACGGCGATTCCGCCGCCCATCACGAACCGGTCGCTGCGGTCGTACACCACCATGGTCTGGCCGGGCGACACGACACGCTGCGGCTCGACCCACCGCACCTCGGCCTCAGCGCCAGCGTCGTCGCAGTGCAGCGTCGCCGCATGTGCAGTGCCGTGTGCGCTGCACTGCACGCGGACCTCGCCGTGCACCGGTTCCGACGACCAGACCACCGATGTCATGCGCTGCGATTCGCGCATGAGCCGCTCGGGACCGCCGACACGTACCTCTGCGGTGGCGTGATCGATCCCGACCACGTAGCGCTTCGGGCCTCCGCCGGGGAGTCCGAGGCCCCGTCGCTGTCCCAGCGTCACCAGCTCGAGCGCTGCGGCACTGCCGAGTGCAGCACCGTCGTCGGCGTCGACCACCGTGGCGCTCCTGAAGGGAATCCGCTCTCCGAGGAAGGCCGCCCTGCCGCCCTGGTCGGTGATGAAGCAGACGTCCTGGCTGTCGGGCTTCGCCGCAGTGCGAAGGCCGAGCGCCGCCGCCCGGTTGCGCACCTGGCCCTTGGTGAGGTGGCCGATCGGGAACAGGGTCCGCCGCAGCTCGCGCTGGGGAAGCATGTGCACCACGTAGCTCTGGTCCTTCTGCGGATCTGCGCCGCGGCCGACGCGCAGCACACCGCCATCGTCGACGATCTGCGCGTGATGCCCGGTGGCGACGGCATCGAACCCGAGCAGGTCGGCGCGCTCAGCGAGGCGCTCGAACTTCAGGTGACGATTGCATTCGATGCAGGGGTTCGGGGTGACGCCCTGTGCGTGGGCAGCGACGTACGGTCCGACGACGTGCTCGTGGAAGTCGTCAGTGAAGTTGAACACGAGATGGTCGATGTCGAGCTGCTGCGCCACGCGCCGGGCGTCGTCGACGTCGGCCACCGAGCAGCACCCGGTGTCGCTCTCGCCGCCCCAGAGACGCATCGTGACACCCACCACCTCATGGCCGGCATCGAGCAGTTCGGCGGCGGCGACCGACGAGTCGACACCGCCGCTCAGGGCCATCAGCACCCTCATCGCACCACACCCGCACGGCGCACGCGGCAGACCGCTGCCACCATTGCCGCAGTGGCGCGGTCGACGTCATCGCTTGTCGTGGTGCGACCGAGCGTGAGTCGCACTGCGCCTCGAGCCAGCCGCGGCGACACACCCATCGACGCCAGCACATGCGACGGCTCCATGGCGCCAGATGCGCACGCCGAGGCTGCACTGGCACACACGCCGGCCTCGTCGAGCAGGTAGAGCAGGGCCTCGCTCTCGGCACCGTCGACGCAGAGGTGTGCCGAGCCGGCAACCTTTCGCGTCCGCGGCACGGTCTCGACGATGCCCGGATCCGCACCGGGAAACTCGGCAGCGACACCCACCACGATGCCGTCGACCAGACGGTCGCGGAGCGCAGCGATCCGCGACACTTCGCCCTCCCGCTCGCTGTCGGCCAAGTGCAGCGCCACAGCCAGCCCGACGATGCCCGGCACATTGAGCGTGCCACTGCGCCGATCGCGTTCCTGGCCGCCACCCACCAGCAGCGGCGACAGCGCATGGCCGGCGCGCACGATGAGCGCGCCGATGCCCTTCGGACCGCCGAACTTGTGCGCCGAGAGCGACATCGCATCCACGTGCTGCCAGATGCCGCGGAGGTCGAGCCAACAGGCCGCCTGCACAGCGTCGGTGTGGACGAGCGCCAATGGCGACTTCGCCCGAACGAGGCGCGACACGGCGGCGAGGTCGGTGATCGTCCCGACCTCGTTGTTGACGGCCATCGCGCTCACTGCGCCGACGCCGTCGTCGAGGAGGGCGGCGAGGCAGTCAAGGTCGATTGCTCCGTCGGGCGCAACTGACACGATGTCGCCGCCAGCACGGTGCACGGCCTCGAGCACCGCATGGTGCTCGGAGCCCGAGCACACAATCCGTCCTCTGCCGGCAGCGCCGAGGATCGCCGCGTTGTCGCTCTCGGTGCCGCCGCTGGTGAAGACCACTTCGCCGGGGTCGCAGCCGACTGCGTCGGCGACGCACTCGCGTGCCTCGTCGACTGCCCGACGGGCGTCGCGGGCGGCACGATGGCTGCCCGACGGGTTGGCGAACCGCTCGCCGTAGAACGGCGCCATCGCATCAAGCACCTCGCGGCGCACCGGCGTGGTGGCGGCGTGGTCGAGGTAGGTGAGCACGGCGGGCGGCGCCATGTCTGCAGCCTATGGTCGCCACGAGGTCCGCCGACGGTGAAGACTCAGGCCGTGCACGGCTATGACGACGACACCTACGGCGAGTCCTTCGCCGACGTCTACGACGACTGGTACGCCGACGTCAGTGACGCAGCCGCGATGGTCGCCCTCGTCGAGGCCGAGGCGCGTGCTGCAGCGCAGCGCAGCGGCGGCGATCCGCCGGTTGCCGTCGAGCTCGGCGTCGGCACCGGACGTCTCGCCGTGCCGCTGTCGCTCACCGGCGTTGCCGTCGTCGGCATCGACACGAGCGCAGCGATGCTCGAGCGGCTCAGTGCCAAGTCGGCCGCGGCTGGCACCGCCGTTCGCGCCGTGCGCGGCGACATGGTCGACGAACTGGCAGGACTCGCGGGCCAGCCATGCCACGCTGTGTTCGTCGCCTACAACACGCTCTTCAGCCTGCCGACTCCAGAGCGGCAGCAGGGCTGCTTCGATGCCGCGGCGTCAGTGCTGGTGCCGGGCGGCTGCTTCATCGTCGAGGCGTTCGTGCCGGCCGAGCCGGACGGCGGGCCGCGTGCGGGAGGCGACGGCGGCTCGCAGGCGGCGTCGAGACGGTCGGCAACGGTCGGCGTTCGCTCAGTCGCCGCCGACCGGGTGGTGCTGCGTGTCGATGTCGCCGATCCTTCCGCACAGCGGGCCGAGGGCCAGTACGTCGAGATCACCGAGTCTGGCGGTATCCGTCTGCGCCCCTGGAGCATCCGTTGGTCGACGCCCGCCCAGCTCGACGAGATGGCCGGGCGGGCGGGCCTTCGCCTCCGTCAGCGTCACGCCGATGCGTCCGGCTCCCCGTTCGATGCCGACTCCGACCGGCATGTATCGCTGTACGAACGGCCCGGCGAGCCGGCCTGAATTCCGACTCCGTCCGCACCGCCCACGTGTTCGCGTCGTAGGCTGACTGCACTGTGAGCCAGCTCCGCCTGAATCCCCTCACCGGACGGTGGGTCACCATCGTCGCCGACCGGGCCCGCCGCCCCTCCGACTTTGCTCCCCGAAGCGCACAGGTCGAGGCCGGACCGGGCCGACCGTGTCCGTTCTGCCCTGGCAACGAGGAGGCCACGCTGCCGGCGCTCGAGTCGCTCGACGAGGGCGGCCACTGGAAGATGCGCGTCGTGCCCAACCTGTACCCGGCCTTCGACGGCGAGGAGTCATTCTCGGTGCACCACCACGGCCCGGTGCACGTGGAGGCAGCGGCAAGCGGCATCCACGAAGTCTTCGTCTACACGCCCGACCACGACGGCGGACTGCACCTCGCCACCGATGACGAACTCGGCGAGATGATGCTGCTCCTGAAGCGGCGTCTGCAGCAGCACGCCGCCACGAGCAACATCCGCTACACGCAGGCCATCATCAATCACGGCCGCGAGGCCGGTGCATCACTCGCCCACCCGCACGGCCAGTTGCTCGGCCTGCCGTTCGTGCCCGGCGAGATCCTCGAAGAACAGCGCGCCTTCACCCGCTTCGAAGGCGGATGCATTCTGTGCGCCACCGTCGAGGCCGAGATGGTCGATGCCAAGCGCGTCGTCGGCGCCACCGAGCACGCGCTCACGATCAGTCCCTACTGGGCGGGCTCGCCGTTCGAGTTGCTCATCATCCCCCGCCACCACGACCTCCACATCACCGACTCGGCCGACGCCACGCTGACCGCCATGGGCATTGCCATCCGCGATGCGCTGCTGGCGCTTCGCGAGGCCCACGGCGACGTGGCGTTCAACCTCGTGGTCCACACGGCGCCGCATCACTACAACGGCGTCTACCACTGGCACGTGCACCTGTTCCCCAAGCTCGTCACGACTGCCGGGTTCGAGCGCGGCACGGGCGTGATGATCAACATCGTGCCACCCGAGGACGCTGCCGAGCACCTCCGCAAGGTGCGCATCGACGCCTGACTGCGTCGATCGAACCGGACCTCCGCGACATGACTGGCGGCACTGAGCACACGACCGCAGGCGGCCGCCTCAGGTCGCTCGGGCGAATCGTCGTCGGCATCGACATCGATGCGACACCCGAGCAGGTGTGGGCGGTCGTCGAGCCGGTCGAGCGCCATGTCGACTGGATGCACGATGCGGTGGCGATCCGATTCACCGGTGAGCAGACCCGCGGTGTCGGCACCACCTTCCTGTGCGACACCAAGGTCGGCCCGATAACGCTCGTCGACCGCATGGAGATCACCGAATGGGAGCCGGCACGCACGATGGGCGTTCGCCACACCGGCATCGTCACCGGCACCGGGCGATTCACCCTCGAGCCAATCGACGTCGGCCGGCGAACACGCTTCACATGGGACGAGACACTCGTCTTCCCGTGGTGGATGGGCGGCCCGCTCGGCGCACTGGTCGGCGGACGCATCGTGCTGCGCGCCATCTGGAAACGCAATCTGCGCCTGCTGCGCACGCTGGTCGACGCCTCGATACGCGCCTGACAGGCCGACGGCGCGTCGGCGCTCAGCCGGCGAGGCGCACGAGTGCGGTCACTGCAGCGCCGAGCACGATGACTGCCACGAGCGGCGCTCGGCGCCAGGCTGCGACGACCGCTACGCCGATGCCAGCGGCCCGCGCGTCGATGACGAGTGCCTGCCCGCTGCCGAACGTGTCCTTCACGATGATGGCTGCCACGAGCGCTGCCGGAATCAGCGCGATGCAGCGGTCGACGACTGCCGGCAGTCGGCGCCCGCCGAGCAGCACGAGGCCCGCAACCTTGAATCCATACGCCGTGACGGCGAGGGCAATGACGAGCGTCCACGTCACGGCCTGCCTCCCCCAGCGGGCTCTGCCTCGCGAGACGGCACGCCGGCCAGCACACCCACGGCGGCGCACAGGATCGGCACGCCGACGGGCGTGATCGGAATCGTGACGAGGCACACCACGCCTCCCACCGCCGCAGCGATGGCGGCCCGACGCTGCCGCAGCAGCGGCCACAGGATCGCCACGAATGCTGCAGGAAACGCTGCGTCGAGTCCCCAGTCGACCGGATCCACCGCCGTGCCGAGCAGAGCGCCCAGGAGCGTGCACGAGTTCCAGAAGAGATAGACGCTGCCACCCGTCACCCAGAACGCGATCCGGCGGTGCCGGGGATCGTCCTGCGCGACGGCCATCGCGGTCGACTCGTCGATGGTGAGCTGCGCAGCCACGAGACGGGTGCCGAGGCGTCCGCCGAGATGCGGTGCCATCGCCAGTCCGTAGACGGCGTTGCGTGCCGCGAGCAGCGCTGCGCCGCCGAACGCCGCCGCCGCCGAGCCACCCGATCCGAGCACGGACACCGCCGAGAACTGCGAGGCACCCGTGAACACCAGCAGCGACAGCGCGCACGTCTGCGCCACCGTTGCCCCAGCAGCGACGGAGGACACGCCGAACGAGATCGCGAACACTCCCACGGCGACACCGAGGGTCACACTGGCGCTGATCACCTGGCGTACCGCCGGATCGCCAAGGAGCGACGGCGGCCGTGTCCCGGTGTCGGGCAACGGCGACGACGTCATGGCCGGCGTCCGGCGAGCCAGACCACGCCGAGCGGCGGCACGTCGACACCCGCCGACGCGGGCTGGCCCTGCCACGGGAGGTCGGTCGATGCATCGACCGACTCCGTGCCGGCGGCGTCGTAGCCGCCGAAGCCGCTGCCACCCCACGCCGGCGAGTCGGTGTCGAGCACGCGCTGCCATTCGCCGCCCCACGGAAGGCCGACGAGGTAGCCGCGCCGCGGCACCGGCGTGAAGTTGGCCACGCAGGCAACGGCTGTGCCGCCGGCGTACCCCCATCGGAGGAAGGCGTATACCGAGTGCGGCGCGTCGTCGGCAGCAAGCCACTGGAACCCGGTGGGCTCGTGATCGCGCTCGTAGAGCGCAGGCCACGATGCAGCGAGCCGATTCAGCTCGGCGAGCAGGTCGCGCACTCCACGGTGCGATGCGTGGTCAAGCAGGTGCCACGGAAGGCCTGCCGACTCGTTCCACTCGCTGAACGGCGCCAGTTCGGAGCCCATGAACAGCAGCGGAGCGCCCGGCATTGCCCACATCCATGCCAGCAGCGATCGCAACGTGGCGAAGCGCTGCCAGTCGTCACCGGGCAGCTTGCCGAGCAGGCTGCCCTTGCCGTGCACCACCTCGTCGTGGCTGATGGGCAGGACGAATCGCTCGCTGAAGGCGTACAGGAGGCCGAAGGTGAGGTCGCGGTGGTGCCACTGGCGATGGACGGGGTCGTGGCTGACGTAGCCGAGGGTGTCGTGCATCCAGCCCATGTTCCACTTGTGCGTGAACCCGAGTCCGCCGTGCTCGACAGGGTGGGTCACCTTCGGCCACGCAGTGCTCTCCTCGGCTATCAGCAGCGCGCTCGGATGCAGCTCGCGCACCACGGTGGTCATCTCGCGCAGGAAGGCGATGGCCTCGAGGTTCTCGCGTCCGCCCTCGCGGTTCGGGACCCAGCCACCTGCAGGACGCGAGTAGTCGAGATACAGCATGCTCGCCACTGCGTCGACGCGCAGGCCGTCGACATGGAACTCATCGAGCCAGTACAGGGCGTTCGCAACGAGGAAGTTGCGCACTTCGTTGCGCCCGTAGTTGAACACGAGCGTGCCCCAGTCGGGATGCTCGCCCTGACGCGGATCAGCGTGCTCGTACAGCGAGCTGCCGTCAAACCTGGCAAGGCTCCAGTCGTCTCGGGGAAAGTGCGCCGGAACCCAGTCGAGGATCACGCCGATGCCACGGCTGTGCAGGGTGTCGACGAATGCACGGAAGTCGTCGGGGCCGCCGTAGCGCGAGGTCGGCGAGTAGTAGCCGGTGACCTGATAGCCCCACGATCCGCCGAAGGGATGCTCGGCCACTGGCAACAACTCGACGTGGGTGAATCCGAGTGCACTGACGTGCTCGGCGAGGCTCTCGGCGATCTCGCGGTACGACTGGAGGTCGTAGCGCCACGAGCCGAGGTGCACCTCGTAGATGCGAAGCGGGGCTCCTGGTGCGGCACTGCGGCGCGCCATCCACTGCGCATCGCTCCAGTGATGCCGACTCGCTGCAGGGACGACGCTCGCCGAGGCCGGAGGCCGCTCGGACCAGCGGGCCATCGGGTCGGCCTTCAGGACCGTACGGCCCGAGCGGTCGACGACGGCGAACTTGTAGGTGTGGCCGGGGCGAGCGGCGGCGACGACTCCGCACCAGACCCCAGAGGCACCCTGGGGGGCGAGCAGTGTGCCATCGGCCCAGCCGTTCCACTCGCCGCAGGCGAAGACCTGCTCGGCGTTTGGCGCCCACACGGCGAAGCGGATGCCGGCCTCGTCATCGGACCCTGCCGGCTGCGGCCCGAGCACTTCCCAGAGTCGCCGGTGGCTCCCCTCGCCAAGGAGGTGGAGGTCGAGTTCGCCGAGCAGCACGGCGAGAGCGTAGCCACGGCACCCGCAGCACCACCGGCCCGCACGTCGCCTCCTGGGCGCTCACGCGGTCCCGTGCAGAGTGGCCTGTTCGCTGCCTCGGGTCGGGACTACGTTGCCGTCGTGCGAGTGCTGATGCTGTCGTGGGAGTACCCGCCGCATCTCATCGGCGGCATCGCCACTCATGTCGAAGGCGTCGCAACGGCACTCGCCCGCGCCGGCCACGAGGTCGTCGTCTGCACGACTGCGGCCAGCGGCGACGAGGACTCCGACTGCGTCGTCGACGGCGTGCGGGTGCTGCGCGCCGATGTCGGCCTTCCGTGGTTGCCTGACGACGAGTTCGTCGCACGCACGATCTCGGTCAACAGCCACATGGTGCGGATCACTGCGCGACTCGCAGGCTGGAGGCCCGACGTCGTCCACGCACACGACTGGCTCACGGCGTGGGCCGCCGACTCGCTGCGCGCTCTGCACGGCGCGCCGATGGTCGCCACGGTGCACGCGACCGAACGAGGCCGGCACGGCGGGCACCTTCCGCCGGGACTGCCCGGCACCGTGAACTCGGCCGAGTGGTGGCTCTCCTATCAGGCGCGTCGTGTCATCGCGTGCTCTCGGTACATGGTGCGCGAGGTGATCGACGGCTTCGACCTGCCGCCCGACAAGGTGCACCTCGTGCCGAACGGGATCGACGTGGCGCGATGGACGACAGACCAGGCGGGCGCAGGCGGGCGCGACCCACTGGTCGTCGCCTGGGGCAGGGTGCAGTACGAGAAGGGGTTCCAGGTGCTGGTTCGGGCTGTCGCCGAGCTGCGCCACCGGGTGCCGGGCCTCCGCTGCGTCATCGCCGGCCGCGGCACCTACCTGCCCGACCTGCAGGGACAGATTGATGTCGACGGGGTCGGTGACATCGTGCACCTGGCCGGCTTCGTGCCGGACGCCGACCTGCGGGCGCTGCTCGCCGACGCTGCGTGCGTGGTGATCCCGTCGCTGTACGAGCCGTTCGGCATCGTCGCTCTCGAGGGCATGGCCGCAGGTGCCCCGGTGGTGGTGGCCCGCACTGGCGGCCTCGCCGAGATCGTCGCCGGCACGGGCGCCGGTCAACTGTTCGAGCCCGGCAGCTCGCATGACTTGGCGGCGGCGATCGAGCGAGTCCTGTCCGACCCCGAGGCGGCCGAGCACATGCGCACTGAGGCGGCGGCACTGCTGCGCCGCACGTACTCGTGGGACGCCGTCGCCGCCGCCACGCTGCACGTCTACGAGACGGCTGCGGTCTGACGTGATGCCTGCAATGCCGACTCACCATGCTCGCCGTAGACGGTGCAGATGTACCTAGTATGAACACTTCAATGGCAGCGAAGAAGCGAGGACGACGATCTGCATCGGATGGAGGCGCGCTCTCGCGTGAGGCCTTCACCCGTGCCGCCCGCGAGATCGTCGAGGCGAACGGAGTCCAGGCCTATTCGGCCCGATCGCTGGCCGACCACCTCGGCGTCGACCCCACCGCCGTCTACCGCTACTTCCCGTCGATCGACGGCGTGCTGTCGAGTGTCATCGATGAACTGCTCGACGGCATCGCGATGCCTGACGGCGGAACCCCCCGGCAGCGGGTGGAGTCATTCCTCATCGCCGTCCACGAGCGTTTCTACGACCACCCGAATCTCGTGCCGCTGCTGCTCATCAGCCGCGACACACTTCCGGAGACCGAGTCGCTCGGCAGGGCGGGTGTCGCGCTGCTCGAGTCGATGGGACTGCGCGGCGACGACCTTGCGCTGAGCCATCGACTTCTCGAGTCGTATCTCGTCGGCATGCACGCCTTCGACCTCGGAGGGGCGCCCACGCACCTCGAGGTGCGACGGGCCCGGCTGCGGCGAATCGACCACCCCGACATCGACCGTGCTGCCGCCTCCCTCGAGGCAGTCGACGATCTCAACCGGCGTTCATTCCTGACGGGTCTCCGACTCCTGCTCGACTACTGCGAGTCGCGGGCGGCCACGAGCAAGTAGACGCCGCGCGCCGCCGTGTCGTCACCGGTGCGACGGTGGTCACAGCTGCCGACACCCGAGGCGGTGTCGGCGCCCGCGCACTAACGTCGCCGGGATGCGAGCGGTTCGGCAGTTCAACGTGGTGCCCGCCATC
>JBEGVK010000184.1:0-6815 GCA_041178405.1 Actinomycetota bacterium | reverse complement strand
GGCGTCGGGACCGAGCGTCATCGACTCCACCTCGCCGCCGACCACCACCACCAATATCGGCCCGACGAATGCCGGCATGCAGAAGCAGTCGTTGACCAGGGTGAATCGATAATCGGTGATCCCCATCGACATCCACTGCTGCTCGGCTGCGTCGAGCGCGGCGAGCTGGTCCGCCGACGTCGAATCAGCCGAGGTGCTCACCGGAGCAACCGACGTCGGTGACGTCGATGCCGTCGTCGATTCGATCACGGTGCCGGTGTTCGCAGGATCGGTCGACTGGAGGGTGCCGCACGCAGACAGGCCGATTGCGGTCGCAGCGGTGGCGACCATGTGACAGACGGTGCGTACCTGCATGCGGTTCGGACGATAACCCGTATCGGGTGGTTCCCGTGGCGGAGGTCTCACAGTGCCGGCTCGGCATCGAGGCGCACCACGGTGCCAAGCACGCCATCGATGGTGAAGTCCTCGATGCAGCCGATCACCCTGCGCTGCGCAGTTCGGCCCAGTGCTTGGTCGATGCGCAGGGTCACCATGTCGCCATCGACGGCGAGCACTGCGGCGTGGGGCAGCGTGTCGAGCCGCTCGCGGCAGATGCCCCAGATCGCGGTAGCGACGTCAGCGGGCTGACGCTCCCGTCGTGACCGCACTGCGATCTCCAGCATGGTCTGGCCACCCGTGCCCGTCTCGGGAATGCTCTGCGTGAGGCGGCGAACCGACTCGAGCCCGATGCCAGCCACGGCAAGCAGCACTGCGGCGAGAAACGCTGCCGTACGCCGTCGCCGGGACGCTGCCGGCGTCAGTGCCGATTCCGCCCCATCGCCTGGCACGGCTGAACCAGCGACGAGCGGCATGTGGAGGGGGGCCGAGCGCGCCGTGATGCGATCGACCGAGTTGCCGGCGACGGCGCCAGCCATCCGCTCGACCAGCCAGGCAACTGCCGACAGGATCATGCCCGTGCCCAGCAGCACGGGCACGAACACACCGATCTGCCCCGTGTCGGCGCGGAGCCATTCGAAGTGCCGCCGTGCTCGCTGCTCGCCGGCTGCACGCAGCGCTGCGAGCACGCTCTCATCAAGAGGGCTGGCACTGCCGCTGCCGTTGATGCTGCCACTGCCACCTGCGGCGATCGCATCGACGCCACCGTCGGTGGGCGGGTTGACCACCACGATGCTGGTGCGCGACGAGAGATCGCGTAGACGACTGGCGATCACTGCCGTCGAGACCACCTGCAGCATGGCGATGAACACCGCCGCAGCGACGATGGCCCGATTCCACTCCCATCGTGCGAGGTAGACCACCACGTACACGCCTGCGGCGGTGAGGACAATGCCACTGGCGATGGTGGCCACCCTGCTGACGACTCTCGTTGCCAGTGTGGGAGCTGCCGAACTGTGGTTCACGATGCCTGCCGGACGGACGAAATGCGCTGGTGTCGGTCGTGGTCGTGTGGTCGGTCGTGGTCATTCGGTCGGTCGATGTCGTCGGCGACCTCGACCACACCGGTGCCGCCATCAACCGTGAGGGGCGTACCCGGAGGAAACCGGCGTCGGGCGTCGGGCACTGCGACGACACACGGCACGCCGTACTCTCGGGCAAGGATCGCAAGGTGCGAGAGCACGCTGCCCGATTCAGCTACCACGCCGGCCAGCAGCGGCAGCAGGGGAGCGAGCGCAGGCTCCAGGAACTCGGTCACCAGGACCGGCCGGCCGTTGATCGCCGTGTCGTGGGCGTCGGCATTGCCGCTGTCGGAGTGCTCCGGGGATGTAGCAGATGCGGCGATCTCTCGCAGGCGAGTCACGTCGACGGACGGGCCCATGCCGCGTCCCCCACCCGCGCCGACGCCGGAGCGCACCCCGATCCGACCGGGCGACAGTGGGATCACTGTGCCATCGACCGCCAGCGTGAACGCTGCTGGAAGAGATCTGCTGGCGTCGGGCGCCTGACGCACGCCGAAGTCAACCGGTATCGAGGAGGAACGACAGAGCTCGTCGACCTCGTCGAGTGACAGCTGGGCGATTGCAGAAGCGGCCGGCAGCGTGCCCCGCATCTCTGCACGATGACCGATCTCGCGGGCTGCCCTGCACTGCAGCTCGTGCAGCCATCGAACTCTCAGTCGCAGTGCATCGCGGAGCGAGAGGTCATCGACGGTGGTTCCCTCCGGCGCCATATGGGACGACCTCACCCCGTGCTCGGGTAGCGATGGCTGCGCAACGATCGACGGAGCAATCAGCGAGAGCACCTCGGGTCGCGCTGCCGCGATCTCGCCATCAGGGATCTCCTCTTCGCGCGCCTCATGGAGTGCCCGCATGGCGAGCATCGGCATCGGCACGGCACCTTTCGAGTCAAGGAGCATGCCGGCGAGCATCTCGTAGCTATGCACAGTGGCGAGCTCATGTCGGGATCGACGCAGGAGGTCAACCAGTTCGTCGTCACGCTGAGTGCCGACTCGCGACACCGCAGCGAGATGCTCGTCGGCTGACTCGACGACGATCGCTGCGAGTGTGGGCAGCGCCGCCCGCAGTCGCCCGACACGCCACGCCGTGGACAGACGCCGGACAACGCGCCGCGGCGACACGAGACGCCGAAGCCGGCCCGACCGGTCACCCTCGACAAGATCGAGGTCGACCACCATCCAGTCAGCCACGGTCGTGGCCACGGCAGACTGCTGCAGGGCCTGCTCGGTGACCGCGCCCGTGGCGCGTAGGGCGCGCATCAGCCCATTGCGCAGGGGCTCGACCCAGAGATCGGCCTCGAGTCGGCTGAGTGGATGCGGAAATGTCTCGGCGACCGGACCCCTCCCGAGACGTGCATGGTGGCCGGGCGGAAGCTGGTGCAGCGCAGTCACCGGCCGTGACTGCAGCACCCACAGCGAGCCGTCCATGTCCACCGCCCACTCCAGGTCTTGCGGATGGCCGAAGGCAACCTCGGTGGTTCTCGCGATGTCGGCCAGTCGCCGACGAAGCGCGTAGGGCAGTGCGCTCGGTAGCGGCGTTGTCGGCCTCGATGGGGCGGAGGCTGCCCCGGACGGTGCACGGTGCATGACCGCGTGCTGGCGGACGAGTCGGCCGTGTCGCGTGAGGGCCGCATGGGCGGCGGTGGAGCGTCCGCTGACGAGCGAGTCGGGCCGTCCATCAACCCACTCGACCACGATCCGGTCGAGTCGCCCATCGACTGGATCAGCCCCGAACAGGACACCGCCCACACGCGCTGACACCTGTCGCTGCACGAGCACCGCCATGGGGGCCCGCTCGTCGACGGCGCGACCCGACTCGACCACCGCCGAGACAGCGGTGGTGAGTGCCTCCCACCCTCGAACATCCAGGATCGACGTGAAGCGCCCAGCCATCGATGAGGAGGCGGCATCCTCGACAGTCGACGACGAGCGCACGACAAGTGGCGAGTTCACGTCGCCGCCGAGCCGCCTCCAGCGATCGATCAACTCGCCGTGCACCGCTGCCGAGTCGATGCCCTCGGCGATGCCGGCGGTCGTGATCACGAATCCCTCGACCACGGGAAGGCCGAGCACCGCGAGGCGAGCGATGTTCGCTGCCTTGGCGCCGGCGACATCTGGACCCGCGGCGATGGGATCGGTGAGCGCGATGACCATGGGCACAGCTGCTGCTGGGGTATCTCTCGGCTCGACTGCAGCGGACGACACGGCCGCAACGTACCGATCGGTCAGGCGACGGTCGGGGTCCGACCGGCCCTTTGCACGCGGACGAGTTGTCGGCACGCTCGTCGGCATGAACGTACGAGTGCTCCGTGCGCGCAGGCGCCTCCCCCACATCGACCTCCGCCGAGCAACGCGCAGGCGGCGCTCGTGGCGAGGCTGGTCACCTCCTCGCTCGGCAGCGCTTCCTGGCTGGCCGTCACGTCGGCCACGGCGTGCGTGGTGGCGATGGGGTTCGATCGCGGTGGGCGCCTGCATCGCGTTCGCAGTCGCTGCCGCCTTCGTGTCGTACCGCCGACAGATCTTCTCCTATCTCACCCACTGGAAAGGCGGCCCCAGCAGCACGTGGCCGTATGCCCCGCACAGCGAGCCGCCGCCAGTGCATCTCGCCGTCGTCGGCGACACCGGCGACTCGGGAACCCATGTCGAGTCGACTGCCGACACCATCGATGAGATCGGCAGGCGAGAGCCCTTCGACGCGCTGCTGCTGCTCGGTGACATGATCTACCCGGACGGCGATCCGGCACTGCTCGACGTGCGGGTCTTCGAGCCCTTCGACGGTGTGCTCGCCGAGGGCACCGACCTGCTGGCGGTGCTGGGCAATCACGATGTCTCGCTCGAGAAGGGTGACGAGATCATGCAGCGCCTCGGCATGCCCGGCCGCTGGTGGCAGCGGGTGATCGGCGACGTGACGATCATCGGCCTCGACTCGACGAGGGTCGACGACCCCGACCAGCTCGCATTCCTCGAACGGTCGCTCGAGGCTGCCGACACGACGTGGACCCTCGTGGCGCTCCATCACCCGCCCTATTCCTCGGGCTACCAGGGGTCGAGCACAGAAGTCCGTCGGGCGTTCTCGCCGCTCTTCGAGCGCCATGGGGTGCAGCTCGTGCTCTCCGGCCACGACCACGACTATCAGCGCAGCGAGATGATCAATGGCGTCACGTACGTGGTGAGCGGCGCCGGATCCGGACGCCGGCTCACCGGCACGGAGTCGTTCACCGAGGTGGCGTACGCATTCGTGCACTTCCTCGACATCGCGGCCTACGACGACCGGATCGTGGTGCGTGCCGTGGCCTCGAACGGGCAGATCGCCGACGAATTCGAACTGGTTCCCGCCGGCGTGCCGTGAGCTCGCCCCCTGCCGGGTGCCTGCGCACGCCATCGGGTTGACGCTCGCATCCGGGCCACCTGCCCCTCGCGCAGTCGCCGCCGTTTGCGCATCATGGTTCTCGTAGCCACAGGGCCGTCGATTCGTCGGCGACCGATGGCTCCCCACCGTGGACTGCACCGTGGGGGTCATCCGACAAGGGTTTCGGCGCCCATCGGATCAGACACGCCCAGCGCCGCCCGGTTGCCGAAGCCGGGCGGCGTCTGCGCGTCTGGGGCATTCCAGTGACGCAGACGTTCCACCTGCGTGCCGAGATGCCGCTCCTGGCGGTCGTGGCGCGCTGTGCGAGACTCTCGGCTGAGCACGTAGGTCGGAAGCCGACTGCGATGGGGAGTGAGCATGCCTGAGCCGAAGCGGTCGCCGTTCCACCCGTATGCCGGTCGATTCGCCGTGCACCCGGTGATGCCGAGTACCGGCATCTCGCGTGAGCAACTGCTCGACGAGGTCACGCAGATGGCCCGCGAGGAGGATGCGCGTGGTGATGCGGGCCGGGTGAGCGGATCGATCTACTCGGGCGACCACGAGCACTACGCATTCCTGGCTCAGGTGTTCGAGCGCTTCGCGCATGCGAACGTCATCCAGCGCGACATGTATCCGAGTGCCACCAAGATGGAAGCTGAGATCGTCGCCATGACCGCCGAGCTGCTGCACGGCAATGCCGTCGGCGACCAGCGCGACTGCGGAGGAACTGTCACCTCAGGCGGGACGGAGAGCCTCCTCACCGCGATGCTCGCCTACCGCGAGCGCGGCCGTTCGATGGGCATCAGCGAGCCAGAGGTGATCATTCCCGTCACCGGCCATCCAGGCATGCACAAGGGATTCGACTACTTCGGCATCAGGCCGGTCGTTGCGCCAGTGGACGACCAGGGTGCCGTCGACATCGACTGGGTGCGCACGCACATCACGCCGAACACCGTCGCCCTCGTCGGATCGGCCGGCACCTATCCGCACGGCGTCGTCGATCCAATCCCGCAACTCGGCCAGCTCGCCCTCGACCACGACCTCGGACTCCACGTCGACGGCTGCCTCGGCGGGTTCATCCTGATGTGGGCCGACGACTGCGGCTATCCGGTCACGCCCTTCGACTTCTCGGTGCCCGGCGTGACGTCGATCTCGGTCGACACTCACAAGTACGGCTTCGGCTTCAAGGGCAGTTCCGTGGTGATCTTCAAGCCCCACACGCTCCGCCGGTACCACTACTACGTGATGAACGGATGGCCTGGTGGTCTGTACGGGTCGCCGGGAATCGCCGGCAGCAGGTCGGGTGGCATCATCGCATCGACGTGGGCGGCGATGCTGAGCCTCGGCAAGGACGGCTACCGGGCGATCGCCGGTGACATCTTCGCCACGGCGGCGAAGGTGAAGGACGCCGTCCGGCGCCATCCCGAGCTGGCATTGATCGGCGATTCGCGTTTCATGGCGGCATTCCGGGCCAATCCGGAGGTCGACCATCCCATCGACGTGTACCACGTCAACGACGCGCTCGCCGATAGAGGCTGGCGGATGAACGGTGCGCAGCTGCCGCCAGCCCTGCACTTCACGATCACCCGGCCCAACACGATGCCCGGCGTCGCCGAGGCGTTCGCCGAGGATCTCGCCGCAGCAGTCGAGTATGCGCGTCATCCGGTGTCGCCGATGCCGCGCAGTGGCGCCTTCTATGGTTCCGGTGGGCGGACCGTCGACCCGTCGAAGAACACCGAGACCCGCTTCGAGTGGTTCGACGCGATGTACGACGTCGGCCCGCTCGACTGAGCGGTCGTCGACAGGGTCAGCCGACCAGCGACGCCACCGGTGTGCCCAGCCAACCGGCCTCCCGTCGCGCCCAGTACTCGGTGCGCAATTGCCTCGAGACGGGCCCAGGTCCCTCGCCGTGGGCGAGCGGGCGCCCGTCGACGGCCGCGACGGGCATGATGCCGCCCGCCGTGCTGCTGAGGAATGCCTCGTCGGCAGTGCGGAGGTCGTCGGGCGACAGGT
>JBEGVK010000183.1:0-17270 GCA_041178405.1 Actinomycetota bacterium | reverse complement strand
CTGGTGCTCATCGCAGCGGGTCCTGTGATCGCCCTTCTGACGTCGTAGCGACGTCTCTCCGCCTGCCTACTGGCGTGTAGCAACGCGCGGGTCGATGCCGAACTGCGACGTGGCGCTGCCGGTGGTCCAGGTGGTGGTGAAGGTGTACGAGTCGCCGCGGATCACGGTGCTGCGCCACTCGAGCGGACCGCTGGCGGACTCGGTGTACCGGGTGACGACGAAGACGGGTTCTCCGGCTTGGGTGCCGAGCAGTCGACGCTCGTCGGTCGTGGGGTTGCCGGGCCGGATGCGCTCCCATCCGCGCACGGGTCGTACGTCGGTGAGGCGCTCGAGCTCGCCGTAGACGCCGGTGTGCTCGAAGTCGACCTTGAACAGTGGCGCTGCCAGCGCTGCCGGCATCCAGATCTCGTCGACGGCAAACGGCACGCCATCGGCACGCCGCAGTCGGCGCAGGTGGAAGAGCTTCGCGCCCCGTGTGAGGCCGAGCCGCGTGGCGATCTCGACGTCCTGGGTCGACTCGAGCAGCAGCACCTCGCTGCGCTGGATGTGGCCCTGGTCTTCGATCGAACGGAAGAGGCTGTAGAGCGGCCCGATGCGCTGCTCGAGGGCCAGCGGCTGCACGAAGCTGCCGCGGCCCTTGTGTCGCGTGAGCAGGCCTTCAGACTGAAGGTGGCGCACCGCCTCGCGCACGGTGTGCCGGCTGACGCCGTAGTCGGCCATGAGGTCGCGGTCGGTGGGGAAGCCTTCGCCGAACTCGCCGGCATCGAGCCGGCGGCGGACATCGGCGAGCACCTGCGACCACAGCGGCTGCGCTGTGCCGGGTTGCAGTCGACGTGCGCCGCGTCGGGCTGCGCCGCCGCCCGCCTTCTTCGGCCGGCTCATCGGCTGGTGGTGACGACCTCGCGGTGCTCGCCGTCGCCGGCGGTCGCCGTGCCGTTGGTCCGCGAGGTCTGCGCATCGCGCAGGCCGAGTCCCACGAACAGGCCCGTGACGGTAACGATGGCGAGGCCGGCACCTGACGCCAGCATGACGAGGGCCGGCGCAGGGCACGTGCCCGAGAGTGCCCAGCCGATGCCGAACAGGGCGCCGCCCACGATGTGGTGTCGCTGGGGCTTCGATCGCGCCAGCGTGAGCGTGCCGCCGAGCGCCGTGCGCGTGCCGCGGCGCTCGAGGATCCAGAGCAGCGGCAGCGAGACGCCGATGGCCCCGCCCATCAGCCCGAAGACATCGAATTCCTCGAGGGAGAGCATGTTGTGAATGGTGGCGTACTCGTGCAGGTTCGCTGCGGCGAGCACGAAGCCGAATCCGGCGCCGAACAGCAGGCCGACGAGGTTGAGCTTGGCAGAGCGGTTCATGTGTCGGTGCTCCCTCAGAACTGGTTGATGACGAAGGTGGTCATGACGGCGGTTGCCATGAAGGTGATCATCGCTGCCCAGCTGGCTGGCGATCGCTGTGCGGTGCCGCAGATGCCGTGGCCGGAGGTGCAGCCGCCCGCCATCCGGGCGCCGTAGCCCATCACGATGGCGCCGGCGAAGATGAGTGCAGCGGCGGCCGGCAGCGACAGCCCGAGATTCCCGGCTCCCTCGTCGACCAGGATGTCGTAGCCGGTACGCGGGTCGAAGCCGATGTCCTTCAGCTGCACGGCGATGTAGCCGCCGAGTGCGATGCCGACGAAGTAGAAGGCCCGCCATGTGACGGCGCCCGTCTGGCGGCGGACGGTGCGCGCCGTCTCGACGTAGGCGCCGGTGGCCCCGAGGGGCTGGTTGGTGAGCAGGAAGAAGCCGACCACGAGCAGTCCGAGTGCTGGGCCGGCGATGTACCACGGCAACCGGTCGGGCAAGAGTGCGGAATACATCGGCCTCCTTATCGGGACACTGTCGTCATTGACATCCGTCACACCGTACCATAGGCTCGCAAATGTCCGTACATTCCGCGACCGTGCGGACGACCGAGTGAGCGTGACGCCATGATGTTCTTCCGCCAGTACTACCTCGCCTGCCTCTCGCACGCGTCGTACATGATCGGCGACACCGGTACCGGACGGGCGGTCGTCGTCGACCCGCAGCGCGACATCTCGCAGTACCTTGCCGATGCCGCCGAGCACGGACTGTCGATCGAGCGCATCTTCGAGACGCACTTCCACGCCGATTTCCTGTCGGGCCACCTCGAGCTGCAGGCCGCCACCGGTGCAGCCATCACCTATGGCACGGTCGGCGCTGCCCGCACCGAGTTCCCGTCGATGGCGATGGCCGACGGCGAGCGGCTGGTGCTCGGCGACGTGTCGATCGTGGTGCTCGACACGCCGGGCCACACCCCCGAGTCGGTGAGCTACGTGGTGTACGACAGCGGCGACACGCCATACGGCGTGCTCACCGGCGACACGCTCTTCATCGGCGACGTCGGTCGCCCCGACCTGCTGTCGGCGTTCGGCGCCAGCGCCGACGACTTGGCCCGGCAGCTGTACCACTCGCTGCACCGCAAGCTGCTCACCCTGCCCGACACCACGAAGGTGTATCCCGCCCACGGCGCTGGCTCGGCATGCGGCAAGAACCTCTCCACCGAGACGGTGTCGACGATCGGCGAGCAGCGCCGCACCAACTATGCGCTGGCGCCGATGAGCGAGGACGACTTCGTCGCTGCAGTGACCGAGGGCCAGGCGACCGCCCCGCTGTATTTCCCCTTCGCCGCAGTGCGCAACCGGGTGAACCGCGACCTGTTCGACGAGACCGGCGACACGCGGCTGATGTCAGTCGACGAGGTGCTTGCTGCGCAGGCGAACGGTGCTGTGGTGATCGACACACGCGAGCCCAACGACTTTGCCGTGGCACACCTGCGCGGCTCGATCAACGTTGGGCTCAGCGGACGCTTCGCCGAGTACACAGGCGAGGTGGTCGCATCCGAGACGGCGCTCGTGCTCGTCTGCCCACCCGGCACGGAGAACGAGGCACGTACCCGGCTGGGGCGCATCGGCTTCGACAATGTGCTCGGTGCCCTCGAGACGCCGGAGGCGGCGTTCCTCTCGCGGCCCGACCACGTCACCCAGACCTCGCGCCTGACGGTCGAGCAACTGCGCGACCGGAAGGCAACCGTGGCCGGCCTTCAGATCGTCGATGTGCGCGGGCCCGGCGAGGTGGCGGGCGGCGCGATTCCGGGTGCCGAGCACATCCAGCTTCCGGCACTCATCACCCGGCTCGGCGAGCTTGATTCCTCGAAGCCGACGGTCGTCTACTGCGCCGGCGGCTACCGCTCGAGCATCGCCGCCAGCACGCTGCGCCAGCGGGGGTTCGCCGATGTCAGCGATCTGCTCGGCGGCTTCGGTGCCTGGCAATCGGCCGGCGGCGATGTCGCCGTGCCTGAGAACGCGCACTGATCCGAAACGAGCCGACTGTGACCAGATACGCCTTCCTCATCGACCAGGACACCTGCATCGGCTGCCACGCCTGCACTGTTGCCTGCAAGTCCGAGCACGATGTGCCGCTCGGCGTGAACCGCACGTGGGTGAAGTACATCGAGAAGGGCGAGTTCCCCGAGTCGCGTCGCTTCTACTCGGTGAACCGCTGCAACCACTGCGCAGACGCACCATGCGTGAAGATCTGCCCCACCACGGCGCTGTTCAACCGTGCCGACGGCATCGTCGACTTCGACGACTCGCGCTGCATCGGGTGCAAGTCGTGCATGAACGCCTGCCCGTACGACGCGCTCTACATCAATCCCGAGACGCAGACCGCCCATAAGTGCAACTTCTGCGCGCACCGCGTCGAACTGTCGCTCGAGCCGAGCTGTGTGGTGGTGTGCCCGACGCAGTCGATCATTGCCGGCGACCTTGATGATCCCGAGTCGCGGATCTCGACGATGCTCAGCCGGCACGACACGAAGGTGCGCGCCCCCGAGCAGGGCACCAAGCCGCACGTCTTCTACAAGGGTGCCGATGAGGCGGCGCTCGATCCGCTGCGCACCAAGATCCGCGACGACGGCATGATCTGGGCCGACACGACGGTGCACCACCCGACCATCTCGGTGAGCACGCCCAGCATCGACGCCAACCTCGTTGCCCGCACCGCCTACACCACGGCGCATCCGATGCCGTGGAAGGGAAAGGTGTCGTCGTACCTCGTCACCAAGGGCATCGCCGGCGGCGCCTTCATGGTGGCGGGACTCGCTGCGCTCACCGGTCACAGCGACGAGCGCTCGTTCGTCGGGCTGTACACCCCGGTGATGGCGCTGCTGTTCGCGGCGATCACCGGCGCCCTGCTCATCGCCGACCTGAAGCAGCCGACGCGCTTCTACTACATCTTCACCAAGCCGCAGTGGGGCTCGTGGCTGGTGAAGGGCGCCTTCGTGCTCGCAGGCCTCGGTGCGGTGGGATCGCTGTGGTTCCTCGCAGCGGTGGCGGATTCTCCGTCGATGCTGCGGGCCCTCGCGGTGCCGGCCATCGTGTTCGGCGCCGGCACTGCCGGGTATACGGCGTGGCTCTTCGCGCAGTGCGAAGGCCGCGACCTGTGGCAGACGCCGCTGATGCTGCCGGTGCTGCTCGCCCAGGCCGTCAGCGCAGGATCGGCGGCGCTGGTGATCCCGGTGAGCCTGTTCGATGTCGACGCGGGCCTCGAGTCGCTGCTGCTGTGGTCGTTGTTCGGCGGCACCATCGCCCAGCTCGCCCTCGTTGCCATCGAGGTGACGTCGCATGGCACGGTGTCGGTCGAGGTGGCCACGGCGGCGATGACGCGAGGCGCCTACCGCGGCCGCTTCTGGTTCGGCGTCGTCGTCGGCATGGTGGCAGCGGGCGCAGTGGCACTCGCCGCGGCCATCACCGACAACACCGTGCTCGGTGTCGTTGCGTCGGTACTCGTGCTGGCGGGTCTTGCCGCCTACGAGGATGCCTTTGTCCGCGCCGGCCAGTCCGTGCCGCTGAGCTGAGAACGTCGCTGCGCTGAGAACGCCGCACACCTGAGAACGAGGAGATCCCCGACATGTCACTCCGCGAGACACTGACGGCCGCCGGCCTCGGCGACCTGCCCAAGCTGATGCCCGGCTCGTCGCTCACCAGCTATCCGCCTGCCGAGCAGTGGCACGACTGGGTCGAGCTCGACTCGAAGGACTGGGCGCACGGCAAGGCGACCAAGCGGCGATTCAGCCTCATCCCGACGACGTGCTTCAACTGCGAGGCCTGCTGCGGCCTGCTTGCGTATGTCGACAAGGAGACGGGCGAGATCCAGAAGTTCGAGGGCAACCCGCACCATCCGGCGAGCCGCGGCCGCAACTGCGCGAAGGGTCCGGCGACGATCAACCAGGTGCAGGACGCCGACCGCATCCTGTATCCGCTCAAGCGTGCCGGCACACGCGGTGAGGGCAGGTGGCAGCGCATCGAATGGGCGCAGGCACTCGAGGAGATCGGCTCGCGCATCGGCACCGCCTTCCGCGAGGGGCGCCACAAGGAAGTCATGTACCACGTCGGCCGGCCGGGCGACGACAGCTACATGGAGCGCGTGCTGCATGCGTGGGGGCTCGACGGTCACAACAGCCACACCAACATCTGCTCGTCTGGCGCGCGGGTCGGGTATGCGGCATGGATGGGCTTCGACCGCCCGTCGGGCGATCATGCCAATGCCAAGGTGATCTTCCTCATCTCATCGCACCTCGAGGCCGGCCACTACTTCAACCCTCACGCACAGCGCATCATCGAGGGCAAGATGCGCGGCGCGAAGGTGATCTGCGTCGACCCGCGACTGTCGAACACGGCATCGATGAGCGACTACTGGCTGCCAGTGTGGCCCGGAACCGAGGCGTTCCTCTGCCTGGCGATCGCCCGTCTGCTGCTGGTGAACGGCACGTGGGACCGCGAGTTCGTGCGCCGATGGGTGAACTGGGACGTGTTCTTGCGCGAGACCCGGCCCGACCTGGCGGTCGAGTTCGAGAATGTCGGCCCGGCGCTCATCGACCTGTATGCCGACTACACGCCCGAGCGGGCCGAGCACATGTGCGGCGTCGATGCGCGCAAGATCCGCGAGATCGCCGAGCACATCGGCCGTGCCGTGCCCGGTCGGCTGTCGTCGCACAACTGGCGCGCCTCGGCTGCGGGCAACGAGGGCGGCTGGCAGACAGCGCGCACCCTGTTCTTCTTGAACGTGCTCACCGGCTCGGTGGGCACCGAGGGCGGCACCAGTCCGAACGGCTGGAACAAGTTCATCCCCGTGCCGCCGAAGAACCCGCATCCGCACGGCGACTGGAACGAGCTCACCTGGCCGAAGGAGTACCCGCTCACGCATCACGAGCTGTCGATCCTGCTGCCGCACTTCTTGAAGGAGGGCCGCGGCCGTCTTGACACGTACTTCACCCGTGTCTACAACCCGATCTGGACCAACCCCGACGGCTTCACCTGGCTCGAGGCGCTCACCAACGAAGATCTCGTCGGGTGCCATGTGGCGCTCACGCCGATCTGGAGCGAGACGGCATGGTTCGCCGACTACGTGCTGCCGATGGGCGTGGCGTCGGAGCGGCACGACGTGGCCTCGTACGAGACCCACCTCGGCCGGTGGATCGGCTTCCGCCAGCCGGTGATGAAGGCCTATGCCGAGCAGCAGGGCCGCACGGTCAACCGCACCTACGACGTGAACCCGGGCGAGGTGTGGGAGGAGCACGAGTTCTGGATCGACCTGTCGTGGAAGATCGACCCCGACGGATCGCTCGGCATTCGCGAGCACTTCGAGTCGATTGCCCAGCCCGGCACGCCGATCTCGATCGATGAGTACTACTCGCACCTGTTCGAGCACTCGATTCCGGGACTGCCGGAGGCTGCTGCGAAGGAGGGGCTCACCCCGCTGGCGTACATGCGCCGCCACGGGGCGTTCGCGATTCCCGGCAACCAGGAGCAGGTGCACGAGCGCGTCGTCACTCCTGCAGAGCTCACGGCCGCCAAGGCCGTGCGCGACGACATCGGCGTGTACCGCGTGCCCGGCACCGCCGGCATGCACGGCACTGTCGACGACATCAACGGGCACATGCCGTTCATCGGCGACGGCTCGGTGGGTGTCGAGATCGACGGTCAGGTGCGCTTCGGGTTCCCGACGCCCTCGCGCAAGCTCGAGCTGTTCTCGCCGACGATGCGCGACTGGGGATGGCCCGAGTATGCGCTGCCCACATGGATCCCGTCGCACGTGCACTGGGAGAACCTCGACCTTGCCCATGGCGAGCGCATCCTGCTGCCGACGTTCCGCCTGCCCACCCTCATCCACACTCGCTCGGCACAGGCGAAGTGGCTCGCCGAGTTGAGTCATTCGCATCCGCTGTGGATCCATCCCAGCGACGCCGAGCAGCTGGGCATCGACGTGAACGGCCTGGTGCGCGTCACGACGCGCACCGGCTACTTCGTCATCCGCGCCTGGCGCACCGAGGGCATCCGGCCCGGCGTAGTGGCCGCCTCGCACCACATGGGCCGCTGGCGTCTCGATGAGCGAACCGGCACCCCCGGATGGACCGCTGGCGTGGTGTCGCTGTCGGGGCCCGACCGCGGCTACGGATCGGGCAGCGTGTCGTCGGATGGCACGTGGCAGATGCGCCAGGTGCACGGTGTCACCACCTTCGACTCGGCCGATCCCGACTCGCAGCGCGTGTGGTGGAGCGATGCCGGAGTGCACCAGAACCTCACCTTCCCCGTGCAGCCCGATCCGATCTCGGGGATGCACTGCTGGCTGCAGCACGTCACGGTGTCGCCGGCGCGCGCCGACGATCGCTATGGCGACATTGCGGTCGACACGGGCAAGTCGATGGAGGTCTTCCACGAGTGGCTTGCCAAGACGCGGCCGGGTCCCGGGCCGGGTGGCCTTCGCCGTCCGCTGCACTTCGCCCGACCGGTGAAGCCGCTGGCGACTGCGTATCGTGCCTGACGCGTGAGCACTGACCTTGCGGAGATCGCCGAGCGCCGGGCTGCGTTCGCGGCGCTGTCGGCTGCACTGCTGCTGAGCGAGCCCGGTCCGCGAACGGCGCCGTACATCGAGCGGGTTCCGGAGTTGGCGGCACTGGCCGACCCGGCGTACGGCGTCGAGTTCGAGCGGATCTTCCTGCGCGAGGTCGCACCATACGAGAGCGTGTTTCGATCCGATACCGCCGAGCGCGGTGGGGCTGTTGCGTCGAGGGTGGCCGATCAGTACGACGACATCGGGTTCGACGAGCACCGCACGGGTCAGTGGCGCGTCGCAGGGCCCGATCATCTCGGCCTCGAACTGCGCGCCTATGCATTTCTCGTCGGCCTCGAAGCGGCGGCGTGGCGCAGCGACCGCCCCGATGAGGCGACGCGCCACGTCGAGGCGCAGCGCCGGCTGTTCGCCGATCACCTGGCATGGTGGGCGGGCCTTGCTGTCGACGCCCTTGCACGGTCGGCGGCGGGCACGCCCTACGAGCAACTCGTCGAGGCGGTCGACCACTACCTCGCCGACGAGATCGACCGGCTGCGGCCCCTCCCGCTGCTCGATGCGTCGCAACTGCCACCCGACGATCCCATTGGCCGACTCGGGCCACGCCGGCTGGCCCGTCACCTGCTGGCGCCGGCGAGGTCGGGACTGTGGCTGGGCGTGGCCGAGATCGGCGATGCCGCCCGACGGCTCGGCTTTCCGTGGCGTCCGATGGACGGCCGGCAGAACCTCGTGCCGCTGGTGGGCGCCGCCCATGATGCGGGGGAGATCGCTCAGCTGGTGTCCCCGTGGGCCGTGCTGGCGGCAGATGCAGTCGATCGACACCGCCGTCGCGCCGCCGACCAGCCCGGTGCCGAGCTGGCGTGGCAGCACTATGCGGCCCTCGCCGCGCAGACAGCCCGTTACCTGCAGGACCTCGAGGCGCGCGGGTTGCACCGCGACGACGACCGCGAGATGGTGATCCGCGTCTCGGGGTCGGGTGCGGCCGATGCGGTCGACGCGCTCCGTCGCATGGGCCATTCGGTCGAGATCCTCGACGACTGACCGATGTCGGTGCGCCGTTCGGTGCTCGCTGCCGCGGTCGGGTGGCGCAGCGCCGCCGGTACGCTCCAGCGCCATGAGGCTGTTGCGCAGGGCGATGGTGGCGCTGTCGCTCGCCGGAGCCATTGCCGGACTGCTGCGTATTCGGGGCAAGGGCGGCGTGCCACCGCAGGAAGGCGGCTGGCGTGAGCTGTCGGTGCCGCCGCGTGCAGGCGAGTCGACGGCCTCGCCGTAGTCGACGCCGGGAGGGCGCTGTTCGTGGTCTCTGCTACTGAGAGTGATGCGGCGAGGCTCAGGCGACCTCAGGCGATCGTCGGTGTCGTGGGTTGCGGTGTGACCGGCTTTCGAGTCGTGGCCCATCTTCTCCGTGCTGGCATTCGTGTCGCCGTGCACGATCCGGCGGCGACCGCATCCGGTGATGGATCGAGAGTGGTGGTGCCGCGGGGTGCCGTTGCCGTCGATGTCGTCGACGACCTGCTCGTGGCCGACATGGTGGTGCTGTGCACGCCGTCACCGCACGCGCCGATGGTGTCTCGCTGCATCCGTGCCGGCGTGCCGGTGGTGTCGATCGGTGATGACCTCGCCGATGTGCGCGCGATGCTCGACCTCGATCGGGCTGCAGTGGCCGGTGGCGTGCGGGCGGTGGTCGGTGCCGGCATGGCGCCTGGGCTGAGCGGCCTGCTTGCGGCGTACCTGTCGACCCAGCTCGACATGGTCGACGAGTTGCACATCGCCGTGCACGGAACCGCCGGCCCTGCATGCGCTCGCCAGCACCACGATGCGCTCGGCAGCCGCTCGATCGGGTGGCATGACGGACAGTGGGTCGAGCTGCCCGGCGGCAGTGGGCGCGAGCTGGTGTGGTTTCCCGAGCCGATCGCTGCACACGACTGCTACCGGGCAGCGATCGCCGACCCGGTGCTGCTGCGTCGGTCGTTCCCGTCGGTCGAGCGCCTGTCGGCTCGGGTGTCGGCCACTCGTCGCGACCGGCTCACGGCGCGGCTGCCGATGCTCACGCCGCCGCATGCGTCGGGCGACCTTGGCGCGGTTCGAGCCGAGGCTCGCGGCGCTCGCGCCGACGGAGCCCGCCACGATGTGATCGCCGGTGCGGCCGGTGCGACCGCCGATCTGGCGGCGGCGGTGTGTGCTGCTGTGACGATGGCGTTGCTTGATGCCGGCGACTCGCTGGCACCGGGTGTGCACTCGCCATCCGATGACTCGATGCGGCCGCTCGACCTGCTGGCGCGCACCGTTGCGCTGGGAGTGCGCCTGCAGGAGTTCACCGGCGTGGCTCGTTCGACGAGCTGGTGATCGACGGTCAGTCGCGCCGGTCGAGCCGCGCCGAGAGTTCGTCGAGCCGCGCCGACAGGTCGTCGAGTGCGGTGCTGAGCCGGGTGCCGATGTCGTCGAGCCGGTCGTCGAGGTCGCCGGCATTCGGCATGTCGGCCAGCGACAGGCGCACGCTGGCGATCTCGCGGGCGAGGAACTCGGTGTCGGCCTGGTTGCGCTCGGCGAGCTTGCGGTCGGTCTCGGCCTGTCGGCGGTCGCGTTCCTCCTGCCGGTTCTGGGCGAGCAGGATGAGTGGTGCCGCGTAGGCGGCCTGCAGTGACAGCAGCAGTGTGAGGCCGACGAACTGCCACTCGTCGAACCGCAGTCCCGTGGGACCGAAGCTGTTCCACAGCACCCACGCCACGCAGAACACCGACTGGTAGACGAGGAAGCGCGCCGTGCCGAAGTAGCGGGCGATGCTCTCGCTGAAGGCGCCGAATGCGTCGGGGTCGTAGTGGACGCCGAGTCGACGGCGCTCGCGCGGCATGGTGAGGCTGACCCTGCGCGAGGCGCGCGGCGAGGTGCGGGCCGTGCGGACGGCGTCGTCGGAGGCGCGCTGCGCTGACACGCCCTGCGAATTGCGGAGCCGGCCGCCACCGGTGATCGGCGTGCGGCTCATCGCGGCACCGACCCTGTCGTCACCCGCCTGCGCTGCCGCCATCCGGTGGGCAGCGTGCGGTCGAGCACGTCGTCGACCGTGATGGCACCGAGCAGTCGGCCGGCGTCGTCGCACACGCCGATCGACAGCAGGTTGTAGCTGGCGAGCCGCTCGGCGACCTCGCGCTCGGAGGCGTCGGGCGTGATCGTCGGTGTCGCCTCGATGCACCGGCCGATCTCCATCGCGGGTGGCTCGCGCAGGAGTCGCTGGAAGTGGACCACGCCGATGTAGGCCCCGGTGGGCGGCTTGAACGGCGGCTGGGTGACGAAGACCTGCGCGGCGATCGACGACAGCCATTCGGGGTCGCGGATCTCGGCCAGGGCCTCGGCGACCGTTGCCGTGGGGCCGAGGATGACGATGTCGGGTGTCATCAGCGAGCCGGCGGTGCCGTCGTCGTAGCTGAGGAGGCGGCGCATCACGTCGGCGTCCTCTTCGTCCATCGCCTCGAGCACCTGAGTGCGCTGTTCGCCGGGCATCTCGGCGAGGAGGTCGGCGAGGTCGTCGTACTCCATCTCCTCGAGCACGCCGACGAGGCGGTCGATGTCGAGGCCTTCGATGATGCGCAACTGCTCGTTCTCGGGCAGCTCTTCGAGCAAGTCGGCGAGACGCTCGTCGTCCATCGCCTCGGCGAGCAGCTTGCGCTGGCCGTGTGGAAGGGCACGCACGACACCGGCGACATCAGATGGGTGCATGTCGCGGAGGCGAACGGCCTCGGCGGCAAGCTCGGTGCCGGCCTCGAGATCGAACAGCTGGGGTACTTCGGTGACGTCGACAAGTCGGTAGCTCGGCCGGCGGCGCATCACACCGCCGATGACCGACTGCCGTGCGAGGCGCACCTTGGCGGGCTCCCACCAGTGGTGGCGGCCGTCGGTGGCAGCGCGCAGGGCCACGTCGCTGACCCGCTCGTCGGGGGCGCCGCCGGGAAGACGCCGGTCGATCACCTGTCGTCCGAGCATGATCTCGCCCGACCGCGGCTTGAACGGGTTGAGGTCGAGGTCCCAGCTGCGCAGGCGCGCCCCGTCGTTGTCGAGTGTGGCCACCCGTCCGGCGTTGACGAAGATGCGCCGACGCTGGCTCGTGGCCACGAAGCCGACGACACGCGGCGACCGGCCGCCGACGAGCACGATGTCCTCGAGGCGTCCGATGGGCGCCCCGCCGGCGTCGAGCAGGGGCAGCCGCATGATGCGGAATGCGTAGATCAGGTCCCCTGCCATGCGGCAAGGCTACCCCTGAGGGTTGTCGACGGGGCCGAGGCGCGATGCGTGCGGCGGGTCGCGCCGAGCGGTGTCAGCCGAACGCTGCCCGCAGCGCGGCGCCGGCCATCTCGACGCTGCCTGGCTCGTAGGGGTCGGCCATGTTGAAGATGAGGCCGTCGAGCCCTGCAGCGAGCAGTTCGTGCACGGCGGCGACGACCGAGTCGTGGTCTCCGACGATGAACTGGTCGCGCACGCGGGCCTGCATCTCGGGCCGCAGTTCGTCGAACGACCTGCCGCCGAGCCGCTTCGAGAGCGAACGCTGCGCGTCGGCCATCGTCTCGCCGATGACGAGCGTGCCGAGGCGCGTGCGGCAGATCTCGCGTGGATCGCGTCCGAGTCGCTCGCAGTGGGCATCGAGCACGCCCATGAGGTGGCGGACCTGGTCGGGCGTGCCGAACACGTTGCACGCATCGCCGTACTGGGCGACCATTCGCAGGGTCTTGCGCTCGCCGCTGCCGCCGATCAGCACGGGCGGACCGCCTGGCTGCACTGGCTTTGGCACGTTGAATGCGTCGCGCACGGTGAACCACTTGCCGTCGAATGTGGTGGTGTCGTCGACGAACATCCGCTTCACGATCTGCAGTCCCTCCTCGAGCTTCTCGAAGCGATCCGTGAAGGTGCCGAACTCGTAGCCGTAGTCGTGGTGTTCGCGCTCGAACCATCCGGCGCCGATGCCCCAGATGGCGCGACCGCGCGAGATGACGTCGAGGGCGGTGATCTGCTTGGCGAGGAACGCCGGGTTGCGATAGGTGACACCGCCCACCATGCAGCCGAGGCGGATGGTGTTCGTGCGGGCGGCGAGCGCGCACAGCAGCGAGTACGCCTCGAACATGTTCTCCTCGGGCCGGCCGATGCCGGGCAGCTGGTAGAAGTGGTCCATCACCCACAGGCTGTCGAAGCCGCTCGATTCGGCGCGTGTTGCCACATCGGCGACATGCTCGAAGAGATCGGCTGGAGCGGCCCCGGCGATGGTGAAGCTCGGGATCTGCAGGCCGATGCGGAGGTTCGGGTTCGTCATACCGCTGACGTTAGACCCCGTATGGCGCAGGCCCGACGGGCAGGGCGGGCCAATCGGGCGATCGAGTCGACCGGCAGCGACCCAGCGGATACGGTCGACGCGAGTTGAGGGCCGATCGACGGCCTGAGGCGGCGGGGGGTTCCGCAGTGGCGCACTTCGACGTGCTGATCAAGGGGGGAGTCGTCGTCGACGGCACCGGCGCGCCGATGCGGCGCGCCGACGTGGGCATCGTCAACTCGCGCATTGCGGCGGTGGGCGAACTCGCCACGTCGTCGGCGACGCAGGTGATCGACGCCACCGACCGGCTGGTGACGCCGGGGTTCGTCGACATCCACACGCATCTCGATGCGCAGATCGCCTGGGACCCCAAGGCGACGAGCAGCTGCTTCCACGGTGTCACGAGCGTCGTGATGGGCAACTGCGGGGTGACGTTCGCGCCGTGCAAGCCCGACGACCGCGAGACGCTGGCCGAGATGATGGAGAGCGTCGAGGACATCCCGCGTCGGGCGATCCTCGAGGGACTGCCGTGGGACTGGGTCACCTACGGCGAGTATCTCGCCTCGCTCGACCGGATGCCCAAGGGCGTGAACGTCGGCGGCATGGTGGGCCACTGCGCCCTTCGCCAGTATGCGATGGGTGAGCGCGGGCTTGGCGAGGAACCGCCCACCGAGGCCGATCTCGACGTGATGTGCGCACTGCTCGACGAGGCGATGTCGTCGGGCGCGCTGGGCTTCAGCACCAGCCGCACCTTCCTGCACAAGGTGCCCGATGGCCGGCCCGTGCCCGGCACGTATGCGTTGCCCGACGAGCTGTATGCGTTCGCCGAGGTGATGGGCCGCCATGGTGCGGGTGTGTTCGAGAGCGCGAGCCGCATCGGCGAGGGCGACCGCGACGACGACATCCCGCTCACCAGGGCCGAGGTGGCGTGGATGGGCGAGGTGAGCCGGCGCAGTGGGCTGCCGGTGAGCTTCGGGCTGACCCAGCACGACAGCCGTCCCGACCTGTTCGCCCGTGTCGTTTCGCTCGCCCGGGCCGAGAACGCGAGCGGCGCCCAGGTGCGGCCGCAGACCACGGCCCGCAGCGTCGGCGTGATGCACTGCATCGACACGTTCACGCCGTTCGACCGCGCCCCGGCGTGGCGCGAGTGGCGTGCTGCTGCGGGCGGCCGCGAGGCAGGTCCTTCGGCGCGCGTGGCGATGCTGGCGGCGATCCGCGACCCATCGCTGCGCGCTCGCCTGATCGAGGCGGCCGACGAGGCGCCGCCGAGGGTCGACCCGTGGCAGCTGTTCGTCGTCAACCAGCCCCAGGGTGCCCGCTACGACCTCGACCCGCAGTGCTCGCTCGGTGCCGAGGCCGATCGTCGAGGTGTCAGCGCAGCGGCCGCCTATCTCGAACTGCTGCTCGAGACCAACGGCACTGTCGTGGTCACCTACCCGTTCCTCAACCAGCGGCTCGACGCGGTCGAGGCAATGCTCGACGACCCGCTGGTGACACTCGGCCTTGCCGATGCAGGTGCCCATGTGGGCCAGATCTTCGATGCCAGCCAGCCGACGTTCTTCCTCTCGTACTGGATCCGCGAGCGTCAGCGCTGGTCGATCGAGGAGGGGATCCGCCGTCTCACCAGCGACACGGCCGACCTGTTCGGCATCCTCGACCGCGGCCGGCTCGAGCCCGGCCGCTTCGCCGACGTGAACGTGATCGACTGGGATGCGCTGCACCTGCCGCCGCCCGAGTTCGTGTTCGACTTCCCGAACGGGGCGGGCCGCTATGCGCAGTCGGCGGCCGGCTACGACCTGACCATGGTGAACGGGAGCGTGGCGCTTCAGCACGGCGAGCATTCGGGTGTCTTCTCGGGTGTGACCCTCCGGAACTCGGCGGGGATGTAGCGCAGGTCGGTGTATCAGTGTCGGGTGGCAGCCGCACGACGCCGCCTGAATCTGCGATCATCGTCCGATGAGCCCTGCTGACCAGTTCGCGCTGTTTGCCCCGATGGAGGCCGAGGCAGATTCGGAGTCGTCGGCGTCGTCGTCGGGGTCGGTCTGTCCGCGGTGCGGTTCGCTGCTCGATGCTGCGACCGAGCGCTTTTACGGCCCGTGCGCCGACTGCCGCGCCCAGTTGCGGGCGAAGTTCCTCGGTGATGGCCGCACGGTCGAGGTGGCCGAGTACGAGCCGAAGATGAACGTCACGCCGAATGCGGTGGCGCTGAAGGACGACTGAGCCCGTCGTCGACGTGCCGACGCCGGGGTGCCGACGCTGGTGTGACGACGCTGGCGAGTCGGCGGCCGCGCAGCGTCGGACGGCGCTCAGCGTTCGGTGGGCAGCCCGCCGCCGGGTCTGAAGTCGGGATCGTTCGAGTCGCCTCGTGCCGATGCCCGGGCTGCCCGCTCGGCGGCCTGCTGCATCGTGGTGGCCATCGCCTTGGCAGCGCCGTCGTGCGACATGATCTTGCTGAGCACTGCAGCGGTGGCGCCCTTCATCAGTTCGTCCTTGTGCTCGGCCACGTAGTCGGCGGAGGCGATCTGCGGTCGGGTGATGCCGGTGACGGCGGGGATGACGTAGCGGGCGACGAGTTCCCAGCTGCGGAAGGTGGCTTCGCGGTTCGCCCAGTCGTGGGCGAAGCCGAGCACGACACCGAAGCCGCCGGTGAGCTGCTGCAGGTTGAGGATCGCCTCGATGAGGTCGTCGGGGGTGCCGACCACGGCGGCGCCTGCCCCCGCTGCGCCCTGTCCGGTGATCTGGTCGAGCAGCACCCACGGATCGTCGACCCACACGGCGCCCGGCCGGCCGAGCACTCTCACGTTGTAGTCGTTGTGCCACCGGTGCAGGCCGTGCACGGCTTCGGCTCTCGCCTGCTCGCGCGTCTCGGCGATGTGCCAGCTCATCAGCACGCGCCAGTTGTCGCGCGACACCGTCGTGCCGTGTGCCAGCGCGGCCTCCTCGGCGAAGCCCCATTGCGTCGGGAGCGCCTGGATGCCCTCGCTCGAGGTGGATGCGATGCTGAGGGCGCCGATGCCGTGCTTGCCGGCGAGCTGCATGCCGCTCGGTGAGATGCTGCTGGCCGTTGCCATCGGCATCGACTCCTGCAGGGGCAGGATCTGCAGCGCCGCGTCGCGCAGGGTGAACCATTCGCTGTCGTGGTCGAAGCGCTCGTCGCCGCGCAGCAGGCGGATGATGACGCCGAGCGCCTCGTCCTGCCGGTCGCGCTGTGTCATCGGGTCGATCGCCAGCGTGCGTGCGTCGCTGGGAAGTGCGCCCGGGCCGCTGCCGAACATGGCCCGGCCCATCGACATGTGGTCGAGCTGCACCATGCGCTGGGCGACGTTGAAGGGGTGGTGGTACGGCAGCGACACGACGCCGGTGCCGAGCCGGATGCGGTGGGTGCGAATGGCGGCGGCGGCGAGGAACATCTCGGGGCTGGCGATCATCTCCCAGCCGGTCGAGTGGTGTTCGCCGCACCAGAACTCGTCGTAGCCGAGCCGGTCGAGGTGGGCGGCCAGGTCGAGGTCGCGCTGGAACTGCAGTGTCGGGCTCTCGCCGATGGGGTGGTGCGGGGCGAGGAACGTGCCGAACTGGGTGCGGGCCATGGCGGCAGCGTACGAAACCCACCGCCCCCTGTGGGCAGTTGCGGTCAGCCGCTAGTCTGAGCCTTCCCTTCGGGGACGTAGCTCAGTTGGCAGAGCGCCACCTTTGCAAGGTGGATGTCAGGGGTTCGATTCCCCTCGTCTCCACTGGTGTGCGCTCGTGCAGGAAGTCGTGCGTCCCGGGCTGTGCTCGGGGCTCTCTGTTAGGTTGGGTAACAGTGTCTGATGGGGCAGAGACGAGGGCGCGCCTGGTCGAGGCGACGATTTCGGTGATCGCGACGCGCGGTGAGGCGGCGGTGCGGATGGTCGAGATCGCCGAGGCCGCGGGGATCAAGCAGCCGTCGATCTACTACTTCTTCCCGAGTCGTGAGGACCTGGTGGTGGCGGCGCACCGTGAGCGGTACCGGCGTGCGGTGGCCGAGGTGATCGGACGGTTCGAGGCCGAGTTCGCCGAGGCGAAGTCCGCCGAGGAGTTCCGGGCGGGGT
>JBEGVK010000182.1:0-2778 GCA_041178405.1 Actinomycetota bacterium | reverse complement strand
CGCGCAGATGTCGCCGCGCCGGGCATTCACCCAGGGCATCGTCGTGAACACGCTCAACCCGAAGGTGGCCCTGTTCTTCGTGTCGTACCTGCCGTCGTTCATCGACACGGCGCGGCCAGCGTGGTCGCAGGCACTGGTGCTGGGCCTCGTGTTCGTAGTGCTCGGCTTCTGTACCGACAGCACCTACTCGCTCATCGCCAGCGGTCTGCGCGACCGACTGCTCGGCGGGCGCGCCCTGCCGTTCGTCCGCCGCTACGTGTCGGGCAGCGTGTTCGTGCTGCTCGGGGTGCTCGCCGCTCGAACGTCAGCCCGCCACGCATGACCGAGCGCCACATGTCGCCAGTCGACTGGCTGCGCTGGCTCACGCCCGGCGTGGTCTGGGGCACGTCGTTCTATTTCATCGCCGAGGGACTCGAGGCGTTTCCCGCTGCGCTCATCACGCCGATGCGCATTGCGTTCGGATTCCTCACCCTTGCCCTCGTGCCCGCTGCCCGTGCAGCCCGCATCGACCGCGCCGACTGGCCGCGCCTCGCCCTGCTCGGCGTGATCTGGATGGCCGTGCCGCTGTCGATCTTCCCGTTCGCCGAGCAGACCGTGTCGTCGAGCGTGGTGGGGATGCTGAACGGCGCCACGCCGATCTTCGTCACCACCGTGGCAGCCGGCATGGCACGCCGCATGCCGAACCAGCGCCAGATCGCCGGCATCGTGCTCGGCTTCGCCGGTGTCGCACTGATCGCGCTGCCCGCCGGCACCGGTGAGAGCTCGTGGGGCGGCGTGGCGCTCATCATCGGCGCACTCGTGTTCTACGGCTTCGCCCTCAACGTGGCAGTGCCGCTGCAGCAGCGATACGGAGCCCTCGCCACCATGTGGCGGGTACAGGGCGTGGCGTTCATATTGACTGCCCCGTTCGCGCTCGGCTCGTTCGACGGCATCGCCACCGACAGCCCTCGCCTCTGGCCGTCGTTCGCGGCGCTGGTGGGCCTCGGCGTGCTGGGCACGGCACTGGCGTACGTGATGATGGCCGACAACGCCGGGAGACTCGGCAGCACCCGCGCCTCGGCGAGCGTGTACCTGATCCCGGTGGTGTCGCTGCTGCTCGGCGCGCTGGTGCGACGCGAGCACGTCGACGCGCTCAGCATCGCAGGATGCGCCGTGGCACTGGCCGGCGCCTACGTGGCAACGTCGTCGCGCTGACACGACGGCCGGTGCCGGGCGCGCACGTCAGCGGAAGTCGCGGCTCGCTGCATGCGCCGGCACACGCAGCGGCGTGAGTTCTTCGGCCACCACGTTCACCACGCCCTCGCTGCGCTCGAGCCGGCCGCGCACCAGCAGCGCCGGAGCACCCCGCGCCACCGAGCGGTAACGCGCCCAGCAGCCCTTCGACACCACGACGTTCACCAGCCCGGTCTCGTCCTCGAGGTTCATGAACGTGGTGCCCTGCGCCGTCATCGGCCGCTGGCGGTGCGTCACCACGCCGGCCACCAGCACCTTGCCGCCCCCCTCGCCGTGCGGGACGAGATGCGCCAGGTCGGCAGCGGTGGCCACCCCCTTGGCCGCCAGCTCGGCGCGCAGGAACGACGTGGGATGCCCCTCCGGCGACACTCCCGTGGCCCACAGGTCGGCCACCGCCACCTCGACGGGCTCCATGCCCGGCAGGCAGGGTGCCCGCTGCCCCGTCACCACGCCCTCGAGGCGGTCGGGCGTCGACTGCAGCGCCGCGCCCACCGCCCACAGCGCCGCACGCCGCTCGAGGCCGAGGCTCTCGCCGAAGACGCCGCCAGTGGCCATCGCCTCCATCTGCGCCAGCGACAGCCCGGGCACGCGGCGCACCAGCTGCTCGAGCGAGCCATAGGGACCGTGCTGCCGCTCGTGCTCGATGCGCTGCGCCAGTTCGCTGCCCACGCCGCGCACCGACGACAGCCCCAGCCGCACTGCGAGGCCACCGGTGCTGGACTCGCATGGCTCGAGCGTGGCGTCGGCGCGCGATGCGTTGAGGTCGGGGGTGCGCACCACCACGCCGTGGCGACGGGCGTCCTGGCACAGCGAGTGCGGACTCCAGAAGCCCATCGGCTGGGCATTGAGCAACGCCGCGCAGAATGCCGCCGGCTCGTGGTACTTGATCCACGCCGACGCGTAGACCAGATACGAGAACGACACGCTGTGCGACTCGGGGAACCCGTAGTTGGCGAAGGCCGCCATCTTGTCGAAGATCTCATCGGCCACTGCGCCGGTGATGCCCCGCTCGGCCATGCCCTCGTAGAGGCGCGCCTTCAGCCGCTCCATGCGCGCCCGGCTGCGCTTGGAGCCCATTGCCTGGCGCAGCTGGTCGGCCTCGGCCGGGGTGAAGCCCGCCACGTCGATGGCCATCTGCATCAGCTGCTCCTGGAACAGCGGCACGCCGAGGGTCTTGCCGAGGCTGTTCTCGAGCAGCGGGTGCAGGTAGGTGACGGGCTCCTGCCCGTTGCGCCGGCGGATGTAGGGGTGCACCGACCCACCCTGGATGGGACCGGGCCGGATGAGCGCCACCTCGACCACGAGGTCGTAGAAGCGACGCGGCTTGAGGCGCGGCAGCGTGGCCATCTGTGCCCGGCTCTCGACCTGGAACACGCCCACCGAGTCGGCGCGGCACAGCATGGCGTACACGTCGTCCTCCTGCGGGATGGCGGCAAGGTCGATGCGCGTGCTGCGGAACTCCTCGATGAGGTCGACGGCGTGGTGCAGCGCGCTGAGCATGCCGAGGCCGAGCAGGTCGAACTTCACGAGGCCTGCCGCCGCACA
>JBEGVK010000181.1:0-17367 GCA_041178405.1 Actinomycetota bacterium | reverse complement strand
GACTCCCACTGGCGGAACGCCTGCAGGTCGCCGAGTTCGAGTCCGTAGCCGGCGAGGAACAGCAGCGCGTACTGCAGGATCGAGGCATGGCCGGCCGAGAGGATGAACCTGTCCCGGTCGGGCCAGTGAGGGTCGGCCGGATCATGACGCATGATGCGCGAATAGAGAACGTGGGCGAGCGGTGCGAGCGCCATCGCCGTGCCCTGATGGCCGCTCTTGGCCTTCAGCGGCGCGTCCATCGCGATGCCGCGTACGAGTGAGATCGCTAGCTGTTCCTGATCGCCGGTGAGCACGTCGGCGACTGTAACGGGCAGGTCAGCCCGCAGGGGGGAGCAGCGTGAGCGGCACGAGGTGCCACGGTCCGCGGTCGACCCGGCAGTGGGCGACCACCTGGCGATACTCGGTGAATTCGAGTTCGCCGCGGACGAGTCGGTAGGTGAACTTGCCGGGCTCGACCTGGAACGGGCTCATGTTGCGGGCCAGCTCGGCGTCGTCCTCGCCGGCGCCGCTGCGGAAGACGACCTCGAAGACGCCGCTGCCCTTCTCGTCGGGCGGGCACCAGATCAGGCCGAGCAGGTGCGGGTTGACCGTGACAGGAACCGGCTGTGGCGAGGCCATCGAGAACATGGCGCCGGTGATGTCGAGTCGGGTGGACGGGCCGGGCGACTGGCGCATCTCGAAGTTCTCGACGAACAGTGCGGCGACGATCTGCATGGGGCGAGGGTAGCGACGGCATGCGGTGCGCCGCTCGTCGGGTGCGGTCACGGGGTTCTCGGCCCCTGCACGGCGGCCACTACGTTGCCCCCATGGCGGGAATCGGGGAGCGGGCTGCAGGATTCGCTCCCGCACCCGCCGACGTCATCGCCCGATGGTCGGCGTTCGGGCGATGGGACCGGCCGTACTTCCCGTCGCACGTGGGACTCGTCGTCGAGGAGGTGCGCACCGACTACTGCCGGATGCGCCTGCCCTACAGGCCGGAACTCGAGCAGCCCGCCGGCGTGGTGCACGGCGGCGCCATCGCCACGGCACTCGACACCGTGGTGGTGCCGGCAGTCGGACAGCGATACGCACCCGACACCCGGTTCAGCACGGTCGACTTCCACGTGCAGTACCTGTCGGCACTCGTCGGCGAGGACGGGATCGCCGAGGGCTGGGTGGTGCGACGCGGGCGCACGCTCGTGTTCTGCGAGGCAGAGCTCGTGTCGGCAGGCGGCAGCGTGGTCGCCCGTGGACTGCTGACGTATCACGTGTCGCCGCCGCCCTCTGCTCGCTCGTGACTACCGGGATCTCACCGACCGGTCTGCAGCGAATGGCGACGAGTACCGTGAGCGCAGTGGCGACGCACTCGCAGACACTCTCAGAGGCGCAATCGAAGGCGCTGCTGCGCGCTCATGGCGTGCCCTTGGCCGACGAGCGCGAGGTGACGACCATCGAGGACGCCGTCGCTGCCGCTGCGGCGCTGGGCTATCCGGTGGTCGTGAAGCTGTGCGGCGAGTCGATCGCGCACAAGACCGAGCGCGGCCTCGTGCGGCTGCGGCTGGCCGGCCCGGCAGCCGTCGAATCGGCTGCGCAATCGCTGCTCGACGCCGCCACGCCGGCAGACGGCGACGTCAGCCTGCTCGTCGCTCCGATGGTGCCGGGTGCCCGCGAGTTCATCGCCGGCGTCGTGCGCGACCCGCAGTTCGGGCCGAATGTGATGCTCGGCGTGGGCGGCGTCCTTGCTGAGGCCATCGCCGACGTCCAGTTCCGACCAGTGCCGATCAGCAGCGCCGATGCCGACGACATGATCGACGGCCTTCGGTCGCAGATGCTGCTCGGCCCGTTCAGGGGAGAGGCGGCCGTCGACCGCGATGCCGTGCGACAGGTGCTGCTCGGACTGTCCGCTCTTGCAGCGGCCCGCCCCGACGTTGCGAGCATCGACGTCAATCCGCTCATCATCCGACCCGACGGCGTGCCGGTGGCAGTCGACGCGCTCGTCGAGCTCGGCGAGCCACCGGCCTCGGCGTCGTCGGCGAGGCAGCGGCCGTCGGACGCGCAGTTCCGCGCCCTGTTCGAACCCCGCGGCGTGCTGGTCACTGGTGCCAGCACGCATCCGGGCAAGTTCGGCTTCGTGAGCCTGCACAACGTCCTCGCAAACGGGTACGGGGGCGGCGTCTATGCCACCAACCTCCAGGGCGAGGAGGTGCTCGGCATCCGCACCGTCGCCGACATCGCCGACCTTCCCGACGGGATGATCGACCTTGTCGTGGTGTGCACGCCGTCGTCGGCGAATCCCGAAGTGCTGCGTGCCTGCGCAGCGAAGGGCGTCGGTGCAGCATTTGTCACGAGCGCCGGTTACGGCGAGGCCGGCGACGACGGCCGCGTGGCTGAGCAGCAACTCATCGACCTCGCCGACTCGGTCGGCGTCCTCATTGCCGGACCGAACGGCCAGGGCCTGGTGAGCACACCCGTGTCGCTGTGCGCACAGATCGTTGCGCCCTATCCGCCCGCTGGCCGAATTGCCGTCGCCAGCCAGAGCGGCAACTTCGTCAGCAGTTTCATGAACTACTCGCGGCAGACCGGCGTCGGCATCTCCCGCGCTGTCTCGGCCGGCAACGCCGCAGCTGTGACGCCCGCCGACTATCTCGACTGGTTCGCCGACGATGACGCAACTGCTGTCTCGCTCGCCTACATCGAGGGCATCACCGACGGGCGCGCGCTCGTCGAGCGGCTGGCGTCGGCAGCAGCGCGCAAGCCGCTCGTGGTGGTGAAGGGCGGGTCGACCGCCGGTGGGGCGAAGGCAGCCGCAAGTCACACGGGTGCGCTCGCCGCCGACGACCGCGTCTTCGACGGGGCATGTCGTCAGGCGGGCGTCACCCGAGCTGCGACCGTGGAGGAGGCGTTCGACGCTGCGGCCACGTTCGCCACCCAGCCGCGACCTGCCGGGCCGAACGTCGTCGTGCTCACCACGGCCGGGGGATGGGGTGTGGTCACCAGCGATGCCATCCACCGCAGCGGACTACTTCGCCTGATCGACCTTCCCGCCGACCTCCGGTCTGCGATCGACGGCAAGCTGCCGCCGAGGTGGAGCCGGAGCAACCCCGTCGACTGTGCCGGTGGCGAGACCCGCGACACCATTCCCGAGGTGCTCGAGATGATCGCTGCCCATCCCGACGTGCACTCGGTGGTGTACCTCGGCATTGGGATCCAGTCGAACCAGGCGAGGATGATGCGCGAAGGACGCTTCTACCCGGACCACGGCCTCGAGCGGATTGTCGCCTACCACGAGCGCCAGGACGAGCGCTTCGCCGAGGCGGCGCACCAGTTGTCGACGACCTACGGCAAGCCGATTCTCACTGCGACCGAACTGTCGGTCGCCGACCCTGACAATCCGGGTCCGCGGGCGGTGCGGTCGACCGGTCGCCTCTGCTACGCCAACGGGAACCGGGCAGTCACGGCGCTCCATCACCTGACGGCCGACGCGCTGTTCCGCGCGGTGCGGCACTGAGGCGGCGCATGGCACAGCGGCCGAATCCGATCCCCAGGCTGATGGTGCTAGCCGCTGTTCCGGCCGTTGCGCTCGCCGGATGCTGGCGCTTCGCCGAGGGCCGTGTGCCCGTCGCCGACCCCGAGTCGGCGACTGTCGCCACGGCGCCACCGCCGACGGCGCTCGCCGCTCCGCTGCTGTCGTTCCGCCGCGCACCTGGGGTGCTCTCGCGGGCGGTCAACATCGAGGCATTCCGAACTGCTGCGTCGTCGTTCCTCGCTGGCCTCAGCGAGTCCTCCTGCGCAGCGATCAGTGTCGACGGCGTGCCGGTCGCAGCGAGGAACGAGCGTGCGCCGCTGCGGCCGGCAAGCAATGTGAAGGTGTTCACTGCGGCGGTCGCGGCCGAGGTGCTCGGCCCACAGCACGTGTACACCACCGAGGCGCGTGGCGTGCTCGTGGGCGGGGTGGTGACGGGTGATCTCTATCTCGTCGGCGGTGGTGACCCCGTGCTCAACAGCACGTGGTGGAACGGCCCGAATGCGAAGTTTCCCCCGTTCAACTCGACACCCGTCGAGCAGTTCGTCGAACTCATCGTCTCCGCCGGCGTGACGCGGATCGAGGGCTCGGTACTCGGCGATGCGAGCCGCTATGACGAGGAGTGGTACAACCCCACGTGGTTCGACGACGTGAAGTTCGTCGAGGGCGGTCCGGTGGCGGCACTGCTGATCAACGACGCCCGCGAGTCGCCGACTACGTCATCCAATGACCCAGTGGTCGGCGCAGCGACGGTGATCACGTCTGAACTGCGCGCTCGTGGCGTGGAGGTCGTCGGCAGCCCGGGAAGCGGTGTCGTCCCTGGTGCCACGCCCCTGATCGCGTCGATTGCGTCGCAACCGCTGCCGGCGATCCTCGCCGAAGTGCTGACGACCAGCGACAACACCGCCGCGGAGATGGTGCTCAAGGAGATCGGCCGGGCACGGGGTGGTGCGGGTACCCGTGAGGCTGGGCTCGCCGTGGTGACGCAGACGCTGCAGTCGTGGGGGGTTCCCCTCGAGGGTGTCACGCTGGTGGACGGGTCCGGCCTCAGCGACGACAACCGTGCCACCTGTGCCTCGCTGCTGGCGGTGCTGCAGCACCAGTCCGATGGCGACATGGTGGGCGCAGGACTGCCGGTGGCCGGGGTTGCGGGCGGCACGCTTGCCGAGGCATTCACTGAGACCTCGCTGGCCGGCGTGCTGCGCGCCAAGACCGGCACGCTCTACAACTACGACGACGGCATCGGCGGCCGCCCGGCAGTGAAGGCGCTCAGCGGCTTCGTGCCCCTGGAGGGGGGCGGGGCGATCGAGTTCGCCCTGCTGCTCAACGGCCCGCAGATCGCCGAGCAGGTCGAGTACCGGCCGATCTGGGATGCGCTGGCCACCCTGCTGAGCGCCTACCCGAGCGGGCCGACGCCCGCCGACCTCGGCCCGGTCGGCGCATCATGAGCTCATCGTCGTCGTGGAGCAGAGAATGACTGCGCTGCCGATGTTCCCGCTCGGGTCGGTGCTGCTGCCCGGCGAGCCACTTCCCCTGCACGTGTTCGAACCCCGTTACCGGGCACTGGTACGCCACCTGCTCGACGAGGCAGCGGCGGGACGACCACCCGAGTTCGGCGTCGTGCTCATCGAACGCGGCAGCGAGGTGGGAGGGGCCGACCAGCGCAGCCCGGTGGGCACGGTCGCGCGTGTGCTCGAGGTAGGCGAACTCCCCGACGGGCGCTATGTACTCGCCACTGTCGGCGTCAGGCGCATCAGGGTGGTCGAGTGGCTGCCCGACGATCCCTACCCAGTTGCCGACGTCGACGACTGGCCCGACGCTGACGCGGCCCCCGGCATGGCCGAGCACCCGTCTGGCGTGTCATCGGAGGCGTTGGCGTCGGTCCACGCCCGGGTCCGGCGGGCTGCGGCGCTCGCCGTCGAGCTGGGCGACGACGCCGCACTGGCAAGCGGCTCCCTCGACGACGATCCGTCATTTGCCAGCTTCCAGCTCGTCGCAATGGCACCGATCTCGAGCCTCGACCGCCAGCACCTGCTGGCCGCCGCCACGGCAGCGGGTCGGCTCGAGGCCCTGTCAGCAGCGCTCCACGACCTCGAACAGGTGCAGCAGTTCCGGCTTGCCCCGTAGGCATCTCCGGACTGCGGTGGTACACATAGGGCATGCAATCCGAGCAGCGGCGCTCTGACGGGCCGGTGGCCGACACCATCGACCTCGTGCGCGAGTACGTGCGCCAGGAGACGCTCGGTCCGCTCAGGGGGGCCGGCCGCTGGATCGGATTCGGCCTCCTCGGCTCGTTGCTCATCGGCATCGGCACGGTGTTCTTCGTGCTGGGAGTCCTCCGGCTCATGCAGGCCGAGTTCGGCGACGTGTTCGCCGGCAGGTGGATGTCGCTGGTGCCGTATGCGATCGCGCTTGCATGCACGCTGATCGTCGCCGCACTGGCGCTGCTGAGAGTCAACAAGCAGCCGCTGCACCGCGACAGCACGCCGAGCGAGGAGGTCCGCTGACATGGCACAGCCCCGGATTACGAGGGCCGATCTCGAGGCCCGATTCAGCGACGTGCAGAGCGACCTGCAGGGTCGCCTCGACGACCGGCGGCAGAGCATCGTCGCCGTCGTCTCTGCCGTCGGCATCGTGGTGCTGGTCGTCGCCTACCTGTTCGGCCGCCGCTCGGGCCGGCGGAAGACGACGTTCGTCGAGATTCGCCGGTCCTGACCGATGGCCCGTCGTCAGGCGCCCACGTGGCGCACTCCGCTGGCTTTGCTGCGCTGGCGATCCGTCCGTCGCGGTCTCCTCGGCGGCAATCCGTGGTGGACCGTCGTGGCGGTGCTCATCTGGGTGCCGCGACTGCTCCGCCGACTCACGGTCGTGCGGCCAGAGGTCCTCACGACGCAGGTGCTCCGACCCGGCGAATCGCTTGCCGTCTCGACATCAGCTCGCGGTCGGCGCGAGCGCAGCACCCGCAACAATTCCGCGTCGGCCGGCTGAGGCGCCGATGCGTGTCCTGCTGCGCAATCCGCGACGAGAGGTGACGGTTGATGGCCGGCGCACGGTCAATTCGCTCCTGGCCGAACTCGGGCTACCTCGCGAGTCGCATCTCGTCATCCGCAACGGGACGCTCGTGCCCGGTGACGCCGATCTCGCTGCCGACGACGAGGTCGAGATCCGGCCCGTGATCTCAGGAGGCTGCTGAGTGGTTGCCGTCGGCTCGAAGTGCCGGACCTGTCGCGGCCCGGCGATCATCGACCTGCCGCGCCACAACGCGAATTTCTGCGCAGAGCACTTCCTCGAACTGTGTCGGCGGCAGGTGCGCAAGGCCATCGACCAGTACGACATGATCGGCACCGACGACCGTGTGCTCGTGGCGGTGTCGGGCGGCAAGGACAGCCTTGCCGCATGGGACATGCTCACCGAGGTCGGCTACGAGGTCGATGGCCTCTACGTCGGGCTCGGTATCGGCGATTACAGCGACGAATCGGCTGGATATGCCCGGCGCTTTGCAGAGCAGCGGGGATTGCGACTGCTCGAGGTGTCGCTCCGAGACGACTACGGATTCGACATTCCCACGGCCGCGCGTGCCACGAGGCGAGTGCCGTGCAGCGCATGCGGCACCAGCAAGCGCCATGTCTTCGACAAGGCGGCGATCGACGGCGGGTACTCGGTGCTGGTCACCGGCCACAATCTCGACGACGAGGCGGCGGTGCTGTTCGGCAACTCGCTGCGCTGGGATGTCGAGTACCTGGCCCGCCAGTATCCGGTCCTTCCTGCACGGGCTGGCTTCCCGAAGAAGGCGAAGCCACTCGTGCGCCTCACTGAGCGCGAGACCGCCGCATGGTGCATCGTCCGCAATATCGACTACCTCGTCGATGAGTGCCCGATGGCGGCAGGGAACCGCCATCTTGCCTACAAGGATGCGCTGAATCGGATCGAGGCCGACTCGCCCGGCGCCAAGGCGTCGTTCTACCTCAGCTTTCTCGACAACATGTCGCCCATCCTGCGCAAGTCGCTCGTCGAGGCCGACGCGGATGTGGATGCGTGCAGTCGCTGCGGCGCACCCTCGTCGTCGCCGGTGTGCGCGTTCTGCCGGATCGCCGAGAAGTCGGCTGCTCATGTGCCGGTGCCGGTGGACGTACTCCTGGGCCGGCGTTCCCGCCGTTCCGATGCGCCAGCAGCGCTGGGGAAGAGGGGAACATCATGAGCCATCCGTTCGCGCTCGGCGACAAGGTGCTGCTGATCGACGGCAAGCAGCGTCGCTACCTCATCACGCTCGCCGAGGCTGCCGAGTTCCACAGCCATGCCGGGTACGTCCCGCATGCCGACATCATCGGCCAGCGCGAGGGCACGGTGCTGAAGAGCACGCGTGGCGCCTCGTACACGGCGCTGCGGCCGACGCTGGAGGACTTCGTGCTCGAGATGCCGCGCGGGGCGCAGGTGATCTATCCCAAAGACCTCGCGCCGATCTGCATGCTGGCCGACATCGGACCCGGTATGCGCGTGCTGGAGAGCGGCGTCGGATCGGGCGCGCTCAGCATGACCATGCTGAGGTGGGGTGCCACCATCGTGGGCTACGAGATCCGCGACGACTTCCTGAATCGAGCGAGGGCCAATGTGCGGGCGTTCCTGGGCGAGGACGCCCTCGGTCGGTACGAGCTGCATCTCCGCGACTGCTACGAGGGCATCGGCGAGTCGGGCCTCGACCGGGTGGTGCTCGACCTTCCCGAGCCGTGGCGGGTCGTGCCGCACGCGGTCGAGGCACTCCGTCCCGGCGGGATCCTCGTGGCCTACACGCCGTCGATCATGCAGGCGTCGCAGACCCGCGAGGCAATGGCGAACCGGGCGTGGATCGGCACGCGGACCCTCGAGGTGCTGCACCGTGGGTGGTATGTGGAGGGGCAGGCTGTCCGACCCGACCATCGCATGGTCGCCCACACCGGGTTCCTCACGGTGGGCCGGTTCCTCGGCTGACGATGCCGTTCACCGCCAGCGAGTGGAGTGCCGGAAAATGCACAGAGGCGGCCCGCAGGCCGCCTCGTGGCTGAGCGTCTGGTCTGCTCAGGGCTCGATGAAGATGCACTCTCCGGGGCACTCCTCGGCCGACTCGATGACCGCATCGAGACGGTTGTCGGGGATGTTGGCCATGCCATCGGCGCCCTGGGGGTTGCCCTTCGCGGTGGCGTACACCTTGTCGCCTTCCTTCACGTAGGCGAGGCCGTCGTCGAGGAGGGTGAAGACGTCGGGTGCAATCTCCTCGCAGAGGCCGTCACCGGTGCAGAGGTCCTGATCGATCCAGACCTTCATGTTCGCTCATCTCCTCAAGAGTCGTCGGGCCCGTCTCGCGGGTCGCAGCGAGCATACATGGCGATTCCCGTCGGCACCCAGTCATCCGACGGTGTTAGGTTCCGCCCATGGCTGCCGACGCCGACGATGTCGAATCCAGCGGGCCGTCCGCCGACCGTGTCGCGGCACTCGAGGCCGAGGTCGAGTCGCTGCGGAAGTCGCTCGGCGAGGCCCCCCGCCGGCTTCGACATCTCGAGGAACGCCTGCTCGAGACCAAGGGCCAGCTCGCCCAGGCGGTCTCGCAGAACGAGCGGCTGAGCTACACGCTCCGCGAGGCCCGCGAGCACATCGCCTCGCTGCGCGATGAGGTGGCGAAGCTGACTCAGCCGCCCGCAGCGTACGGCGTCGTCGTCGGCAAGAACGACGACGGCACGGTCGACGTGCTCACCAGCGGGCGGAAGATGAAGGTGGGCCTCCATCCCGACGTCGAGCACGACGAACTGCCGCGCGGCGCAGAGGTGGTGCTGAACGAGAGCTTCAGCATCGTGCTGGCACGCAGTCCCGAGGCGACCGGAGAAGTGGTCTCCATCAAGGAGATCCTCGACGACGGCGTGCGCGCCATCGTCGTCGGGCGTGCTGACGAGGAGCGCGTGTGCGAACTCGCCGACGTCCTGCGCGGCGTGCATCTCCGCTCGGGCGACACGGTGCGGCTCGACGTGCGGTCGAACCTACTGCTCGAGAAACTGCCCCGTCCCGAGGTTGAAGACCTGCTCCTCGAGGAGGTGCCCGACATCTCGTATGCCGACATCGGCGGCCTCGACGAGCAGATCGAGCAGATCGCCGACGCCGTGGAACTGCCGTTCCTGTACAGCGACCTCTTCGCTGAGCACCGCCTTCCGGCTCCGAAGGGCATCCTGCTGTACGGCCCGCCCGGCTGCGGCAAGACACTGATCGCCAAGGCGGTGGCGAACTCGCTCGCCCGGAAGGTGGCCGAGAGCACCGGGGGAGAGAAGGGCCGCAGCTACTTCATCAACATCAAAGGCCCGGAGCTGCTCAACAAGTACGTGGGCGAGACCGAGCGGCAGATCCGGCTGGTGTTCCAGCGGGCGCGCGAGAAGAGCGAGGAGGGTTGGCCTGTCATCGTCTTCTTCGACGAGATGGACTCGATGTTCCGGACCCGCGGCACCGGAATCTCCAGCGACATGGAGAGCACCATCGTGCCCCAGTTGCTCGCCGAGATCGACGGGGTCGAGGGGCTGCGCAACGTCATCGTCATCGGCGCCACGAACCGAGAGGACCTGATCGATCCAGCGATCCTCAGGCCGGGTCGCCTCGACGTGAAGATCAAGATCGAGCGCCCCGACGCACGCGCTGCGCGGCAGGTCTTCGGCCGCTATCTCACCGACGACATCCCCATCGCCGCCGGCAGCGACGTAGGTGCCATGCTCGATGCCACCGTGGCCGAGATGTACCGCATCGCTCCCGAGAACGAGTTCCTCGAGGTCACCTACCAGAACGGTGACAAGGAGACGCTCTACTACAAGGACTTCGCGTCGGGAGCGATGATCGAGAACATCGTGCGACGAGCGAAGAAACTTGCCATCAAGCGGGTGATCGCCGGCGGTCCCCGAGGCATCTGCCTGCAGGACCTCCTCGACTCCATCAAGCAGGAATACAAAGAGCACGAAGATCTGCCCAACACGACCAACCCGGACGACTGGGCGAAGATCAGCGGCAAGAAGGGCGAGCGGATCGTCTTCATCCGGACATTGGTGAAGGGCCGCGACGATGCCGCCGAGGGCGGTCGCGCCATCGAGCGCGTCGCAACCGGCCAGTACCTCTGAGCATCGGACGACCGGATGGCCATCCCGAAGGTGTGCGGCATCGAGACCGAATACGGGATCCTCGTCCGCGGGGCCGACAGCAACCCGGTATCGGCCTCGTCGTTGCTCATCACCGCATACCTCGGAAGCGTGCAGCGGCGCGCCGGCTGGGATTTCGAGGACGAGCGGCCGGGGCGTGATGCCCGCGGCTTCAGCGTCGATGACCTCCTCGCTCCAGAGGTCGACACCGCCCTCGTCAACGCCGTGCTCACCAACGGTGCTCGCTACTACGTGGACCATGCCCACCCCGAGATCAGCACCCCGGAGTGCTCGACCGCCCGCGAGGCGCTCGTCTACGACCGTGCTGCCGAGGAGATCGTCCGCCTCAGCATGGCCGCCGCGCGTCCGCTGCTTCCTGAGGGCGCCGAGATCCTCTGCCACAAGAACAACTCTGACGGCAAGGGCAACAGCTACGGATGCCACGAGAACTACCTCGTCGGCCGCGACGTGCCGTTTGCCCGCATTGTGCACCAGATCACGCCGCACTTCGTCACGCGACAGGTCGTCGTCGGAGCAGGGAAGGTGGGCTGTGAACTGCCGGGCGTCGGCACGGACGAGGTGCCCTTCCAGCTGAGCCAGCGCGCCGATTTCTTCGAGGAGGAAGTTGGCCTCGAGACCACGCTGAAACGGCCGATCGTCAACACGCGTGACGAACCGCACTGCGACGCGACGAAGTATCGGCGTCTGCACGTCATCGTCGGCGACGCCAACATGAGCGAAGCGGCGACCCTCGTGAAAGTCGGCGCGACTGCGCTGGTGCTGGCAATGATCGAGGACGACGTGCTCGGCGACGAGATGGCGCTCGCGAATCCAGTGACGGCGATCCGCCAGGTAAGCCACGACCCGACGCTGCGCCAGACTGTCCTCCTGCGCAGCGGCCGCCGAGTCACTGCCCTCGAGGTGCAGTGGTGGCTGCTGGGAAAGGCGGTCCGATATGCGGCCGGCCGCGGCGCCGAGGCAGTCGGCGAATCGACAGCGGCCGAGGTGCTCACGCTCTGGGAGCAGATGCTCACGGGCGTCGAGGCCTCACCCGGCACTGTGGCCGACCTGGTCGACTGGGTGGCAAAGGAGCGCATCATCGACGGCTATGCCAACCGCCACGGCCTCGACGCCGGTGACGCCCGCCTCAAGGCACTCGACCTGCAGTACCACGACATGCGGCCCGACCGTTGCCTCGCCGACAGGGCCGGCCTGCGCCGCTTCGCCGACTCCGACGACGTCCTCCGGGTCGTCACCGAGCCGCCGGAGACGACCAGGGCGTACTTCCGTGGCCGGTGCCTTGCCAAGTGGCCCGACGCAGTCGTGGCGGCCAACTGGGACAGCATGGTGTTCGACGTCGGCACGGATCCGCTGCGGCGCGTGCCGATGATGGAACCGTTGCGCGGCACGGCGTCATCTGTGGCTAGGTTGATCGACGACAGCGATACTCCGGCCGAGTTGCTGGCCCGGCTGGGGGGCTGACCCGGTTCGCCGTTGCGGGCAGGGCGACCAGACAAGCGAGAGGAAGCCATCACCATGGCCGAGCGCACGCAGAAGCAGAAGCCGGCTCCGAGCCGTGCCGAGGAGACCGTCGACGAGGCGCCGCCGGTGGCCGCCAGCGGCGACAAGCTGAAGGCCGAACTCGATGATCTCCTCGACGAGATCGACGAGGTGCTCGAGACGAACGCCGAGGACTTCGTGAAGTCGTACGTGCAGAAGGGTGGGGAGTGAGCCGATGAGCTCGTCGCTCCCGATCTTCGAGCCGGGCCGCGACCCCGGGCCGAACTTCCCCGAGTTGCTCCGGCGAGTCGGCCTGACGCAGTTTCCCGAGGATTCCGGCGGGGTGATGGGGCATCTCGTCGTGCCGCACGCCACCACGTGCGTCGCTCTGCGCTTCGCTGACGGCGTCATCATGGCGGGCGACCGGCGAGCCACGAGCGGCAACCTGATCAGCCACCGATCGATGGAGAAGGTCGTGCAGGCCGACGAGCACAGCGGCGTGGCCATCGCCGGAGCGGCTGGGCCGGCGGTCGAGATGATCAGGCTCTTCCAGTTGCAGCTCGAGCACTATGAGAAGGTCGAGGGCAGCGCGCTCAGCCTCGAGGGAAAGGCAAATCAGCTCTCGATGATGGTTCGCAGCAACCTGCCAGCCGCCATGCAGGGGCTCGCAGTGGTGCCGCTCTTCGCTGGCTACGACGTGCGTCGCGGCGTTGGTCGACTGTGGGATTACGACGTCACCGGCGGTCGCTACGAGGAGACTGACTACGTGGCGACAGGTTCGGGCCAACTGCACGCGGCGACGGTCGTCAAAGTGGGCTGGCGCCCAGCCCTCTCGAGAACTGATGCCATCGCGCTCGCGTGCCGTGCCCTGTGGGAGGCGGCAGATGCCGACTCGGCAACCGGCGGGCCTGACGTGCTCCGGCGCATCTATCCGGTCGTGGCCAGCATCACCGCGGACGGATGGTCGCGCGTCGACGATTCCGAGCTCGCCATCGTCTTCGATCAGATTGCCGCTGAGGTGCACCCGCGATGAGCATGCCGTTCTACGTCGCCCCCGAGCAGATGATGAAGGATCGCGCCGACTTTGCGCGCAAGGGCATTGCAAGGGGCAGGGCAATGGTGGCAACGAGGTACGACGATGGGATCGTGCTCGTGGCAGAGAACCCCAGCAGCACGCTTCGCAAGATCAGCGAGATCTACGATCGGATCGCCTTCGGTGGCGTCGGCAAGTACAACGAGTTCGACCAGCTCAGGGTGGCGGGTGTGCGCGCCGCTGACATGAAGGGATACCTGTACAGCCGCGATGATGTCGACGCGCGGAGCCTCGCCAACGAGTACGCCAAGATGCTCGGCAACGTCTTCACCCACGACGTCAAGCCGCTCGAGGTCGAGATCCTCGTCGCCGAGTGCGGGCTTGTCGCTGGCGACGACCAGATGTTCCACATCCTGTACGACGGCACGGTCGTCGACGAGAACGACTACAGCGTGCTCGGCGGTGACGCTGAGTCGATCCAGGCGAGAATGCGCGAGACGTTCGTCGACGGCCGAGCGCTTGCCGAGGCCGTTCGTGCGGCGGTAGCGGCGCTGTCGGGTCCCGAGCGGACGATCGACGCCGGTGATCTCGAGGTGGCCGTGCTCTCGCGCAGCAGCGGCCGGCGGTGCTTCCGCCGCCTCGACGACGCGGCGGTCGCCGCAGCACTGGCTTGATCGACCTCAACAGCGACATCGGTGAGGGCTACGGCGCATTCCGCGGCGGCCCCGACGAGGACCTGCTGACGCTCATCTCCTCCGGCAACGTCGCGTGCGGTGGTCACGCTGGCGATCCGCCCACCATGCGGCTCACGTGCAGGCTCGCTGCGTCAAGGGGAGTCGTCATCGGTGCGCAGGTCTCGTACCCCGACGTGCTCGGGTTCGGCCGGCGCTTCATCGACATGGTGCCGTCAGAGCTTGCCGACCACGTCGTCGCACAGGTGGCTGCACTCGACGCGTTCGCACGGTCGGCCGGAGCGAGGGTGCGCTACGTGAAGCCGCACGGCGCGCTCTACAACGCCCTCGTGCACCACGAGCGACAGGCCGCTGCCGTGGCCGATGCAGTCGTCGAGTGCGGCGGCCTGCCCGTGGTCGGCCTTCCAGTCGGCGCACTTCGTACCGCTGCCGACCATCGCGGCTTGCGGTACGTGGTGGAGGGCTTCGCCGATCGGGCGTACACGCCGGACGGCACGCTGGTTCCCCGCGGCCAGCCGGGAGCGCTGATCGTCGACCCGCACGCCGCCGCGGCGCAGGCGCTGGTGCTCGTCGACTCGGGCATCGAGTCGGTGTGCGTCCACAGTGATACGCCGGGCTCGGTACAGATCGCTGCAGCAGTGCGCGACGCGCTGCTGGCAGCAGGGCACGCTGTCGGCCCCTTTGCCGCAGGGTGAGCATGCGTCTGCTGCCGTGCGGTCCTCGGGCCGTGCTCGCCGAGTTCGACAGCCTCGACGAGGTGATGGCGTCGGCGTCTGCGTGGCGGACCGCTGCCTGGCCATCGGTCGTCGACATCGTGCCGGCAGCACGAACGGTGCTGGTGGTCCACGATGGTTCGCTCGACAGTTCGCTGCTCCAGGCGTCGCCGCTCTCGACGGCCACTGTCGAGGCTGATCCTGTCGAGATCCTCGTCGCCTACGACGGACCTGATCTCGAGTCAGTTGCCGATGCTGTCGGCTGCAGCACTGCGGAGGTCATTGCGTTGCACTCGGCGCCGACGTATCGGGTCGCGTTCTGTGGATTCATGCCGGGGTTCGCCTACATGGTGGGCGCTCCCGCCGAGTTGCACCTGCCACGTCTCAGCACGCCGCGCGTGCGCGTCCCGGCAGGCTCCGTTGCTGTCGCCGGCGGGTATTCAGGCATCTACCCACGTGAGAGTCCCGGCGGCTGGCACCTGCTCGGGCGCGCCGACTGCGAACTGTGGGATGAGCGCCGACATGTTCCGGCGCTGCTGCCACCGGGAGCAGCGGTGAGGTTCGTGCCCGCATGAGCGCCGACGTGATCCAGGTCATCGCGTGGGGAGTCGGCGGGTGCGTCGTCGATGAGGGCCGTACCGGCATGGGCTGGCTCGGCGTGCCACGCGGCGGCGCGCTCGACCGTGGGGCCCTGCAGCTCGCCAATCGACTCGTCGGCAATCGGGACGGGAGCGCGGGGCTCGAGACGTCAGGCGGCATGTCGCTTCGAATGGTGCGCGCCGCCGTCGTGGCCGTCACGGGCGCAGTGGCCGTGATCGACGTCGATGGCGGACCGCCGGTGGGGTGGGGGACGCCGGTGGCGCTGCCTGCGGGCGCCGTGGTGCGCATCCGGCGCCTCGACGGCGGGTGCCGCGCGTACGTGGGCGTGCGGGGCGGGCTCGCTGCGCTGGGCGATGACCGACTCGGCGTGGGCAGCGAGCCGTCAGACCCGGTGGCGGTGTCGGCGGCCGTGCCAGCGCAGCCGCCGAGCTCGGTTCGGCTCTGGAGGGGACCCCGCTTGGACTCGGTCGACGCGGGCGCCTGGGAGCGGCTGGTCTCGACGCCGTTCAGCGTGTCCGCAACGAGCCGCGTCGGGTGCCGCCTTGCCGGTGCGGTGCTCGCGCACCGCGATGGTGCGGTGCTCGAGTCCGAGGGCATGGTGGAGGGAGCCGTGCAGGTCCCGCCGGACGGCAGTCCGATCGTGATGCTGGCCGACCATCCGACGACCGGTGGGTATCCGGTCGTCGCAGTGGTCGATCCGGCCGATCTGTGGGTGGTCGTGCAGTCCTCCGTGGGGTCGGTCCTGCGCTTCTCAGATGGCGAGCGACGGGGCCGTCGATAGGCCGCACGGCGTCGGCGGTGTCGATCAGGGGTGCGCTACGGTGCCGCGGCATGGAGCGGCGGATCTTCGGACTCGAGAACGAGTACGGAGTCACGTGCACGCTCCGCGGCCAGCGCAGGCTGAGTCCCGATGAGGTCGCCCGCTATCTCTTCCGGCGAGTCGTCAGCTGGGGTCGCAGCAGCAACGTCTTCCTGCAGAACGGTGCGCGTCTCTATCTCGATGTGGGTTCGCATCCCGAGTACGCCACTCCCGAGTGCGACAGCCTCTACGACCTCGTCGTGCACGACAAGGCAGGCGAGCGGATTCTCGAGAGCCTCACCCAGTCGGCCGAGCAGCGTCTGCGCGAGGAGGGCATCCGCGGCACGGTGTACCTCTTCAAGAACAACACCGACTCGGCAGGCAACAGTTACGGCTGCCACGAGAACTTCCTGACCAGCCGCACCGATGAACTCGGGGCGTATGCCGAGGTGCTCATACCGTTCCTTGTCAGCCGTCAGATCTACACGGGCGCCGGCAAGGTGCTGCAGACGGCGCGTGGCCCTGTCTTCTCGATCGCCCAGCGGGCCGAGCACATCTGGGAAGGCGTCAGCAGCGCCACGACTCGGAGTCGCCCGATCATCAACACTCGCGACGAGCCCCACGCCGACGCCGAGAAGTACCGGCGTCTGCATGTCATCGTCGGCGACAGCAACATGAGCGAGTACACGTCCTTCGTCAAGGTCGGCGCCGTGGCGTGCATGCTCCGGATGCTCGAGGATCCCACCGTCGTGCTTCGAGACATGACGCTCGAGAACCCGATTCGCGCGATTCGCGACATCAGCCACGACATGACCTGCCGGCGGAAGGTCCGTCTCGCGAATGGCCGTGAGGTCAGCGCACTCGATATCCAGCGCGAGTACCTCGATCGTGCGCTTCGGTATGCCGATACGAAGGGGTTTCCGCCTCTCGAGCAGCGGGCTCTCGACATGTGGGAGCACTGCGTCACCACCATCGAGAACGATCCGCTGAAACTCGACCGAGAGGTCGATTGGGTCATCAAGTACCGCCTGCTGGAGGCCTTCCGAGAGCGCCACCAGCTAGCGCTCGGCGACGCCCGGGTGCAGTTGCTCGACCTCCAGTACCACGACATCTGCCGCGATCGGAGCCCGTTCTACAAGTTGCAGGACCGCGGCCTTGTCGAGCGGATCTGCCTCGACGCCGACATCGACACCGCGGTCGACACCCCGCCCCAGACCACGAGGGCGCGTCTCCGCGGCGAGTTCATCAAGTGGGCGAAGGAGCGCAAGCGCGATTACACGGTCGACTGGGTGCACCTGAAGCTGAACGACCAGGCGCAGCGCACCGTGCTCTGCAAGGACCCGTTCAAGAGCCGCGACGAGCGGGTCGAGAAGCTCATCGCCTCGCTGT
>JBEGVK010000180.1:0-13904 GCA_041178405.1 Actinomycetota bacterium | reverse complement strand
ACCGCCAGCCGGTTTGCACTCGCTCAGTACTACGCGATGCTCGGTCTCGGCTCCTTCGGACTCGTCGCGATGCGCCGCTCGCGGGTCGCGGTGCTCCCGCTCACCGCTCAGATCGTCTCGGTGACACTCACTGCAGCGCTCACCTACGGCACCATACGGTTTAGAGCACCTGCAGAGCCCGTGCTGTGCGTCCTCGCCGCCATTGGCGCGGTCGGCGTCGTTCGGTGGCTGACGGCATGGTTTCGACGTCCCTACGACGGTACTGACACGGTCGACCGGCGTTCGCTGGTGCTCGGCGCATCGCCCGTCGACGCGAGCAGGCACCGGATGACGCGCAGCGGGTGGAGGACGCTGCTCGCCCTCGGCATTCCCGCCGCCGTGGTGGCAGTTGCCGTTCCCGGGCTGCTGCGATCGACGGGGGGGAACATGGAAGAGGGCTTCATGCTGGTCTTTCCCGAGCGGATGCTGCGTGGGGACCTGCCGAACCGAGACTTCCTGCACCTGTACGGCCCCGCCTCGCTGCACGCGCTGATGGGCTGGTACCAGGCATTCGGCGTCCACATCACCGCCGAACGGCTCTTCGGCCTTGTCCAGCATGTTGCGCTGCTCGGTGCACTCTTTGCCCTCGCCCGACCCTGGGGCCGCGCAGCCGCAACTGGAACTGCCGTGCTTGCCGCCTTCTACGTGCTTGCCCCGGTCGGCCTCACTGCCATGGCATGGAACGGCGGGATTGCCCTTGCCGCATGGAGCCTGATCGCCGTGCTCCGAGCCGACCACGTCGCCCGGCCCCGAACACTGCTCGTTGCGAGCGGGCTTCTCGGTGGACTCGCGCTCAGTTTCCGGCCAGACCTCGTCATCGCCCTTCTGGCAGTGCATGTGTGGGCGTGGTGGCGGCACCGTCGGGCGGGTCCCGTGCTGGGTGGTGCCGTGATCGGGGCGCTTCCGACACTCGTCCATGTCGCACTCGTGGGGCTGTCGGCTGCCGTGCAGGGAATGTTCGTCGACCCCGTTGTCCGGCTCCGGCCTGGCCGCGAGCTTCCCAGTCCGCCGTCATGGGATCGCCTCGACGGCTCGCTGCAGGCAGTCGCCGAGCTGATTCCGCCGTGGTGGGCGATTCCGCATCTGCCGGCTCCACTGTCGCTGTTCACCTGGTTCTTCGTGGCGCTCGCAGCACCGGTCGTGCTCATTGCGACGGCATGGCGTGCCCGGCGCAGATCGCTCAGGTCGGCGTCGCAGCCGATGTCGCAGCGGGCCACCGTGTTGATGGGTGTGGCGCTGCTCTCGGCCGGCATCGTTCCGCAGGCGCTGCAGCGGCCAGATAGCGCCCACCTCGGCTGGGTGACGTGCATCTCGGTGCCGATGCTGATCCCCGCGGTCGTCGAACTCCTGGGACAGCGCCGGCCACAACGTGGCGTGCGCCAGAGGGCAGCGGCAGCTACTGCTGCGATGATGGCGCTCACGCTCGCCGTCGCACCGCTGTTCACATACCGGACATGGCTGCTCCACGTCCGAGTCGGTATCGGCCAGGTGCAGGCACCCTTCCCGGTCGAGCGAGATGGCCGCAGCTTCTACCTCGGCGACTATGCGGCATCGCTGGATGCGCAAATGGCCGTCGACGACCTCGCGAGGATGTCAGCGCCGGGAGAGTCGCTCATCGTCGGCCCGTCCGACCTTCGACGAACGTGGTACAGCGACGTGTTCTTCTACCACCTGCTGCCCGAACTCGAGCCCGGCACCTATTACATCGAGATGGACCCAGGCCTTGCGAATGCGCCCGACTCGTCGCTGGCCGACGAGATGGCCAACACCGACTGGGTACTGCTGACCGGCTTCTGGGACGGCTGGGTCGAGCCGAACTCCTCGGTCGAACCTGGAAACACCGCGCCGGTCGAGATGCTCAACGAGCGCTTCTGTCTCGTCAGGGAGTATCCGGAAGGGCTCGTCGAGCTCTACCGTCGATGCCGGTGAGCAATCGCCGACCAGCGATCGGCGAGTCCCCACCGGGTGACGAGGCTCATCGACTCGACGATGATGCGACCCGACATCTTCGAGTTGCCCGCACGGCGCTCTCGGAACGTGATGGGAACCTCGACAATCGACGCCTCTGACGCCCTGAGCCTGCGGAGCAGTTCGGTGAGGAACGCATAGCCTTCGGCTGTCGTGGCTTCCGGCTGGGCCCGCCGCAGCGCAGCAGTCCGATACGCCCGGAAGCCCGACGTGCAGTCGCGCACGTCGAGCCGCAGGGCCGCTGCCGTGTAGCGATTCCCCCATCGGGAGAGGAGTCGGCGGCGCAACGGCCAGTCGACAACTCCTCCCCCGGACACGTACCTCGACCCGACAGCGACGTCTGCCCCCGCCTCGAGGCGTGCGATCATCGATGGCACGACCGCCGGATCGTGCGAGAAGTCGCAGTCCATCGTGACGATCGCGTCGTACCCGTCAGCTGCAGCGATCGCAAAGCCGGCACGATATGCCGAGCCGAGCCCCGACTTGCCGGTCCGATGGAGGACGGTGATGGACCCGAGGCGTTCAGCGGCCTCGTCGGCGAGGATGCCCGTCCCGTCAGGGCTGTCGTCGTCGATCACGACAATGTCGGCATCCGGTGCCGACGAGCGCAGTGCCTCGAGCATCGAGACGATGTTGTCGCGCTCGTCGTACGTCGGGAGGAGCACCACGGCGCGCACGGGCGACGACTGTATCCCCTTGGCTGCAGGACGCACTCGATTCGCCGGTGAGCGGGGCTCACCGGACCCGTGGCAGGCACCACGACTACGCTGCACACGCATGCGGCATGTCATCTCACCGGTGTTCGTCGTGGCGCCGTTTGCCGAGCGCCTGCTCATCCGCGACCTGCCCCATCTCCCATCCGACCGGCGCGCGGCTGCAGTGGACGTTGTCGTGGCCAGGGTGGCAGGCCTGCCGAGCGTCACACGGGCCGGCGCCCTCCTCATCGGCATCGTCCACCGCCTGCTCCTCGTCCTGCCTGCCACAGCACCTGTCAGCGATGCGCTCGCGCGGGTCCCTCTACCGTTCCTCGGCGACTATCCGCGACTGGTCCGGTCGCTCGCCTACGCATCGATCTGGGAGCGCTGGCCCGATACTCCGGTGTCACCGTGACAACGACACCACTCCACGGGCTCGGCCCGCACGAGCGATGCGAGGTGCTCATCGTCGGCTCCGGGCCGGGCGGCGCCACGACGGCTGCACTGCTCGCCGAGGCCGGCGTCGACGTCCTGATCCTCGAGGAGGGCCCCTGGGTCGACCAGGGGGCGGTCGCCCCGTTCTCGCTGGAGCAGATGGAGCGCCAGTATCGATCGGGAGGCGTCACGGTGGCGCTCGGTCTGCCGTCGATCGCCTACACCGAGGGAGCGTGCGCTGGCGGCGGCAGCGAGGTGAACAGCGGCCTCTATTGGCGCCCGCCACTCGACGTCTTCGAGCGGTGGCGACGTGACTTCGCCATTGCCGACCTCGACCTCGACGAGATCGGCCAGATTGCCGACGAAGTCGAGACAGCACTCGATGTCTCATACGTTCCCGGTGAGCCCACGCCGCAGAGCCAGGTGCTCTCGCGTGGCGCCGCTGCGGTTGGCTGGCGACACGGCGAGATCCCTCGATGGATGCGCTACTCACAGGGAGGCGGCCGCACCGGACAGCGGCGGAGCATGACCCTCACGTACCTTCCGAGGGCCGTTGCAGCGGGAGCTCGGCTTGCGGTGGGCTGCCGAGTCAGCAGACTCGAGCGCAACGGTCCTCGTGCAGGCACAGCGCACGTCACCAGCGACACCGGCGCGTCGAGCACGGTCGAGTTCCGCGACGTCTTCGTGTGCGGCGGGGCAATCCAGACGCCGGCACTCCTGCAGCGCTCCGGACTGCGGCGGAACATCGGAATGTCGCTCGCCGTGCACCCCACGGTGAAACTCGCCGCCCGATTCGGTGATGCCATCAACGTCGTCGACGACGTGCCCGTGCACCAGGTGAAGGAGTTCGCACCCGACCTCTCATTCGGCGGATCAGCGAGCCATCCCGGCCTTCTTGCGCTCGCTCTGCTCGACCACTGGCGCGAGTTCCGCCCGGCACTGCGCGACTGGGAGCGACTCAGCGTCTACTACGCCGCCATCACGAGCGAGGGCCGAGGTCGGGTCGTGGCGCTGCCGGGACTCCGGGATCCTCTGGTGACGTACTGGCTCACCGGCCGGGACCGCCGCCTCCTGGCCAGCGGTCTCTCGCGGCTCGCGCTGCTCCTCCTCGAGGCCGGAGCCGACGAGGTCTACCCGTCGTTCCGGGGAGCCCCCACGGTTCGCCGCCGTCGAGACCTGGCCGACATGGCGGCCCGGTTCTCGGTGGCCAAGGCCAGTGTGATGACTGTTCACCTGTGCTCGACGGTGCCGATCGGGCAGCATCCCGCCTGTGGCGCCGACTCGTTCGGAAGGGTCCACGGCACTGAGAACGTCTACGTGAATGACTCCTCGTTGCTCCCCACTGCGCCCGGAGTGAATCCGCAGGCGTCCGTCATGGCCTTTGCCGTGCGCAACGCACGCCGGTACGTAGAGTCCCGGTGATGGGATCCGAGACTGCGTCGGCGATCGGCGCATCCGACTGCACTGTCATCACGGGAGCGGCCGGCTGGCTCGGCCGAGCGCTCACCGCACGCCTGGCGGCACAGTCGGCTCGACTCCGTCTCCTCGTGCGGTCACAGGACGAGGCAGCAGCGGTGGCGGCAGGCACAACCGGCTCGCCGGGCCACGTCGAGATCGTGATCGGCGACATCAGCCGCTCGGTCACTGCACGACGTCTGTTCTACGGCCTCGCCCCTGGCTCCACCGTGGTGCACGCCGCCGGAGTCATCCATCCCCGGCGAATCCGCGACTTCACCGCTGTCAATGCCGACGGCACGCGGCACATGCTGCGGGCTGCCTCAGAGCACGGCGTTCGCCGGTTCGTCCATGTGTCGTCGAACAGTCCCATCGGTGTCAATGCCCACCCTGACGATGTCTTCCGCGGCGACGAGCCCTATCGCCCCTATCTCGGCTACGGACAATCGAAGATGCTCGCCGAACTCGCAGTCGCAGAGGAGTCCGCACGTGGACTCGACACCGTTGTCGTCCGTCCTCCGTGGTTCTACGGTCCCTATCAGCCTGCCCGGCAGACCACGTTCTTCAGGCTGGTCCGTCGTGGCAGGTTCCCGGTGATCGGCGACGGTTCCCAGCGGCGGTCGATGGTGTTCGTCGAGAACCTCGTCGACGGAATCCTCCTTGCCTCCTCAATCCCTGCTGCCAGAGGCCGCACGTACTGGATCGCCGATGAGCGACCGTACGAGGTCCGCGAGATCGTCGAGACGGTCGGTCGGGCGCTCCGCGACGAGGGCCTCGACGTCCGACCGCCAGGACGTCCGCTGCCTGCGCCCATCGGAGTGCTGGCTGAGCGGGCTGACCGAATCCTGCAGTCGCTCGGCATCTACCAGCAGCAGCTTCACGTCCTCGGCGAGATGGACAAGACCATTGCGTGCGACATCTCCCAGACCACCGCTGAGCTCGGCTACCGGCCGGCTGTCGCGCTCTACGACGGCATGCGGCACAGCATCAGGTGGTGCCTCGACACGGGACTCGACCTGTGACGAGGGCACTCGTCACAGGCGGCCATGGCTACTTCGGCTCGCTTCTCGCTGCACACCTTCGGCGCAGCGGTCATGTCGTACGCGTGCTCGACATCGTTGAAGCGGATTCGCCGACCGGTGACGAGACCGTCATCGGCGACATCCGCAACCCTGTAGCCGTTCGTGAGGCGGTGGAGGGATGCGACGTCGTGTACCACAACGTCGCACAGGTGCCGCTCGCCCGCGACCCGGTGCTGCTTCGCACAGTCAACGTCGACGGCACGGTGATACTCCTCGACGCCTGCCGCGACGCCGGGGTGGGCAAGGTGGTCCATACGTCCTCGAGTGCCGTCTTCGGCATTCCCTCGTCCAATCCAGTGCTGCAGGCCACCGTGCCGCAACCGGTTGAGGACTATGGCCGGGCGAAACTGGCTGCTGAGTGGGCGTGCCTCGAGGCTGTGCGACGTGGACTCGATGTCACGATCGTCCGTCCCCGCACCATCCTCGGGCACGGCAGGCTCGGCATCTTCGGAATCCTCTTCGACTGGGTCGCCGACGGGGCCGACATCTTTGTCCTCGGGGACGGATCAAATCGATACCAATTCGTCCATGCCGACGACCTCGCTGAGGCCTGTCGACTCGCCGGCAGCACCTCGGGCCCCGCGCTCCTCAACGTTGGCACCGATCGATTCGGCACGATGCGCGAGACACTCGAGTCATTGTGCGAGCACGCCGCCACCGGATCGCGTGTGCGCTCGCTTCCTGCGCGGCCAGCGGCTGGCGTGATGCACGCTGCTGCCGCGCTTCGACTTGCGCCGTTCGCGCCCTATCACTGGATGATGTACTCGCGATCGCTCTGGTTCGACATCTCCCACGTCACGGAACTCGTTGGATGGCAACCACGCTCGTCGAACGCCGAGATGATGGCCGATAGCTACGACTGGTTCCTCGGCAATCGTCATTCCGTCGACGACAGCGGACGCTCACACCACCGCACCTCTGCCAGGCAGGGAGCGCTTCGACTGCTGAAGCAGGCAACTCGTCTGCTACCCGACTAGCGCCGCCGACGGATCACCTCGGCGTGCAGAACGAGGAGTAGGCCGAGAGCGGCGCTGTCCCATGTCAGGGTTGCAGCGCGGCGAACTGCAGCGTCGGCAAATCGCCGGCGCCGGTCGTGGTCGGTCAGCAGGGCAGCAATGGCCGATCCCAGCCGCTCGGGCGGCACGAGATCGCCCGTCGATCCGTTGATGACGCTGCTTCGATGACCATTGATGTCGGTGGCGACGGCCGGCGTGCCGCACGCTGCAGCCTCTGTGAGCGACAGGCCCCATCCCTCGGCGAGCGAGGCGCTGGCAACGATCCACGCCCGCCGGTACTGCTCGACCAACTGGCCTCGGTCGAGGTGCCCGGTGAAGGTGACCCAATCGGCGGCTCGGTGCTCGCGAACGAGCGTCTCTAGTGCAGGCCTCGTCGGCCCATCTCCGACGAGGACCAGTCGTAGGTCGGGCACCGCCCGACGCGCCTCCACCGCTGCCTCAACCAGTAGGTGATGCCGCTTCACCGGCGCCATCCGTGCCACGCACACGATCGTTGGCTCGGCCGCCTTGGATCCGCCCACGTAGAAGTCGTCGTCGATTCCGTTGTTCACCGCCGTGACCATGTCATCGCGGAAGCCGAGTTGCAGCAACTCGTCGCGGGTGGATTCACTCGGCGTGACGACGCGGGTGCGACGGTAGAACGGCGGGGCCATCGAGGCTTCGACGCGGCGTCCGACGGCTGCCATCGGTCCCGGCAGCACCTGGTTCCACATTGGGCCGTGGACATGATGGATGAAGGTGATGTTCGGCTTGCGACACCACACCGGCGACAGCCACGGCACGCCGTTCCACACTTCGACGAGCGCATCGAATGGGCCCATCCGGCCGCACATCTCGCTGAGAACCACCCGCGGGAAGACCGACATCCGTCCTCCCCTGCGGATCACCCTGTAGCCGTGGCGGACATCCTCTGGAGAGCGTCCAGCGGCGTGCGATGTCCGATGCACCACCTCAAGGCCGGCGTCAGCCCAGCGTCGCATGAAGTGGTCGGCATGTACCTCGCTTCCCCCCGCCTCGGGATCGTCGAGATCTCGCCACGCCAGGACGTGCACCCGCTGGACTCCATGCGCCCTCAGGTCGGCCGCCACCTCGCCGAGCGTCGACTCGGGACTGATGCCAGCGCCAGTGGCGTGCGATATGACCGGCTCCGGCACCTGGTCAGCCCAGCGGAAGGCGGCGCCACACGGTCGCCGGCAGGTGACGGAGGACGACGAAGACCGCCCGGAGCAGCGGAGGTGCCCAGACCATGCGGCGACGGCGTCGCAGGCCACGTGCGACCACCGACGCCACAGCCTCCGGGCTGGTGGCAAGCGGAGCGGCCTTCATTCCCTTCGTCATCGACGAGTGGACAAAGCCGGGACGGACCACCATGACGTGCACGCCATCGCCTGCCACACGATCGCCGTAGCCCTGGGCGAATCCGTCGAGACCTGCCTTTGTCCCTCCATAGACCGGGTTCGAGGAGCGCACTCGCTCCCCAGCGACACTGCTGAGCACGACGATGTCGCCGTGGCCCTGCCGCCTCAGGCACTCGCCTGCCGCCACGACGGCCGCAACTGCTGAGCCCATGTTCACCTCGACGAGTCGCGCCGCTGCCACGGGGTCGGTGCAGGTTGCCGATGCGTCTCCCAGGAGTGCGTGGGCCACGATCACCACGTCGAGGTCGCCGTGCGCCGACGATGCCTCGGCGAGGATCCGCTGGGCGGCAGTGGCGTCCGTGGCCTCAAATGGCACCACATCGACACGCAGGCCGTCATGCCGCAGCGAGGCAGCTGCCGATGCGCCGTGTTCGGTGTCCCTGCACGCGAGGACAACGACGCGGGTGGGTGGGGCGAGGAACTCCCGGACGACAGCGAGTCCGATGTCGCTCGTGCCGCCGAAGAGGACGATCGTCTCATATTCGCCGAGGGCGCTGTCCATTGTCCGCTCTCCACTCCACCGATCAGTCGAGCAGGCCCAGTCGCCTGCCGAGGTCACTCTGCCACCTGCGTTCGGGGTCGGCCGATGAGCGGATCTGCCGCCACTCCGCCAGCCGCGGATATCCGCGTTCGATCGCTGCCCGAGTCGTGCACGAGTCCTTCGCAAAGTAATGGCGCCCTCCGGCGTCGAGCACGATGTCGTCGAGGCTGTGCAGCAGAGCCGAGAGACCTGGCGACGACGCCGGGACATCGAGCGCCAGCGTCCAGCCTGCACGCGGGAAGCTCAGGGGTGCCGGATTCGCCTCGCCGAGTCGCTTCAAGACAGCGAGGAAGCTCGTGATCCGACTGTCGGAGAGCCGCTCGACGACGGCCCTCACGGTGTCCTCCTCGCCGAAGGGCACCACGAACTGGTACTGCACCATCCCACGCGCCCCGTAGAGGCGGTTCCACGAACCGACAAGATCGAGGGGATGGAAGAACGCCGACACGGACTGCACCTCGTCGCGTCGATGACGCGGAGCCCGGCGAAACCAGAACTCGTTGAACGCAGCCACGCTCAGACGGTTGAGCACCCCGGGCGAGGGCACGAGCGGGGGCACTGCCGCTACCTGCCGTGGGTCGAATCCAAGTGGATCGCGCGCGCCACGCGCATCGAGTTGAGCGAGCCGGGCATGATCCCCACGTGTCAGCACGCTGCGACCCATGCTGCGCCCACGCGCCATGAGATCGATCCACGCCACGCTGTAGCGGAACTTCTCGTCGTCTTCGCTCATCGCCGACATGAGCGAGTCGAGGTCGTCGATTCTCGAGGTATGCACCGACATTCGGCTTGTCTCGATCGGCACCAGCCTGATCGTCGCGTCGAGAATCGCCCCAGTCAGCCCCATCCCGCCCACGGTGGCCCAGAACAGTGGCATTGATGGGTCGAGCGACTCCGTCGACCCATCGGCACGCAGCAGCGTCATCCTCGACACGTGCGAGCCGAACGACCCGTCGACGTGGTGGTTCTTGCCGTGCACGTCACTGGCAATTGCACCGCCGACCGTCACGAATCGGGTGCCTGGGGTCACGGGCACGAACCACCCCATCGGGACGATCATGCGCAGGAGCGCGTCAAGAGAGGTGCCGGCACCGACAGTGACCTCTCCACCCTCGATCCCACTCTGCAGCCCGACCTCTGGCAGCAACGCCACAAGACCGCCAGCGTTCTGCGCCGCATCGCCGTAGGAGCGGCCCAGACCGCGGACAAGCGCGCCACGGGTGCCGCAGTCGACGATAGCGCTGCGAAGCATGTCTGGCTCGAGGTGACGGACCTCGGAGACCGAGGGATTCGTCCGTCCCCAGCCGCTCAGGGCGATGCTCTGCGACGTACTCGCTGCCATCAGTACGGCCACTCAAGATCACGACGCAGCACGATGCGGGCAACTGGTCCGAGACGGAGGGCAATGACCGCCTTGACCGCAAGGTTCTTCGCCCACCACGGAAGGGCTCCCGCAATCCGGAGCGCGTTCCCCACGCGGGGCAGCCACCCAGCTGGCATGTCGGCGGAGAACTCAGCGAGCGATCTCGACCGCCTGACGTAGCGGAACCGGCTCGAGAACATCAGCTCAACGAGAATCGCAACGGTGACGCCGACTGACGAGAACGAGTCGTGCACCAGCATGGTCCCTCCGGGCACGACGCGCCGTCCCCAATCACGGATGTCGGCTCGTGCCGGCCCGAAGCGATGAGCACCATCGACGTAGAGCACGTCGACCGGCCCCTGCAGGACGGGCAGCGCCGCATCGCTGAACATCCTGAGGTGCCGCACTCGGCTCGCCACGCCGGCTGCAGTGAGATTGGCAAGGAAGATCTCATTGTCGGACTGTGCCTCAGCAACGAAGCCCTCGATCTCATTGGGTCCACGGTCATTTCCCGCATGCGGGTCGATTGCGACGATCTCGGCGCCCTGCGGTGCAGCTGATGCCAGCACGATCGTGCTCCGGCCGCGGAACGAGCCGATCTCGACGATCCTGCCGTCACTCGGCATGCGCGTCGCCGCCTCGAACAGGAGCGCCGCCTGTCCGGTGGTGAGCCAGCCGTCGACGGCCTCGATTCGACTCAGCACGGAGTCGAGCAACGGCGGTGTCGGATCAGCCTGCATAGACACCCGCTGCAAAGACTGCCAGCCACGCAGCACCCAGCACCTGCAGAACGTGGTCGGAGGCAAAGATCTCCTCGGGTGCAGAACCACGTCCCTGCTCGAGCACGAGCAGATAGCGCAGGAGCGCCATCGCCATCGGGACGATCGAGAGTTCGTAGAACGGCAGCGAGGTGCCCGCCACCTCACGGACCTCGAAGGCCCAGAGGCAGTACGTGACGAGCGCCGCCGTCACGCTGGCCGACACCACCGACTGCAGATAGCCGGATGTGTACGCAGCAAGGCTCGGGCGCACGTCGGCCGCCCCGTCGCCGAGTTCGCGCAGCTCGGCGAACCGCTTGCCGGTGACGATGAACAGCGATCCGAACGAGGTGAACAGCACGAACCATGTGCTCATCGCAACATCGGCCGCCTCTGCACCCGCCATTGCCCGGAGGACGAATCCCGAGGCGACGAGAACGAGGTCGACGACTGCAACATGCTTCAGGCCAAGGCTGTACGTCGTGGTGAGCACCACGTAGAGGGCGACCACGAGGCCGGTCGACGCACTGAGCGACCACGCAAGGATCACCGCCCCCGCAAGCAGCACGACGGACACTGCGACAGCGAAGGGCACAGGGATGAGTCCGCTCGCGATAGGACGGAGGCGCTTCACTGGATGCCGAGCGTCGGCATGCCGGTCATGGATGTCGTTCCAGTAGTAGGTACCGCTGCTCGCGAGGCAGAACGCCGTGAATGCGAGGAGACCCGTACGAAGTGCTGCTGGATCGTCGAGAAGTCCGGCAGCGCCGGGCGCAGCGAGCACGAGGACGTTCTTCAGCCACTGGCGCGGACGGGCCTCGGCAACGAGTGCTCTCAGCACGTCAGGCTCCCAGCGGGCGCAGCGGGGAGCGTGGCGCGCCGAACCAGCACCGGGTGGTCTGCGCGTGCGAGCAGTTCCCTGTCTCCGCTGCTGTCGCCGTAAGCCCAAAGCGGCGCCCGGGAGAGTCCGAGGTCTGACAGCCACGACTCGAGCCTCCTGACCTTCTCGGCGGCACGGCAATTGGGGCCGTCGAGGCCGTCCACGAAGGCACCACCGTCTGATCGCGGCTCAGTGCACAGCACACCGTCGACGCCTAGTCGACGCCCGAGTGGCCGCAGGTACTGCCCGAGCGACGCTGACACGAGCACGACACGATGGCCAGAGCGCTGATGCCACCTCAGTCTCGCCACGGTGTCCGGCCGCAGCCAGGTGTCGTGGACCTCGTCGGCGAAGGTCTCGCCGATCTGCTCGATTTCGTCGACATGCCGACCGCGCAGCACCCCGCTGACGACAATGGCCTTCAAGCCGTCGCGGTCCCGCCGGGCAAGCAGGGTGGCCGACCGGAACGCGCGTTGGCCGAGCGCTGCGGCAATCCCGCCCCATCCTCCGACACGGACCAGGAACGGCACCACGCAGTCGCGGTGTGTAAGCGTCCCGTCAACGTCGAATGCTGCAACCCCGTCCGCCCCGGAGTACGACTCGCTCATCGCAGTGCCTCGACAGTGTCCCAGAACCCGGGCCAGCTCTTCGACACGACATCGGGATCCTCGACGACGATGTCACCGGCACCGAGTGCCAGCAGGGCGAACGACATCGCGAGACGGTGATCGTGGTGTGTCGAAAGAGTTGCGGGTCTCATTCGCTGAGGATGGATGACCAGGCCATCCGGGCGCTCCTCGGCGCCAACCCCAGCCTTGCGGAGCTCAGTGCACAGGTCGCCGATTCGATCGCTCTCCTTGGCGCGGATGAAGCCCACGCCGTGAATCTCAGTGCTTCCCTCGGCGAAGGCTGCCACGACGGCGAGGGTCGGCACGAGGTCGGACATGTCGCTCATGTCGACTCCGATGCCGCGCAGCTCGCCGCGTCGGCTCACCATCGTGCCGGCCCTGTCCTGACGGACCTCGCACCCCATACGCGCCAGCACGTGGCAGAACCCAGCGTCGCCCTGCACGGACGTGTCACTGAGGCCCTCGACGAGCACCTCACCGCTGCAGATGGCAGCAAGCGCAAGCGGATACCCGGCCGACGACGCGTCAGGCTCGACCTCGAAGCGGCACGGGCGGTATGACCCTCGCGGCACTGTGACGATTCTGTCACCCATCTCCACGCCAGGCACGCCGAACGAGGCCATCACCGCCGCCGTCATCCGAACATACGGCCGCGAGACGAGCGGAGTGAGCAGCCGAATTCGCAGACCGCGGGGCAGCAGCGGACCGATGAGCATCAGCGCCGAGAGAAACTGGCTGCTGACATTGCCCGACAGGCTGATCTCGTCGACGTCGTCCGACGGGGGACCCTGCACTACGACGGGGAGGCGTCCGTTGCCGTGCGGCGTCGACACGGACACGCCGAGGCTTCGCAGCGCGTGGTGCAGCGGATCCATTGGGCGGGTTCGAAGCGGTGCTTCGCCATCGATCGTGCACGGACCGGCGACGAGTGCCGCCACGGCGGTCATGAAGCGCGACGTGGTGCCCGCCAGCCGAGCATCCAGAACAACCGCTCCGCGCCGGACACGGGAGAGTCCCCCCTGCACGACTGCACTGCCTGCGTCCTGTTCGATCTCGAGCCCGAGTTCTGCAAGGCAGTCGAGCATCGCCGCAGTGTCGTCGCCGTCAGGAAGCCCGACGAGGCTGCTCTCCCCCTCTGCGAGGGCAGCGCACACCAATGCCCTGTTGGCAATGCTCTTCGAGCCCGGGACCCGCACCCGTGCGGTCACCGGCGCTCCGAGCGGCGCTATCCGCTGGACCACCATCGTCAGCCGAGCCGCTGCACCGAGGGCCTGAAGCCACGTGCCATGAGCCCGCCGCGATACAGGTCGGCAGATGCCAGGTCGACCAGCACGACCGCGACGCCCCGATCGCCTTCAACGGAGTGGACCACTTCGAAGCTGGAGATGTTCACTCCAAGGTCAGCGGCAAGCGTGAATATCTCTGCTGCGCCGCCGGGTCGGTCGAGGATCGGGATACGCACCTCTGCCAGCTGGTCTGGCCGTGCACCACGGACGGGCAGGTTGGCCCGTGCCTCACGTGCAGTGGCGAGCCGGCGGTGCAGCGCCTCGCGGTCATCGTCTGCGATCGTCGCCCGGACCTCCCCGAGGCTGCGCAGGAGGCCGTCGAGTCCGGCCACGATGGCA